>NZ_CP035088.1:3643125-3961250 GCF_004786035.1 Pseudomonas viciae
GATAGCCAGTTGATCGACCAGCGTATGCAGCATTCGGCGACGGCGACCCGTGACCTCTCCGGTGTTGCCGAAAAAGTGCAGGCGCTGTTGGGTCGGTTCGTGCTCGGCCACGGCAAGCTGGATGCCGCCATCACCCGGGCCAGCCAGTGCCGCGACATCCTCCAGGTACGCCTGGAAGCGCTGCAAAAGGAAGGCCTCAACCTGTTCGACCAGAACTACCAATTGATCCCCGGCACCGACCCCAAGCAATACATGACCGGCTATACCGAACGCTTTGCCCAGGTCTGCCAGGAAGAATGCGACAAGCTCACCCGCAGCACGCCGGGTGGCAAGGTGTCGTTTATCGTCGATACCAAGGGCTATTGCCCGGTGAACAACAGCTGGGTGTCGAAGCCGCCCACGGGTGATCGCACAGTCGACCTGCCGGTATGCCGCAACAAACGGATCTTCGGCGACCCGATCGGCCTGCGCGCAGCGGGCAACGTCCAGCGCTTCCTGCTCCAGACCTACCTGCGCGATACCGGGGAAATCATGACCGAGATCGACGTACCCTTCTTCTTCGGCGGCCGTCATTGGGGCAACTTGCGGGTGGGTTTCGATGCGGCGGTGTTGTTGGCGGAGTGATCGCCAGGCAAATACCCCGTGGCGAGGGCGCTTGCTGCCACAGGGTTTGCATTTTAATGGTGTATCCGGGCCGACGCTGAGGTCTTCAGCGAGCCAAGCAAGCCGCTGCGGGTCGCCCGGTTGACGGCGCTCACCAAGGCCTTCAAGGACGCCGACAGGAAGCTGCCATCGCGCGCCGCGCCAAAGATGAACTGGCTGCCCAAGCGGATCTCGACGTAGGCAATTGCTTCGGATTGAGCTCCGTCACGCGTCGCATGCTCATGGTAATCGGCAATATCCAGGTTGATGCCGCAGGCGGCGAGCGCATCGACCATGGCCGCCAACGGGCCGTTACCCTCGCCGGCCAGGTGCACCGGGCCCTGTGGTCCGACCAACCGCGCATCGATGTAGGTCGTGTCACCTTCGCTGACCACTTGCGGTTTGCCGAGCCGGTAAGGCATCCCTTCGGTGAGGTACTGTTCGGTAAAACACTCCAGGATCATCTCGCTGGTGATCTCCCGGCCTGTATCGTCAGCCACTTGCTGGACCAGGCCGCTGAACTCCATTTGCAGGCGCCGCGGCAGGACGATGCCGTATTGCTCCAGCAGGTAGGCCACGCCGCCCTTGCCGGACTGGCTGTTGACGCGGATGACCGCCTCATAGCTGCGCCCCATGTCTGCCGGGTCGATGGGCAGGTAAGGAACTTCCCAGAACCCGTCGGGGTGGGCGTTGCGGGCGGCAAAGCCTTTCTTGATCGCGTCCTGATGCGAACCGGAAAACGCCGTGAATACCAGCTCGCCGGCATAGGGATGCCGCGGGTGGGTCGGCAACTGGTTGCAGTACTCGACTTCACGCTGCACATGCACGATGTCGGAAAAGTCCAGCCGTGGGGAAATCCCGCTGGTATAGAGGTTCATTGCCAGCGTGAGGATATCGACGTTACCGGTACGCTCGCCATTGCCAAACAGCGTTCCTTCGATCCGCTGGGCACCCGCCAGGCAAGCCTGCTCGGCCGTGGCGACACCGGTGCCGCGGTCGTTGTGCGGATGGACGCTGATGATCACGCTGTCCAAACGACTGAAGTGACGGCAGAACCATTCGATCTGATCGGCAAACACGTTCGCGGTGGAGACCTCCACGGTGGTCGGCAGATTGAGGATCATTTTGTTCTGCGGGGTGGGCTCGAATTGCGCGGCCACGGCCTCACAAATCTCCAGGCCGAAATCCAGCTCGGTGAAACAGAAGGTTTCCGGCGAATACTGGAACGTCCACTCGGTCTGCGGGTACTGCTGCATCAGCGCCTTGATTTCCCGCGTTGCATCGGTGGCAATCTTGATGCAACCGGCTTTATCGACCCCGAACACCACATCACGGAACACCGGTGCGGTGGCGTTATAGACATGAACGATGGCACGCGGGGCGCCCTTCAGCGCTTCGAAGGTTCGCTCGATCAAATGCGTACGCGCCTGGGTCATGACCTGGATGGTCACGTCCGGTGGAATTTTGTTGCCCTCGATCAACTCACGCACATAGTCGAAATCGGTCTGCGAAGCGGCGGGGAAACCCACCTCAATCTCCTTGAAGCCGGTCTTGACCAACAGCTCGAAGAACCGCCGCTTGCGCTCGGCGTTCATCGGCTCGATGAGCGCCTGGTTGCCATCGCGCATGTCGACGCTGCACCAGGTCGGTGCCTGGCGCTGGACCTTGGACGGCCATTGCCGGTCAGGCAAGTCCACGGTGGAGAAATGGCGGTATTTGAGGGAAGGGTCGCTGAGCATCATGCGTTCGTCTCCTTGAGGACAACAGCCACTGGATCGATTCGCGAGAGGCGAACCAGATTGGATCCAATACACCGTATTCTAGAGATTGCCGGCTGCTCAAGGATTGCAAACTATGTCTTAAAATACGAAGAAAATGATAGCAAAAACGAATTATCAAAACTTTTCAGCAATAAATAATCAAAATAGCCGCATCATCAACAACGCCAAAAACCTGCACGTCAACGCGCCCCTGTGCACCAATTACGACCACCACTAAGTTAATCAGCCCTACAGCCGATAAAGGACAGGTGCGGGTGAAATCGCTTTTGGCTGATGACTTATTTATGACTGAAGATGCTGGCAACGACTCAATCGTTCTTTCCCCGGGCTCGCCAACCCGAAGCTTCACCCGTCGTACCTTCCCGGCCATCATGCTCCTGCTGTTTGTCATGTCCGCATTGGCGATCGCCGTGTTGCTCAACATCACCCAGGTCCAGGACCAGCGCGCCCGTGAACAGAGCCTGTTTTTTGCCCAGCGGGCCATTGATGGTATCCGCACGGGCATCGGGCGGGACCTGAGCGATTATTCCAAGTGGAGCGATGCTTACCGGCATTTGCATGTCGAAATGGACAAAGAGTGGGCCTACGACCAGGAAAATGTCGGCAGCAGCGTTTACTCGCTCTACGGTTACCAGGCGGTGTTTGTCATTTCCCCGACAGGTAAAACCGTCTATTCGGTGATCGATGGCAAGATGGATGAGGTCGATGCCGACACATGGCTGACCGGCAACCTGCGCGCATTGGAGGAAAAAGCCAGTGCATCGGAGAACCGCGATGAAGTTGTCGTCGAACTGTTGCATCACGACGGCATGCCCGCGTTCGTCGCCACTTCCGCCATCACCACCGGCACGGACGATAGCGTGGCCGAAATCCCCGGCCCGCCCAGCCTGCTGCTGTTCGTAAAAGTCCTCGATTCCGCCGCCCTGCAAGGCCTGGCGCGGGACTTTGCCCTGCCCGATGCCCATATCGCCAGAACACCGGGCCCCAGTGATACCGCCCAGGTGCTGCTCGACAACTTGACCCAAGAGGCCCTGGCATGGCGGCCATCGACGCCGGGTCAGGATCTGCGCAGGATCCTGCTGCCCTTGCTGGCCCTGGCATTACTGGTCTTGGCCTTTCTGGCGCTGGCCGTGTTACGCCATGCCCTGGCCATGCTCCGCGCACAGGAGCGCCAGTACACCAGCTTACTGGCTCACCGCAAGGCCTTGGAACGCAGTGAAGAACGCTTCAGAGACATTGCCGAAGTGTCCTCTGACTGGCTGTGGGAGATCGACTCGAACGGGACGCTGACCTACCTGTCTGATCGCTTCGAACAAGTGACCGGGTTCAGCCCTACCGAGTGGTTGGGCAAGCCCCTCTACCGGCTGCTGCACCCCCACGGTGGCTCGATTTCGATTGCTCAATGGTTGCTCGGCGGCGCCGACAGCGCCTCATCCGCCCCACTGTTATGCGAGTACACCGCACGCAACCAGCGCATCCGCACCTGCAAGCTGTCGGTGCGGGCCATCGAATCCGGCGCGTTGGGATTTCGCGGCACCGCCACCGATATCACCGACGAGCTACGGGCCCTGGCGCAGATCAAGCATCTTTCCCTGCACGACCCGCTGACCGGCCTGGCCAACCGAAACCATCTGTTCGATTGCCTGCGCAAGCACCTGGATCGATCTGACGGTACCTCGCTGGCGGTGTTGAACCTGGACATGGATCGGTTCAAACCGGTCAACGATTCCCTGGGGCATGCCGTGGGGGACAAGGTGCTCAGGGAGGTGGCCCATATCCTTCAGCAAAACGTGCGCGACACCGATCTGGTGGCCCGTCTGGGCGGTGATGAGTTTGTCATCGTCATGCCCGACCCGGGCAATGCGCACGATCTCGATCAACTCTGTGAGCGCTTGATCGATTGCATGCAACGCCCCATGCACCTGGACGGTAATACCCTGTACCTGGGGGTGAGCATCGGCGTTGTCTGGTCGCAACCCGGCGACGAACATGCCGATGAATTATTGCGCCACGCTGATATTGCCTTGTATGCGGCCAAGGCGGCTGGTCGTAATACCTGGCGCGTATATGTCGAGGCCATGGGCAATGTGGCCCGCGACCGTCGACGATACGAGCAACAACTACGTGATGCGATGCAGGAGGATCAGCTGGAGCTGCGTTATCTACCGCGCTTCAACGTGAGCGCCGAGCAACTGCATGGCTTTGAAGCCCAGACCTTCTGGCATCATCCCGAAAAAGGTGAACTGGGCGGGTCCGACTTCATACCGGTCGCCGAAGCGTCAGGCCAGTTGGAAGAACTGGGGACCTGGATGCTGATCAACGTCTGTGAGGAAGCAGCTACCTGGCCGACCGCCGTCAGCGTGTCCGTCGCGGTTTCGCCCAAGTGGTTCAGCAGCAGCTTTCTGCTCAACCAGGTGCAAACGGCCCTTGACGCAAGCGGCCTGGAGCCTCATCGGCTGACCCTGGAAGTGGCCGAAGGGGTGCTGTTGGCCGACCATAAGACCGTCGCCCGCACCCTTCATGCCCTGAAAGATCTCGGCGTACGGATCAACATCGACAAGTTCGGCACGAGCATCGCATCCCTTCGCGAAGTATTGAACCAGCCGTTCGATGGCATCCGCTTCGATCGCAATATCCTCGCGCAGCTGGGCTTGGAACATGACCAGGAAGGCGTCCTGGCGATGATCCGATTGAGCCGCAGCGTAGGGCTGATGGTCACCGCCGAAGGCATCGAAAACGCCCGGCAATTCAGCCAACTGCGCAGCGTCGCTTGCGACCATGTGCAAGGCCCCTACTTCGGCTCGGCACTGGCCCGCTCGGAAATGGCCTCGTTCTTCACCACGCCCAGGTGGTTATAGAGCTGGCTCGCGCCTTTCTCCCACAGGAGATTCGGAGTGGATACATTTGATGGGATCTGAGTCTTCCGCCCTCCAGGACTAGTCCATCAATGACTCATCGGCGACATGGCCGTCGCCTGCCCCAACAACTGCTGGTCAATGTCGTCCAGGCGCAACACCCGGCCGCCGGTGTCCCTGGCGAGTTTTTCCGCCGCCTGGGCGTCGGAGAACGAGGCCAGGACCACGCCCATGGCGCCCTTGAGCCCGGAGCCGATCACGAAATAAGCGGTCCTGGCATCGATCAGATGAGCATCATCCGGCGTATCCCAATGGCTGCGCCCCATGTCGTGGACGTACAGTTGCACATCGGCGCGGTGGTTTTCCGGCTGTAACCACCAGCCAAGCATCTCCGCCGGCGAGCAGAACTTCCTGACGTTCCCCGCGCCGACCGCTGCGCCCTTGGGCCCGGGAAAGTCGTTGATGACCATGCCGCAGACGTGGCATTCGTCAGTGGGGTGAAACGCCAGCGCCGCCTCGCTGACCGGTGGCGGGGCTTTGTCACACGCCACCAGCGCCAGGCACACCAACACCCCGGCCAAGAGACGGCTCGCCTTGAAATACAGCCTGTTCATCGTTGCATGCTCCCTTATAAACATCAGAAATCACGGACACCGGCGATTGAACAACCGATAAGCCAACCACAACGGCAATGCCACCCACAGCCACAGGCACACCCACAGCAAAGGCCCCGACACCGGCAGGTCGCTGCCCAGGGTCAGCACGGCGGCGCCGCTGGACGCAGGATCGAACCCGGACAGATTGATCAGCCGATACACATCCGTGGGGTTGAACAGCAGCAACCACGGCAACAGGTCCGGGCTGAACCGGCCTTCGCTAAGCACCAATAGCGCCAGCAGCACCAGGTCGAACACCAGCACAAAGAAAAACCACACCCCCAGCGCCAGCCCGGCTGCGGTGGACTTTTCCGCCGAGAGGCTGCTCAGCACATAGGCCAGCCCGAGAAAGCCCCAGCCGAGCAAGGTGGTGGACAACATGAAGCGGCCGAAGGCCCAGAGCAGCAGGCTCAGTTCGATATCGTCCACCAATAGGGCAATGGCCAGCATCGCGCAACCGAAGCCAATCAGCGTCGCCAGGGTCAGGATCAGGCCCTGACCGACGAACTTGCCCAGCAGCAACTGACCGCGCCCCAACGGATAGGTGAGCAACAGCAGCAAAGTGCCGCTCTCGTCTTCGCCGACAATCGCGTCGTAGGCCAAGAGCAAGGCGATCAAGGGCATCAGGAACGTCGCCAGGCTGGCCAGGCTCGCCACCGTCGCTGGCACCGAGGTAAACCCCAATTGGCCAGAGGCCGCCGCGCCGAGCCAGGCGATGCCGATGGCCAGCGCCGCGAACAACAGGCTGATCGCCAGCAGCCAGCGATTACGCAAGCCATCGCTGAATTCCTTGCGGGCCATGTTCCAGATCGGGTTCATGAGCTGGCCTCCTCGGCCGCCGCGCGGACCATGTAATGGCGGTACAGATCCTCCAGGGACGGCGGCTTGATCTCGACATCCGTCGGGTTGTCCTGGGCCAGCAACTGCCGCAGCAAGACGAGCTTGCTGCCGTCCGGCGCGGACACCTGCAAGCCTGCCGCGCCCCAACCCTGGGTGACATGCCCTTCGCTGCGCCAGCGTTGCAGCAACTGCGCGGAACGAACCAACCCCGAAGCACGGATCAAGGTCGGCAACCCTGCGTCTTCGCGCAACCGAGCCAGACTGCCCAAGGCCAACAGACGCCCCTGGGTCAGGATCGCGGCGCGGTTGATGTGCGCCTCGACCCCCGGCAGGACATGGGAGCAGAGAATGATGCTGGTGCCCTGCCAGCGCAGGCGATCAAGCAGTTGATAGAGGTCCTGGGTGGCGATGGGGTCCAGGCCCACGGTCGGTTCGTCCAGCAGCAACAGACGCGGCTGGCCGAGCAAGGCTTGCGCCAGGCCAAGGCGTTGACGCATGCCCTTGGAATAGGTTCGCACGCGCCGCCGGGCCGCATCTGCCAGCCCTACCTCCTCCAACAAACGCTCGACCTGTTCCGGTGCCGCGCCTTTGAGCCGGGCAAAGTGACGCAGGGTTTCCAGCCCACTCAACTGCGGGTAGAACATGACGTTCTCCGGCAGGTAGCCGAGCATCTGCCGCACGCTCGAGTCGCTGGGCGCTCGACCGAAGACACGCACCTGGCCTTCGCTGGCCCGCAGCAGGCCGAGTATCAACTTCATGGTCGTAGTCTTGCCCGCACCGTTGTGCCCGAACAGGCCCAGCACTTCGCCCTGGGCCAAATTCAGGTTCAGCCCGCGCAACACTGCGACGTCGCCGTAGTGTTGGCTGACGCCTTCGATCTCGACGACGTTCAAGACGCGTCCTCCTGCGCACTGTTGCGTGATGGGGGATGGACCGGGGTTTCCATCAACGGATGGCTGTCCATGACCCCAGGGGATTTCATCACCGGGAACGCCCGCTGCACCCAACGCAGCAGTTCGATCCCCGGACTGTTCATCAACAGCCGTACCTGGGGGTACAGCCACAGCAGGCGATCAACGTTGTCGTTGGGTTCATAGGCCACGTCCCCTACCCCGTCACCGTTGCGATCCCAACCCAGGTAGTCGCTCCAGTAATTGCCGCGCCCCTCCGCCGACCATTCCTGCAGCCGGGTGGCGACGTATTTGACTTGGCGCTGGTTATGGACGAAGGCGTTGCCGGCGATGCGGTTGTCCTCCGAGCCGGCAGTCAGGTGGATGCCCACCGCACTGCGTTCGAAGTGATTGCCTTCGATGCGGTTGAACAACGAGTTGTAGATGAACAGGGCCTTGCCCTCCGCGCCGGTGATCATGGTGTCGCCGGTAGACCCGTCGCGCACGTCGGTGACGAAGTTGTCGCGCAGGGTGGAATAGGTGATGTAGTTCATCAGGATCCCGTAGTTCTGGTCCTGTTCGGAACGGTTGCCGATCACGGTCAGCTGACGACTTTGCATCAAGGCATAACCGGTGCGAGTACGCCGGGTGACGTTGTCCAGCAGGCGGTTATCGTTGGCGAACATGTAATGCACGCCATAGCGCAGGTCCTCCAGGGTATTGCCCTGCAACAGGTTGCCGCTGGAGGTGTCGATGTAGATGCCGTCGCGGGTTTCGCGCACCTGGTTGCCGATGACGCGGGCACCGTGCACGGCATACAGATGAATGCCATTGCCGCGATCCTGG
The DNA here is from genome assembly GCF_004786035.1 of Pseudomonas viciae. NCBI lineage: Bacteria > Pseudomonadati > Pseudomonadota > Gammaproteobacteria > Pseudomonadales > Pseudomonadaceae > Pseudomonas > Pseudomonas viciae. The sequence goes on from NZ_CP035088.1 coordinate 3,651,636, forward strand.
GAGCGCAGGCTGGGGTCGCCCTGGATGCGGTTGTCGATCAGGCTCACGTCCCGCGTGCCATCGACCCAGATGCCGAAGCCCTGGCCCTGCATCCGGTTTGCGCGAACCACCGCACCCTGAGCGACGGGCTGAATGAATACGGCAGCGTTCATGGCCGTCAGGTCATGTCCCCAGTCCAGGAACGTGCAGCCCTGGACCTGGACGTTCGGCGCGCGAATGATCAACCCGTTGCCCTCGCCCTGCCCCTGGAACACAGCGCCCGGCGCACAGGTGAGCGTCATCGGCTGGTCGATGCTGAACGAGCCCTGGTATTGCCCGGCAGGTAGACGCCAGTGCTGGTCGCCCTCGGCCTGCAAAGGCAGATTGGTGATCGGCTGCGGCGCGGCGAGCGCACCGCCCGACATCAAACAAAGCACCAGCGCAATGACCGGTTGGCGAGCATGGCCCGCAGGTTGCTGCGTGTTCCCAGTCATTGAACCTGCCTCCTTGATAAGCCGTCTCAGGCCTTTTCAACCAGCATGCGCCCGACCATCTCCATGTGCAGGGCATGGCAGAACCAGCTGCAGTAGTACCAATGCAAGCCAGCCTTATCGGCGATGAAGGTGATCGATGAGGTCTGTTGCGGGCTGATCTCCATGCTCGCGCCATGGTTGGTCATGACAAAACCGTGGGAAACGTCCTCGATCTGGTCGATGTTGGTGATGGTGACCGTCACCTCGTTGCCTTGCTTGACGGTGAACTCGGTCAAGCCATAGGCCGGCGCCATCGACGTCATGTAGACCCGCACCTTGTTGCCGTCACGGATGACTTTGTTGTCGGTCTCCAGGTTGATGCCGTCTTTCTTGGCCAGCTCCACGGTGCCGGCGAAGAACGGGTCGTTGCGGTTCCAGATCTTCTGGGTCTTGATCTGGTCGCGCCGGGCGAGGATGCAGTCGTGGGGTTCGGCGAAGGCCGGGCCGTCGTGCACCAGCTTCATTTCCTCGCCGGAGATGTCGATCAGTTGATCGTTCTCCGGGTGCAGCGGACCGGTGGGCAGGAAACGGTCCTTGGAGAACTTGCACAACACCACCAGCCATTTGCCGTCCGCCTCGCTGGTTTCGGTCAGGGAGGCATGGTTGTGGCCGGGCTGGTACTGCACGTCGAGTTTCTGCTTGATGTAGTTGACCTTCTCACCCTTGTAGGCGCGGATCGCCTCGTCCATGTTCCACTTCACCACCTGGCTGTCGATGAACAAGGTCGTGTAGGCATTGCCGCGTCCGTCGAACGTGGTGTGCAGCGGCCCCAGGCCCAGTTCCGGCTCGGCGACGATCACTTCGCGAGGGTCTTTGAAGCGGTCGGCGAACAGGTCATCGAGGCGGTCGATGGCGATCATCGAGACGGTGGGCGACAGCTTGCCGTTGGCGATGAAGTATTTGCCGTCCGACGAGGTATTGAGCCCGTGGGGATTCTTCGGCACGGGGATGTAGCGGGTGAACTCGGAGTCCTTGCCATCGGTCTTGCGGCCATCGACCACCGGCACTTTGGAGCCGTCCAGGTGAATGAATTTGCCGGCCTTGATCGCGGCTTCGATACGCGGAATGTTGAACACCACCACCCAATCGCGCTCGTTGCGCATCATGCCGCCCAGGTCGTAGGCCTTCTCCGAGTTGTAGCAGGTGCTGGCAGCGTATTTGCCGGTGTAGTCGGCGTCGGAGTTGTCCAGGTTACCGTCGACGATCACCTGGAAAGCCATTTCCATTTTCTCGGCATCGATGGCGTTGAACATCGTGAAGCTGTTTTTGTCTTGCAGGTCGAAGGTATGCCCGTCGTTGGGGTGCGGGATCACGAACTCGGCGTTAGCGAACACGTACTTGGTGTACGGCACCTTTTGCAGGCGCAGGCCGTGGATCGCCTGCACGTTGGGCACGGTGAGAATCTTGTCGCACTTCATGATGTCCAGGCGAATACGCGCGACCCGGGAGTTGGCCTTGTCGTTGATGAACAGGTATTTGCCGTCGTATTTGCCGTCGGTCATGGAGATGTGCGGGTGGTGGCAGTCGCCGTTCTGATATTTGGCGCTGTCGCCCAGGATGCGCTTGCTTTCGTTGGTCAGGCCCCAACCGGTGGCCGAGTCCACGTTGAACACCGGGATGCGCATCAGCTCGCGCATCGACGGCACCCCCAGCACCCGCACCTCGCCTTGGTGGCCGCCGCTCCAGAAGCCATAGTATTCATCCAGCTCGCCAGGCCCGACATGGACCTTGGACTTGGCCTCCTTGGCCGCTGCGGCCCAGGACTCACGCGTGAACGTGCCGGCGCCCAGCGCCGTGGCGCCGGCCAGTACCGCGCCGGTGACGGCACCGGTGCCCAGAAAGCTGCGTCGGCTGACACCCCGGGGTTCTTCCGCTGTACCGGTGGTTTCGGTTTTTTTGTCGCTCATGCTGTGTGCTCCACGAAGAATGAAAGGATCAAGGGACAGGACATTCGGGTGCCTCAAGGCGCCGGGCTCACCTGCACCACGGGAATCAATTGCGCCTCGGTCGCGGTCGCCTTGCCGCGCTTCTTGCGCTTGTTGATCAGCGGCGGGCATTTTTTTTCGTTGTGCCAAGTCATCTGGCAGTCGAGGCAGTAGTGACATTCGTTGGCGTTGATCCGGCCATCGGGGTGAATCGCCTGGATCTCGCATTCCTTGGCGCACAACTGGCAGGGGTTGCCACACTCCTTGCGGCGCTTGAGCCAGTCGAACAAGCGCAACCGGGTGGGCATCGCCAGGGCGGCCCCCAGCGGACAGATGTAGCGGCAATAGACTTTGCGGGTGAACAGGTTGACCAGCAGCAGGCCCGCCGCATACGCCACGAACCACCACTGACGGTCGAACCGCAGGGTGATGGCGGTCTTGAAGGGCTCGACTTCAGCCAGCCGTTCGGCGGTGGCCATCGACTCCAGGGAGACGCCGAACAGCACCAGCAAAATGATGTACTTGATCGCCCACAGCCGCTCGTGGATGGCGAACGGCAGTTCGTATTGCGGCACCTTGAGCTTGCGCGCCAGCTCGTTGATCAACTCCTGCAGCGCGCCGAACGGACACAGCCAGCCGCAGAACACCCCGCGGCCCCAGAGCAGAATGCTCGCGGCGGTGAACACCCAGAGGATGAAAATCAACGGATCGGTGAGGAACAGTTCCCAGCGAAAGCCTTGGAACAGTGCGTGGACGAAAGTCAGCACGTTGACCACCGACAGCTGCGCCAACCCATAGCCACCGAGAAACACCACGGTGAACACCAGGTAACCGCGACGCACCCAATGCAACAGTTTCGGCCGCCGGGCCAAGGCATCCTGAAAGAACAGGATTGCCGTGAGCACCAGCAAGGCAACTCCGAGTATCGAGATTTCGACGTTTTTCTGATACCACAGGGTCAGCCACATCGGCCGGCTGGCTTCTTCGGCCGCCGCCAATTGCTCAGCGCTAGGCAATGGCCGCTCCAGATACGGCTCGGGCAGTTGATAGGCCAGCTCGAAGCTGCTGAAGGTGCCGCTGACCGGCCCGGTCTGGCGGCGCACCAGCAACTCCAGGCTCCAGGGCGAACCGGGATCGAAACGGTGCGCGGCGCGGACGATGAAAATCGCCATTTCGTCGAACTCAGGCATGTCCTCGGCGGCCACGTCATCCAAACGCTGGAAATCCAGGTCGCGGAAACTGATGGCATCGCCGAACTGACGCAACAGCACCCGATCGAAAATACCGCCGCGCACATACCCAGAGCCCTTGAAGGAATAGCGCCCGCTGCCCATCACGGCGATGGCTTGCTCGCCCGGCTTGAGTTCGCTCATCAGCGTGCGGTATTGCGCCTCACCCAACAGGTTGCGACCGATGGTGGGTGGGTTGAGGTGGGTGACATAGAGGTCGATGAAGGTGTCGCCTGCCTGCTCGGCGCTGGCGACTTCGACCTGTTCGGCTTCGGTTCCCTTGAAGGAGGCATCTACTTGGCCGCGGGTCAGGTGCAAACGACGTATTGCACCGTTACCGGTCAAGGTCGCCCAGTCAGCGGGTTGATAGAGATCATCGCGCACACGGGCCGGCGCCACGGCCAGCCCCGCGTCACCCTTGACCAGGCCCAGGGAGACCGCGACATCGTGGGCGGCACGCATGATGACTTCGTTGACCACCATCGCCGTCACGGTGGCCCCCGCGATGGCATCCACCGTTACCGCATTCGGGTCACTGGAATGCCCCACCACCACCCGCTGGTTGACCTTGATGCCGCTGTAGCGCGCACTGAACGCGTGGAGTTTCTCTTCGGCGATGCCGATCAGCAGAATCGGCTCATGGTGTTCAAGCACGTAGGCATCGAGGATCACACCGGCAGGATCGAGGATCACCTGGACATTGATCGGCTTACCTGAATAGGCGGGAATGTCCACGACATCCAGGCTTTGAAACACATAACCCAGGACCTTGCCCGCCGCAGACAGCGTGCGCACCTTGAAGGGCCCTTCGGGCTCGGAGATCGCGTCGGTCTGATCCAGGACATGGTGGATGCGCTGTTGCTGGATCTCACCGTAGTCCTTGGCCTGGGCCAGGCCCGCGAATAGGAACAAAAGAGTGAACAGTGCACGGAGCCAGAAGCGGGGTGGGTATTGCATCGCAAAAAGAGGGGTCATGGACGCCAGGTCTTGAAGACAGGATCTTGGCGATCATCGTAGGGCTCGCCCCCCTGCCCGGCCCTTGATTGAAATCAACTTGAAAAAAACTTAACCCCGAACGGTCCGTATCCGTGGGAATTGCACAGCTTTTCTCCACTCCTGCGTCCGGAATGAATTTTTATTGCACGAGAACGGTTGAACCCGGTCGCATAATTGTCGGCGCTGTGATCCAGTCCACTCTCCCACCGCCATAACGCCCCGATGCGTTGCACCAACGTCCACAAGGAATACCCGATGCCCTCACGCTCCTTCCCTGCTCCAACCGCTGACTTGCCACAAGACACTGGTTTCGTCCGGGTGCGTGGCGCGCGCGAACACAACCTCAAGAATGTTGACGTGGACATCCCACGCAATGCCTTGGTGGTGTTCACCGGCGTGTCGGGCTCCGGCAAGTCATCACTGGCCTTCTCCACGCTCTACGCCGAAGCCCAGCGTTGCTATTTCGAGTCCGTCGCGCCTTATGCGCGGCGCCTGATCGACCAGGTGGGTGTGCCGGACGTGGACAGCATCGACGGCCTGCCGCCGGCAGTGGCTTTGCAGCAACAGCGCGGCACGCCCAGCGCGCGCTCTTCGGTGGGCAGCGTCACCACCTTGTCGAGCCTGATCCGCATGCTCTACTCCCGCGCCGGCAGCTACCCGGCCGACCAACCGATGCTCTACGCCGAGGACTTCTCGCCCAACACGCCCCAGGGCGCCTGCACGGAATGTCACGGCCTGGGTCGGGTCTATGAAGTGACCGAAGCCTCCATGGTGCCCGACCCTTCGCTGACCATCCGCGAACGCGCCGTGGCAGCCTGGCCCATGGCCTGGCAGGGCCAGAACCTGCGGGACATCCTGGTGACCCTGGGGTATGACGTCGACATTCCCTGGCGCGACCTGCCGAAAAAACAGCGGGACTGGATACTCTTCACCGAGGAAACACCCACCGTTCCCGTGTATGCCGGCCTCACGCCGGCCCAGACCCGCGCCGCCCTAAAACGCAAGCTCGAGCCCAGTTACCAGGGCACCTTCAGCGGCGCCCGGCGCTATCTGCTGCACACGTTCATGCACTCGCAAAGCGCCCAGATGCGCAAACGCGTGGCGCAATACATGCGTGCCAGTCCCTGCCCCGTGTGCGAGGGCAAGCGGCTCAAGCGCCAAGCGTTGACGGTGACCTTCGCCGGCCTGGACATCGCCGAACTGTCTCACCTGCCCTTGCTGGAACTGGCCAAGGTACTTAAAGAGGTCGTGGCGCCGGTTTACCTGGAGCAGGCCGAAGAACCGGGGGAAGTCCTCAGCCACCGGCAAACCCGTGAGGCTCGCGAGCAACGCGCCGCCAGGGACGACAACCCCCACGCGGGAGGGCCGGACGCCCGCCACACCCCCAACCTGTCTCTGGAAAAACGCCTGGCCGCCCAGCGCATCGCCGCTGAACTGCTGGAGAGGATCGTCACCCTCATCGACCTCGGCCTTGGCTACCTGGCCCTGGAGCGCAGCACGCCCACGCTGTCCTCCGGCGAACTGCAACGCCTGCGACTGGCGACCCAGCTCAACTCCCAACTGTTCGGCGTGATCTACGTGCTGGACGAACCTTCCGCCGGCCTGCACCCGGCCGACAGCGAAGCGCTGTTCGACGCCCTGCAGCGTCTGAAGGCCGCGGGCAATTCGGTGTTTGTGGTTGAACACGACTTGGACACCATGCGCCGCGCCGACTGGCTGATCGACGTCGGCCCGGATGCGGGTGAACAAGGCGGGAAAGTCCTCTACAGCGGTCCACCCAAAGGACTGGAGCAAGTGCCTGAGTCACGGACCCGTACCTACCTGTTTTCCGAAGACTGCGCCGCCGCGCGCAGCCCTCGAGAGCCCAAGGATTGGTTGCGTCTGGACGGCATCACCCGCAACAACCTCGACAACCTGAGCGCCGCGTTCCCCCTGGGCTGTTTCACCGCGGTAACCGGCATCTCGGGCTCAGGTAAATCCAGTCTCGTCAGTCAGGCCCTGCTGGACCTGGTAGGCGCGCACTTGGGCCAGGCCAGCCCCAACGCCGAACCCGATGAACAAAGCCTCGAAGACGAGCCCGCGCAAACCAGCGGCGGTCGCGTCAGCGCCGGGCTCGACGCCATCAAGCGGCTGGTGCAGGTGGACCAGAAACCCATCGGCCGCACGCCACGCTCCAACCTCGCCACCTATACCGGGTTGTTCGATCACGTGCGCAAACTGTTCGCCGCGACCGAGCAGGCGCAGGCGTTGGGATTCGATGCCGGACGGTTTTCCTTCAACGTCGCCAAGGGGCGCTGCGAGACGTGTGAGGGCGAGGGTTTCGTCAGTGTGGAATTGCTGTTCATGCCCAGCGTGTACGCGCCCTGCCCCACCTGCCACGGGGCACGCTACAACCCGCAGACCCTGGAAGTGAACTGGCAGGGCTTGAACATTTCCCAGGTGCTGCAACTGACCGTGAACCAGGCACTCGAGGTGTTTGCCGAGCACGCGGCGGCCAGGCGTTCATTGCAAGTGCTGCAGGATATCGGCCTCGGTTATTTGCGCCTGGGACAACCGGCCACGGAACTGTCCGGCGGTGAGGCGCAGCGGATCAAGCTGGCGACGGAACTGCAGCGCAAGGCCCGGGGAGCCACGTTGTATGTGCTGGATGAACCGACTAACGGGCTGCACCCCCAGGACGTGGATCGCTTGCTGCTGCAGTTGAATCGACTGGTGGTGGACGGTCATACGGTGGTGGTCGTGGAACATGACATGCGAGTAGTCGCCCAAAGTGATTGGGTCATCGATATCGGCCCGGGGGCTGGGAACCAGGGTGGGCAGGTGGTGATATGCGGCGACCCGCAGAAAGTGGCAAGATGCAATGATAGTCGGACAGCAGCATTCCTGAAAAAAGCTTTGCAGCTTGAAAAGTAAAGCTTTTTTTAATGTTTTTCGCTGTTTCGAAAAAGATGTCTATACTGTCCTCCAGTTAATCGTTTCAGTAGTCGAACTTAACTGCAGCCTCATGGAGTAACGGTATTGAGGCTGCCCATGCCAGGAGGCGCAATGACAGCAACCTTGTCGAGAAAAGCAGAACTGCACCGCGAGCCGAGACATTCCTATCGCTCCTCGCACCGCCTCCCGCTGAACGGCTACCCGCCCAACACGCCGAGTCCATTCATAATGCTGACTGCGGCCACAAAATACGCTTGTGGTTGTTGATACCGGCGCTATAAAAAATTGCAGTTCCCGCTTGCCGACTATCAAGATAAAGCGTCTGGCCACTGCATAGTCTCAAATCAATATTTCGAGCGCGTCCATTATGCTCAAGCCCACTTCAAGCCATCTATTCAATTTAATTCAAGAGATCGAGAGTAATATTTCAGGGGCAAACAAAGACGAGTACACCGAACTCTTGGCCTGGACATTCTCGAAACTGGGAATCAACAAGTTTGCCTATGTCCACCTGGAGCCCACGCCCTTCAATAACTCAAAAATCTCTATCCACAGCAACTACCCCGCCGAATGGGTTGAAACTTACCGCAAGAACGCACTCTATAAATCAGACCCGGTCATGGCCAATACAGCCATTACCGCCACCCCTTTTTTCTGGGATGAAATCCCTCAAGAAATAGACAATAATCCTGAACTATTTGATCAATCAGCCGCCTATGGCATCAAGCAAGGGTTCACCGTTCCAATTCACGAACCCGGCAGGTCATTCGGCTCCATTCATTTATCTTCCGAAGAAAATGACCCGGATTTCCCCATCCTCGTTCGTTCGCATCTGGTCATTATAAAAACCCTCAGCATCATCGCCAATCAGCATCGTCCCACGGAGGACAGCAATGAGATCAACCTCAAACTATCCCCCAGGGAAATTGAATTCCTGCGCTGGCTCGTGCTGGGGAAAAATTACAAGGAGATAGGTCTGATCATGAACATCACCGAGCGAACAGTAAAGTTTCACGCCAAGCAAATGACTGAAAAACTGGACTGTATCAATGTCAAGCAGGCGATGTTCAAAGCCGTGCATTTGAACCTCGTTTAAAGTCACGCCATCGCTCGTCCACCAAGACTGTCCTGCTCGAATAGCATCGGCCCGGCTGTACAGAGCCGACGCCATGTTCAACTTATCCCCTACTCAAGCAAATCCGGCCTGCGCGGCAATGTTGAACAGCATGCCGCATGCAAACAAACCAATCACCAAGGAAATCGCTCGACTTAACAATCGTCCCGATACAATCGCGTGCAATTTCCGCCCGCAAAAAGCTCCTGCCGCAATCCAGACCAGCCCTACCGGAAAAATAATCAGCGAAAATAGCAACATGAATGACACCCAGCTATTCAGCGACAAGAATGTGCCTGCGGGCGCAACGAAGGAAACAAAAAACAACCCTTTGGGATTGGTCAGCGTCGCCACGAACAGATCAGGCACGGCAATTCCCGTGGTTGCACCTGGCGTGTTGTCTTTTACTGAAAACCACAATTTCAAGGAAATATAAAATAAAAAGCATACGGCAAAAATCTTCGTTGCAATCACCACCCAGGAATGCTCGGTCATCAGTAGATCAATGAACACGCCCCATAGGGTCATCTGAATGACGTAAGCCAACCACTCGGCTGCGACGAACCTCATTGAACGCGCGTTGAACCCTCGGCTTACACCGATTTGCAGCAACAATGAGTTCGTCGGCCCCGGAACCAACAGTACAGTCAACAGTGAAAGCGCAATATAATTCATAACACCATCCATATGAGGAGCCTGCACGGCTCATTTTTCAGGGTCAGATCAATCCATCATCTTTCCACATGACGTCCGCCTCTAGTCATGCGAGGTCAGACATCCAGCCAATAGAGTAATCACACTAGACCAACATCAATGTGCCACTCACTTATTTCAACTCGCTAGTCGATGCCATTGCATCCATCAGGCAAGCACACGTTCGCTAGCGAAAGCAACGCTGCCACAACTCCATGACTCTCTGATTACATGCGTCAAATTAAGGGCCGAGCACGTCAATTTTTTGAATCACTAAATATCATACAGTTAGGGCCACTAATTTCGTGCGTCAAAAAAACGATGCATGCAATGGACGCCCGTACAAGAGAATAACCCTGGAACACCCCCCATTCGCCACTACTGCATGTCTATACTTTTTTGGATTCACGATGATACAAATCTTACTACTGACATCCACACTAATACTTATAAGCCACCTGCGGAAAGCCGCCGACTAATTAGGCTATCCACTCTATAAATCAAAGACTGTACTTTAGGACAGTTGAAATGCGTTAGTGCAAAGTTAACAGTAGCTTCACCTTGCAGCCAAGAACTCGCACTCATGAACTACTCCCCGTGCACCTATCAATTTTCCGGCGTCACCACCCGCGTCGCAGGCTACTCGAAAATCCCACCAAAAATCCTCGAACAAATATTTTCCATTCGCAAACTCGCTTTCATCGACAGAAAAAAGTGGGACATTGAAAGTTACCAAGGCAGTGATTACGAGTGGGATGAATACGACGACCTCGATGCGACTTATATCTATACCCACCAAAACGATCAAGTAACCGGCTGTGTTCGACTACGCCCCTCCAGCAAACCGACGCTGATGAGTGGCCCTTTGAGCTTTATCCTTCCAACTGAAGAAACCAGAGCACACTTACAGCATTGCTGGGAAGCCACGCGATTTGCACTTTCGAGCGATGACTTCGCAACAGGAGAACTCACTCAAGCTAATGTAGACATTCGCACGGCGGCACTTTTCCTGTCAATGATTAAGTTTGCCCAACAACAAAATGTACGCACTTATGAAATTGTCGTTGACACCATGATGGAAAAAATACTCAAGCGTTCCGGATGGACAGTTGATCGGCGCAATATTGCATTGGGATCGAAAGGTGAAAAAATCATCTACGGCACATTGCCATGCACACTCCTGACTTATGAAGAGGTCCTCAAGAAAAACGCCATCCACAAAGCCACCGTATATCACCAACCCCTTATTACCTGCCGTTCGTCAGACTCACTCGATAAACCCCAGGTAATCCCCCAAACACTCCCAAACCGAAACATTCCAGCAAAGATATCTATGCACACTGTGCTTCAGCTATAAATCAGATACTTGGATGAGTTAGGAGAAAGGATGAACCTACAACGATTGTTCCCGCACGTTGGCAAAGTCATTGCCAGTACAGGCAGCCGCCATTTTCCTCGCATGCTGCACGACCTCATACTCACGGAAATACCTGTAGATGCAACACATATTACTGAGCAAAGGATAGGCACAAGTAATATTTCTGAGCCGAGCACCTCCAGCATCGGTTGCGTCGGCATGGATAACGCCTGCATCGACGCTGTCATGGACGCTCATACAGCAAAGCCTTTTTTCCTGGCCGACGATATTTTTTTTGAAGAGGCAGCGCCGCAAAAAGTGCCCAACTTCTCCCGCTGTCTACTCGCCCGCGAGCGTCCGGATAAAACGCCTTCTCACAACACCACGACTCAATTACACCTGACCACCCGAAAGAATGGTCGCCGTTATGTACTGTCCATCTACCGTTCACCTTTTTCCAAAGGATTTTCCGCGCAGGAACATGCTTTGCTGAAAGATTTTTCCTGCCTTTTATTGCCCATGGTCGAAGAGCACGTTGCTGCCCTGGCTCCAGCAGAGTCTGTTCGGCAAGATCCCGGTCTTGCATTGGATACTTCGGAAAACGGAGGCATGGAAGCGCTGCGCCAAAGATTCGCCGATCGGTTACTTTTATCTGGCTTGAGTTTGTCCTCTCGTGAAACGGAAGTGTGCGTTGGTCTGCTGGCCGGGCGTACTGCACCTGAACTTGCAGAGCAACTGAACCTGAAAGTCAATACGGTGGAAAGTTATCTGAAACGCGCAGCCATAAAGATGGGGATTGGCGGACGCCGCTCGCTGATCCGATGGATGCATTCGATGGATGCCACCCCCGCGCAGGTCGAATGGAATGGTAATGGCGTGATCCAACAAGCCGTATAAAACCTCCCCCCAACGACTGCTCGATCACCGCCGAATCGAGTATTTGTTGGGGGATTACTGCTCACCCCCTCGAACTCCCCTCTGCCACACTTCCTTCCATTGCTGTCCGAGTACGACGTTTCAACCACTCCAGCACATCATCCACATAAGTAAAAATCACCGGTACCACCAACAGGCTCAACAGCGTCGAAGTCAGCAAACCACCCATCACCACCACAGCCATCGGCTGCCTGAAACTGGGGTCTTCGCCCATCCCCATCGCAGTCGGCAACATCCCCGCGCCCATGGCGATGGTGGTCATCAGGATCGGGCGGGCGCGCTTGTGACAGGCATCCACCAACGCCTCGTATCGACTCAGGCCATAATCGCGGCGGGCCATGATGGCGTACTCCACCAACAGAATGGAGTTCTTGGTCACGATCCCCATCAACATCAGCAAACCGATAACCGATGGCAGGGAAAAACTGAAGTTGCACAGCAACAGGGCTAGCAGCGCCCCCCCCAGGGAAAGCGGGAGTGCCGAAAGAATCGTGGCCGGCTGCAAGAAGTCATGGAACAACAACACCAGGACCGAATAGATACAAAACACACCGATGGCCATGGCCAGGCTGAAACTGCCGAACAGTTCAGTCATCAGTTGCAATTCGCCCTGCTGCACCAGTTTCACTTCGGCTGGAAGATTGCGCATCACCGGCAGTTGGCTGGCTTCGGCCATGACCTCGCCCAGATTGCGCCCATTGAGTTCGATAGACAGGGTGATATTGCGCAGGCGATCCAGGCGACTGATTTGTGCCGGCCCACTGCCCATGCTGATCTCCCCCAACGAAGACAGGGCGACCTGACCGTCGCGACCGGTCACCCGCAATTGACTGATGGTCTGCAGGTCATCGCGTAGCAGCGAATCCATACGCACCCGCACATCCACCTGGCGCTGGGACAGATTGATTTTGCCCAGTTGCGAGGAATATTCACCGTAGGTCGCCATGCGCAAGGTGTCGGCGATATCCTGACTGGTGATGCCCAGTTCCGCCGCTCGGGCGAAATCCGGCCGCATTTGGATTTCCGGGCGTTGCAAGGCGCTGCTGGACGACACGTTTCCAATCCCGTGCAGTTCACGCAACTGCGGCTCAAGGGCACTCGCCGTGCGTTCCAGCAGATCACCGTCATCACTGGCCAGGACAATATTGAGTTTCTCTCCGCTGCCATCGCCGCCAACATTGATGCGAACCCCTGGCAGGGTACGCAACACCTGACGCATCTGTGCTTCGACCTCCACCTGCTTGCGATCCCGTACCTCTCGATCCGCCAGCGTCACCGTCAGGATGGCATCGCCGGCACCGGTGATATCTCCAGGCCCGGAGCCCGAACTACTGGCTGTTCCCACCGAGCTGAAGACATGTTTGACATCCGGTATGTCCCGCAATCTTTCGCTGGCCTGCAATGCCATCGCGGTGGTTTGTTCCAACGTCGTACCGGGTGGCAGCTCCAAGGTTATTTTGCTGCGACCGGTGTCCTGCGCGGGAAGGAAGCTGGTGGGCAGCAATGGGACCAGCGCCAAGGCGCCGACAAAACATAGGCTGGCCAGTAACATCGTGGTCTTGCGCCGGGTCAGGCTGGCGTGAATCCAGCCCAGGTAGCGGGTCATCAACGGGCCGTCGGCGGCGGTTTGATGGGTTGCCTTGAGAAAATAGGCCGCCATCATTGGCGTCAGCACGCGCGCCACCAGTAGCGAAAACAACAGCGCCACCGAAGCCGTCACGCCAAACTGACGAAACAGTTTCCCGGCAATGCCACCCATGAATGCCGTGGGCAGGAATACCGCAACCAGGGTGACTGTCGTGGCGAGCACTGCCAGGCCGATTTCATCCGCCGCCTCGGTGGCGGCCTGACGGGGGGTCTTGCCCATGCGCAAATGCCGCGCGATGTTCTCGATCTCGACGATCGCATCGTCCACCAATACACCGATGACCAACGCCAGGGCCAGCAGCGAAACCGCATTGAGTGTAAACCCGGCCAGGTACATCACGCCAAAGGTGGGGATGATCGACAACGGTAACGCCGTGGCCACGATGAGCGTGGCGCGCCAGTCCCGCAAGAACCACCAGACCACCAACACCGCCAGCAGCATGCCTTCGTACAGCAGGTTCATCGAGTCGTGATAATTGGCGAGGACGGCCTTGACCGTGTCATTGGCTTCAACGATCCGCACGTTGGGATGCTGTTCCACGAACGTGGTCATGGCCTTGCGTACGTCATTGGCCACGCCGACATCGGAGAACCCCAGGGAACGGGTGACCTGAAAGCCGATGACCGGCCTGCCGTCATGAAACGCCCGGGTACTGCGTTCAGCGTGGGTGTCGCGAATGTCGGCCAACTGACTCAACGCCAACAGGCGACCGTCACCGCTGGGGATGTCGATGGCTCCAAGGGCTGCCGGATCGTCAATGGCCCCCAAGGTCCGCATGGCCTGCTGACCACTGCCCAGGTTGCCCTGGCCGCCGGAATTGTCCTTCTGCATGGCACGCAGTTGGCTGGCTACATCCGAAACGCGAATGCCCAGCCCCGCCATCAGGGCCGGATCGAGATTGACCTGGACCTCCCGATCGACGCCCCCCATGCGCGAGATCAGTGCCACCCCCGGCACCGCCAGCAGTTGTTTGCTCAGTTCATTGTCGACGAACCAGGACAAGGCATCTTCATCCAGATTGTCGGAGTCGATAACATAGGTGAGCAACGCGGAGGCACTGGTGGTCAGCCGGGAAACCGATGGTGTGTCCAGGTTCGCCGGTAGCTGCGGCATGGCGCTGTCGACCGCGTTACGCACTTCGTTCAGGGCCTCGTTGCCATCCTTGTCGATGTCAAAGCTGACGTTGATGGTGACGGCACCGTCGGTGATGATCGTCGTGACATGCTTGAGCAAGCGCAGGGACGTCAGTTTATCCTCGATCTTGCGCGCCACTTCCGTTTCCAGTTGCTCCGGGGCCGCGCCTTCGAGCGAGGCGCTGATCACCACCACCGGCAGGTCCATGTCCGGGAAATCCTGGATGGCGAGTTTTCCAAAACCGGCCAGGCCCAAGAGCGTCAGCAGAATGAACAGCATGACGGCCGGAACCGGATAGCGGATCGACAAGGCTGAGATGTTCATGGCTGGGCGACCTGGGCTTGGACGAGGGTCACACTCGCGCCATCGTTGAGGAACGCGCCGCCGGCGCGCACGATTCGGGCAGGCTCATCGAGGCCGCTGAGGATCTCCACGGCCTGGTGCAAGCGTCGGCCGACCACCACCGGTCGCTGGACGACGCGCATGTCCTCATTGAGCGTGAACACATAGGAACGTCCATCCCGCAGGATGACCGCGGTGTCCGGTACCGTGACGGCCTCACGAGGCGCCAACTCGATCTGGCCACTGGCGTACATGCCGGCCTGGGCTGCGCTGTCGTTTGGCAAGGAGATGTAGACCAGCGCCCGGCTGGTCTTGGTGCTCAAGGTGGGCGATACCAGACGCACTCGCCCTTCCACGCTCTGACCGCCCGGCAATGTCATACGGGCGATCTGGCCAGGCTGAACCTGGGCCAACTGGCGTGCATCCAGTTCGGCCTGCCATTCGATGCGGCCGTCGCGCACCAGGCGAAACAGCTCGTCGCCGGCGGAGAGGACCTTGCCGAGCAACGCCGTGCGCGCCGAAATGATGCCGTCGTCCACCGCCACGATGCGTGTCTGCCTGAGCCTGATGCGAGTGCTCTGCAATTCGGCGCGGGCGCTGGCCAGATCCGCCTCGGCGAGTGCGACCTTGATTCGATAGTCTTCGCGCTGCTGCTCCGACAAGGCCCCACCCTCTCCGACGACCTGGGCGCGACGATCATTGGAACGGGCCTGCTTCAGGTTTGCCTCGGCTTGGGCGACGAGTGCCTTCTGTTTGCTTTCTTCGGCGACGACCGTTTCGGAGGCCAGCGTGGCCAGCAATTGGCCCTTCTTCACCCGGCTGCCCACATCGGCCTCAATGCTGGCAATGCGCAGGTTGCTGGTCTCGGCATTGATGACCGCTTCCTGCCAAGGCGCTAGCGCTCCATTGGCAAACAGCAGTTGCGGCCAGATCTGGCGCCGCGCCTGAACGACCTCCACGCTCAAGCTACTGACCTCGGGAGCGGCCACCGCCGGTTCGGCGCCGCGGCGAAAATAGATCGACGCCACCACGAGCGCACATACTATGATCGCCAACGCGAATCTGCCTGACCTCGACCTCACGCGCCCTCTCCACTCAATGCCCGGCTCCGCGCCAATGGTTGACTGGCTTGCCAGCCGCCCCCCAGCGCCTTGTACAGGGCGATCCAGTAGCGCACTTGATTCTGCTGCAGGGTGATCAATTCAATCTCGGCGGTCAGCGCCTGGCGGCGTGCGGTTTCCCGGTCCAGCAAGCTGACATTGCCGGCTTGCCAATTGCGGTCGATGGCCTCGAAAGACTCACGAAACCCGGCCGTGGAGCGTTCCACATCCAACTCCCGGCGACGTGCCGAATCGAGGCGTACCAGCGCCTGCTCCACTTCCATCACGCTGGTGCGCAGCGTCTGGCGATAGACCGCGAGTGCCGCGTCATAAGAAGCCTTGGCACCGTCGACCGCCGCGCGGCGCTTGCCACCATCGAACAGCGGAATCGACAACACCGGGCCCAGCGACCAGGAACGGTTGCGCTGACCGACCATGGTGCCCACGGAAAATGTCCCGGAAAGACTCAGGCTCGGCAATCGATCCGCCTGGGCCACGCCGATCTCGGCGTTGGCCGCAGCCAACTCGCGCTCACTGGAGGCGAGGTCCGGGCGCTGACGCACGAGATCGGCGGGTATCTGCTGCACATTAAGCTCAGCCGGTTGAGGCAACTGCGCCGGGGTGTGGCCGAGCACCTCCAGCAGTCGTCCTTCATCACTGCCGGTCAGCGCCACCAGGCTTTTGAGCAGCACCTGGCATTCACTCTGCTGCTGGACCAGGGTCGCGACGCTGCTGGCAGCGCTGGCATCGGCCAGGGCCGCGTCAGCGGAGGACGTGAAGCCCGCCCCGAACGACTGGCGAGTGATACGCGCGGTGTCCTGTTGTGACTGGGCCTGGTCCCCATAAGCCAGCACCAGCTTCTGGCAACCACGGTATTGCACGTAGTAGTCGCCGACCTGGGCCGCCAGCGAAACCCGCGCGTCATGCCAATCATCCACCCGCGCCTGGACACGGGACTTTGCCGCTTCATTGTTGCGGCGCAACTTGCCGAACAGATCGAGTTCCCAGGCCGCATCCATTGTCGCCGAAGAGCCCGACCCACCCAGGCGTTCAGCACCGGTCTGTTGCCCGCCACGGCCACCGGACAATCTGCCGTCGATTTTCGGCAAGGCGTCCGCAGCGTCACTGGCAGCGGTAGCCCGGGCCAACGAGATATTGGCCCAGGCCTGGTCCATGGACGGGCTATCGGCTTCGGCCAGGCGCAACAGTTCGGCCAACGCCGGGTCGTCGAACTGCTGCCACCAGTCGGCCAACGCTACCACCGACGCACCATGGGGCAGCGGCGCTTGCCATTTGGCCGCCACCGGGACGTCCGGCAGTCGATAGTCAGGGCCCAACATGCAGCCACTCAAGGCCACCGCACACAGTGTCACCAGCAATACGTTTTCTGCAGGCTTGAGGACATGCATAGGGTTCTCTATGGGGTGACAAGGTGAAGAAAAGCGAGGCACCCGGCACCGGCATAGCTCTGGAAGTGGGCAGATTATTGACGATGGCTTGATGAGGCTCGTGTGGCAGTCATTTAACCCTGTGCCGGATTGGGTGTCTGGCGTGGAAAACGGGGACAGGTGCCGGCAAGAAAACTCGCGGTAAAGACGGGGGCCTGTTGAAATGACCCGGACCTGCCAAGTACAGACCGCCCCCGCTGTCGAGCACGAATGACAGCCTCGCTCGGTTCACTTTCCATAGCCAATGGATGATCGAATATGGAAGCACTCAATTACCTCGAAAACGTCGAGTCAAACGCACGCACCTATGCGCAGACTTTCCAGCGAATGTTCGTCAGCGGCAAAGGCATGCGCATCAAGGACGCCAGCGGCCAGGAGTTCCTCGATTGCCTGTCGAACGCCGGGACCCTGGCCCTCGGTCACAATCCGCCCGAAGTCCGGGATGCGGTGATGCGTTTCCTCGACAGCGACCACCTGCAGCAGGCACTGGACCTGGCCACGCCAGCCAAACACGCGTTTGTGCAGGAGCTGTTCTCGATGCTCCCGGCGCAAATGCGCGACACCAGCAAGATTCTCTTCTGTGGCCCCAGTGGCTCGGATGCGGTCGAGGCAGCCATCAAGTTGGCGCGCCACTACACCAAGCGCTCGCCATTGATGGCCTTCCACGGTGGTTACCACGGGATGACGGCCGGTGCACTGTCGGCGATGGGCAAGCTGTCTCCCAAGAGCGGTGATGGCCTGATTGCCCAAGGCACGCACTTTCTACCATTCCCCTACCGGTTTCGCTGCCCGTTCGGCACCGATGGCGAGCACACCGACCAACTGTCCATCGACTACATCCGCACCGTCCTGTCGGACCCCGAAGGCGGCGTTGCCAAGCCGGCGGCGGTTATCGTCGAGGTGGTACAAGGCGAAGGCGGTTGCATCCCGGCCTCGGCCAACTGGCTGCGCGCCCTGCGGGAAATCACCCTGGAACAGGACATCTTGCTGATCGTCGATGAGGTCCAGACCGGCCTCGGCCGCACCGGCAGCACGTTCGCCATTGAACACGCAGGCATCGTCCCCGACATCCTGGTGCTGTCAAAAGCCATTGGCGGTGGCTATCCGCTGGCGGTGATCGTGTATGCCGATTACCTGGACACCTGGGGCCCCGGCATGCACGCGGGGACTTTCCGTGGCAATCAAGTGGCGATGGTCGCCGGTGCTGCAACCATGCAGCAAATCCGCAAAGACAATCTCGTCGCCCATGCCGCCCGGATGGGCCAGAAATTGGAGAGCGGCCTGGAGCAAATCGCCCAACGCTTTCCATGTATCGGCGATATCCGCGGTCGCGGCTTGATGATCGGCGTGGAAATCACCCAGCCAGGCAGCAACCAGCGCGCCGGCCAGGCTGACGGTGTCCGTGCCCACGCCATCAAGCTCAACTGCTTCGACAACGGGTTGATGATGGAGACCGGTGGACGCCATGGCGCGGTGCTCAGGTTCCTGCCGCCCCTGACCATCACCGAGGCCGAGGTCGGCATGGTATTGGAGCGTTTCGAACACGCGGTGAGGAAAGTCGGCGAGCCGCGCTCCCATGCGGCCCGAATAGCGGTATAAGAGGCCTGGCACAGGCCTTTGTGGCGAGGGCGCCATGCTCTCGCCACAGGGGCATGCTCCTGGTTCAAGCCATGCAGGTCAGCTCAATCACGCGCTAACGCGTTGATCGGATCGAGCCGCGCGGCATTGCGCGCGGGCACGAAACCAAACACGATCCCGATGAGGGTCGAACAGACGACCGCGGTGACAATCGACCCCACCGAGAACACCATTTGCCATTCCTTGACGAAGATCGAAAAGACGTAACCGATCCCGAACGACAAGGCGATGCCAATCGTGCCCCCCATCAGGCACACCATCACCGCCTCCACCAGGAACTGCTGGCGTATGTCGGACTGGCGTGCGCCGACGGCCATGCGGATACCGATCTCACGGGTACGTTCGGTCACCGAGACGAGCATGATGTTCATCACCCCGATGCCCCCCACCACCAGCGAAATGATCGCAATCAACGAGAGCAGCAGCGCCAACGACTGGCTGGTCTTCTGCACCGTTTGCATCACGCTGTCGAGGTTGTAGGTGAAAAAGTCCTTGGTCCCATGGCGCTGCTCCAGGAGCTTGACCACGCTGTCTTCCACTAACTTGCTTGGTTGCCCGTCCTTGATCCGCACCGTGACGCTGTCCAGGAAACGCTGGCCCAGTAACCGACCGGCTGCGGTTTCATAGGGCATCCAGATATTCAGGTTCTTGCTGGTGTTGAACACACTTTTGCGGTCTTCGGTCACGCCGATGACCGTGCAAGGCAAGTTGTCGACCAGAATCACCTTGCCCAGTGGGTCTGTGTGTAAGCCAAACAGTCGTTTGCTCGTGTTGTGGTCGATCACCACCACTTGCGACTGCCGGCGGCCATCGTCCTTGCCGAACGCCACACCCGAGCCGATCTTGATCCCGCGAACCTGGAAATAGCTGGCGCTCACACCGTTGACGGTCGCATTGACGTCGATGTTTTCATAACGCAACAACAGGTTGCGCCCCAGGTTGGGGGTGGCGCTGTCGATGTAATATTGGTCGCTCAGGGCGGTCACGTCGGACAACACCAGCGTCTCGATGGCGGTCGAACGACTGTCCCCCCAATCGGCCCCAGGCATGATCTCGATCGTATTGCTGCCGATCGCCTCGATGTCTTTCAGGACATATTGCTTGACCCCCTCACCGATGGCCACGATCGACACCACGGAGGTGATGCCAATAATGATGCCCAACATGGTCAGCAGGGTTCGCATCCGGTGCGAGATCAACGCCACCCAGGCCATGTTGAACGCTTCGCTGAACAGTCCGAAACGGGCAAGCAGACCGTTGGTGGGCTTGACCTTGGCCGGACGCACGTTTTGTTCCGGCAGATCTTGCAGCGGCCCCTGCGGATTGGGACGATCACTGACGATCTCGCCGTCGCGGATCTCGATGATGCGCTGGGCGTGGGCCGCCACTTTCTCATCATGGGTCACGATGATGACCGTATGCCCCGCCGCGTTGAGCTCCAGCAGGATCTTCATCACCTCCTTGCCGCTGGTGGTATCCAGTGCACCGGTGGGTTCGTCCGCCAGAATGATCTCGCCGCCATTCATCAGGGCCCGGGCGATACTCACCCGCTGCTGCTGGCCACCGGAGAGTTGGCTGGGCCGATTGCTCAAGTGCCCTACCAGTCCCAGCCGTCCCAACAACTCTCCGGCGCGCGTGTGCCGTTGTTTCTCTGCCGCGCCAGCGTAAATGGCCGGCATCTCGACGTTGTGCAAGGCACTGAGGTGCGGCAGCAAATGGTAACGCTGGAAAATGAAACCGAAGTGGTCACGCCGCAGCACCGCCAGCTCGTGATCGTCCATCGAGCCGGTTTCGCGTCCGTCCACTTTGTAACTGCCGGAATTCGGATGGTCGAGGCAGCCGAGCACGTTCATCAGCGTGGATTTGCCGGAGCCGGAAGCGCCGGTGATCGCCACGACCTCTCCGGCGTTGATCGTCAGGTTGATGTTCTTGAGCGCGATGAACTCCTTTTCACCCGCGAGGAAACTGCGGGTAATCCCCTCGAGTTCCAACAGTGGTCGCGTCATGGTCAGGCTCCCGCCACGGCTGGGGTCGGCTCGCCGATGACGACCTTGTCACCTTCCGCCAGGCCATCCTTGATCTCGGCCCGGACGTTGTTGTTGATGCCCATCTGTACATTGCGCGGCTGGGCCTTGCCTTCGGCATCGAGGACACGGACCACATAGCTGCCATCCTGGTTTTTTGCACCCAGGGCGGCGACGGGGACCGTCAATACATCCTTGGCCTTGTCCAACACGATACGGACCTGGGCCGTCATGGAAATACGCAGGCGATGATCAGGGTTCGGCACGTCGAAGAGGCTGTTGTAGAACACTGCCGTATTTTGCTTCGGCGCCCCGGCGGTCTGGGTTTCGAGGAAGTTCTGTGGCGCCGGCTCGGTGCCCCGCAGCTTGGCGTAATAGCGCTTTTCCGATTCCCCCAGGATAGTGAAATACACCTCCTGGCCGGGAACGATGTGAATCACATCGGCTTCCGAGACCTGGGCCTTGACCGTCATGGTGTCCAGGTCGGCAAGCTTGAGCAGCACCGGCGCCAGTTGCTCGGCGATCACGGTCTGGCCTTCCTGCGTCACGATCCCCACGACATAGCCATCGATCGGCGCGACGATGTGGGTGTAGGCCAGGTTGACCCGCGCGGTTTCCACCTGGATACGGGCGTCCTTTATCTGCGCATCGAGAGAGAGCAGGTTCGCCGCTTCCACCTTGTAGTTCGACTCAGCGGTCTCGTACTCCTGCTTGGAGATCGCGTCGTCCGGTTGCAGTTTTTTGTAACGATCATAGGTGGCCTTGGCGTCCTTGAGTTGCGCCGCCGTGGCCTGCCGCTTAGCCATCAGGTTCTCTTCATTGACCTGGGCCTGGCGCAATGAATTCTGCGCCAGCATAGGGTCGATTTCCGCCAGCCACTGGCCCTTCTTGACCTTGTCGCCCAGTTTGACCTTGAGCGATTTCAGTTGGCCCGACACTTGTGCACCGACATCGACCTGCTTGACGCCCTGCAGCGTCCCGGACGCCAGTACCGCGTTCTCGATGTCAGTACGTTGGACCTCGGCAGTCAGGTACTCCGGCGGTTTGCCCGGCGACTGCGCACTGTAGAAAATCAGCGCGGCCACCACGACCAGTACAAGCACGATAGCGATTTTGCGAAACTTCGACTTTTCCATAAATAACCATGAGTGCGTTGATTTCAGGCCCGGCCAGTGAGGCGCCGGGTTCCATGGATGCGCGCGAAGGAAGGACGGCTAGACACAATCACTGGCCGCCTCCTCATCGAGCATGGGAAGGCTGTCCTGCCACCAGGCTGCCAGGTTGTGTACATGAGGGGCCTTGAGGATCGTGAAGTGGTTACCCGGACCGTACCAGATACTGAGGTCAGGGATATGCTTGCGCCATCCTTCGATCATTTGTTCCTGTTCACGTTTGTTACCGGCTGTGTCCAGGGTTGGATCATTGGCCAACACCAGCCGCACCGGCCCGGTGTATCGATGTTGTGGTTGATAAACCGTACGCAGGGCCGTGCCAAAGGCCCGCGCCGGACCGCGCATCGAATCCACCGCCGAACGCTGCGGCAGCATGCCGGCACGGACCATGCCGGCATGCAGCAAACGCATCTGCGCGGTATCGTCCTGGGCACCGAAGAACGTGGCATCGATACCCAGGGACTTGCCGGAAGCCAGCTGCATTGCCTCGATCAACCGATTCAAGACTCCCGTCGCGGTGTAAGGCCTACCCACCACCCCGTTGCCACCCGGCGACTCACTGTCGATCAGTGTCAACGAGGCCACCTTGCGACCGCGAGCGTGCAGGCGGGCCGCCATTTCGAAGACGATCCAGCCACCGAAGGAATGGCCGAGCAGATGCACCGGGCCCTGCGGTTGCACCTTGTCGATGGCTTCGAGATAGGCCTGGGCGGCGGTTTCCACGAGACCGAAAGGCTCGGTGTTGCCGTCCAATCCACGAGGTTGCAACCCATGGATGGGCCAGTCCGGGCCAAAGGCGTCGGTCAGACCGATAAAACCAGTCACGCTGTCGCCGGCACCAGGTACACAGAAGATCGGCGCCCGATCGGCACGCCCTCCCTGGATCGTCAGCAGCGGCTGGTAACTATTGCGCCGGGAAGGCGCCGGGCGCGAAGCGACGGTGCGCAATGCATCGTCAATGGCCTGCCCCAATGCCTTGACCTGGGGCGCCTGCATCATCGTCTGATGGTTGCCCGGAACCTTGACGCAGTGGATCTGGGCCTTGGGCAGGACCGCATCCCAGCCCAGGTAGCCGGAATGTTCGGGCGCATCGTCCTTGCGCTCCTCGGCGACCAGCAGGTGCACCGGCACCGAAATCGGATACACCGAGTAATGGGCCAGCGCATGACCGTGGGCGACTTCGCGATCCAGGTATTGCCAGAGCTGGGCCGCGTTGTAGTCCGCCAGTTCCGGCGGTAACAGGCCTTGCTCAGCGCACCGCTGTACCAGCCCCTCGAACTCGAAGTCACTCAGTTGAACCTGCAGGCTGGCCAACTTCGTGAGGACCAGGGTGAGGTCCCCGTCGACCACTGTTCCAGCCCTCCAGAACACCTCGCAACGGTCGAGCAAATGACGTTTGTGCGCTTCGTCCGGCGACCAGCGCTCCCTGCCCTGGTCCACCAGCCGAGGCAGGTAGCTGTCGATCAGGCCGAGGAACTCGACCTCTTCGTCAAGGCCAATGAGCTGGATGGCGATCTCGTACGCCAGCACACCACCGAATGACCAGCCCGCCAGGCGATAAGGCCCCTTGGGCTGGACCGAACGGATGATGCCCACCAGCCGCGAAGCCAGGCACTCCATCGTGTGCAACTGTGGTTCACCCCACGCAATGGCGGGCAGGCCATAGACCGGGATATCCGGATCGATGTGCTTGCCCAGCACCGGAAAGTAGAGATCCAGGCCGCTGAACTCATGCACCAGGAACAACGGATTCTGCTGGCCGGTGGTGCGCACCGGCACGAACGGCTCCTGCACTTGGACCTCGGTGGTACGGTTCTGCAGCAGCGATGCCATGGACGCGACACTTTCATGCTGGAACAACTCGGCCAGTGACACCGTCAGGTTGGCCTGCGCCAGCAGCCCCACCAAGCGGATCGCCAGTAGGGAATGCCCGCCCATTTCGAAGAAGTTGTCATGGCGACCGACCCGTTGCAGGCCCAGCAAGTCTTGCCAGAGCTGCGCCAACAAGGTTTCCACCTCACCTTGCGGGGCTTCGTAGGCACGGCTGACGAAGGCGTCCTGATCCGGTGCCGGCAATGCCCGACGATCCAGCTTGCCGTTGGCGGTCAGCGAGAAGGCTGGCAGCGCCACGAAGGCGCTGGGCAGCATGTATTCCGGTAACTGCGCCTGCAGATAGCCGCGCAAGTCTTCGACCGGCAGCATTGCGTCCACCGCGTGCTGGGTAAAGTAAGCCACCAGGCGTTTCTCGCCCGGGGCGTCTTCACGCACCAGCACTACCGCTTCCTTGACCTCGTCATGCAGATTCAACCGCGCTTCGATCTCGCCCAATTCGATACGGAAACCACGGATTTTCACCTGGTCGTCGTTACGCCCCAGGTAATCCACCGTGCCGTCCGCCCGCCAGCGCGCCAGGTCGCCGGTGCGGTAGAGCAAGGCACCGGGATCGGCATTGAACGGATCGGCGACGAACTTCTCGGCGGTCAGTTCAGGGCGATTCAGATACCCTTTCGCCACGCCGTCGCCACCGATGTACAACTCGCCGGCCACGCCGATGGGCACGGGTTGCCGGTTGGCATCCAGCACATAGACCCGGCTGTTGCCAATCGGTCGGCCAATCGGGATTCCACCCTCGCCCACGGTTTTGATCTCGTGGGTGGTGGTGAAGGTGGTGGCTTCGGTCGGGCCGTAGCCGTTGAGCAGATGAGCCGGTGCGCCTTCCTTCAGGACGCGGCCGATCACCGCCGGGTCGAGCACATCGCCGCCGACGATCAGGTAGCGCAACTGGGCGAACACTGACATCAGCCCGGCGGCGTACTGGTGGAACAGGCCGGCGGTCATCCACAGCACGCTGACCGATTGCTCTTGCAGCAGTGCCGCAAAACGTTCCTGTGTCAGCAACACGTCCTGGTCGACCACCACCACGCAACCGCCGTTGAGCAACGGCGCCCAGACGTCGAGGGTACTGGCGTCGAATGCCGGGTTGGAGGCAAAGGCCACTCGATCCTCGGCGTTGAAGTCGGCGTAACCGTTATTGATCACCAGCCGGTTGATCGCCCGGTGCGGCACCAGCACACCTTTGGGGGTGCCGGTGGAACCGGAGGTGTACATGATGTAGCCCACCGACTCGGTGCTTTGCGTCAGGTCGAGGTTATCGGCGGCTTCATTGACGACCAGCGTATCCAGGTCCACCCGTTGCGAGGCTTCAGGCGCTAGCGCCGTGCTCAACGTCAGCACGACTTGCGCGCCGCTGTCCTGGACCATGAACTGCTGACGCTCCAGCGGTGCGCTGATGTCCAGCGGCACGTAGGCGGCGGCGCACTTGAGAATCGCCAGTTGGCTGACCAGCAGCTCAATCGAACGCTCCAGCGCAATCGCCACTCGATCGCCCGGTTGCACACCGAGACCGACCAAATGGCGCGCCAGGCGATTGGCCCGGTGGTTCAACTCGACATAGCTCAGGCTGTACGCGTCGTGCACAGCTGCAATAGCCTGCGGACGCTCCTTGGCCTGGGCTTCGAACAGGCCATGAACGGTCCTGTCCTGGGGATAGCGACGGGTCGTGGCGTTGAAGTCCACCAACAATTGCCGACGTTCGGCGGACGGCAGGATCGACACGCTGCTCAACGGCGCCTGCGGTGCCTGTTCCAGCGCCTGCACCAGATGCTCCAGGGCAATGTTCATGTAAACACACATCCGCTGCGCGCCGATCCGCGGCAGCGCCAGTGCCGATACGCTAAAACCTTCGCCCAGGTCATCCACCGACAAGGTCAAAGGATAGTTGGTGCGCTCTTCACTGCTCAGGGCCTCGATGCCTTCCCAGGCGTTCAGGGCTTCGCTCGAAACCGTCTGGCCTGCGCTGTGCCGGTAATTGAGCAAGGCACTGAACAACGGCAGCGGCGCGGCCACTCCGCTGCAACGTTGGGCCAAGGCCAGCGAAGCGTGCTCATGGCCGAGCAGGCCGGTGAGGCGAGCGTGGGTGGCTTTCACACCGTCACGCACACCTTGGCTACCGAGATCCACTCGCAGTGGCAAGGTGTTGATGAACATACCCAGCGCCCGGTCGGCGCCCTCGCCGCCCTGCATCCGGCCCATCAGCACGGTGCCAAAGACCACGTTCTGTTTGCCGGACACCTGCCCCAGCACGTGTGCCCAAGCCAAGTGATGCAGGCTCGCCGCGCTCACACCCAATTGACGAGCCTGAGCCCGCAAACGACGACTCAGATCGGCAGAAAGGTTCAGTCCGGCGGTTTCGATATCGCTGCCGTCGCCATGTACATCCAGCACGCCGAACGGCAATGTCGGCTCGTCCACATCACCCAGCATGTCGCGGAAGAACCCTTCATGCTCCTCGCGACTGATGCCCAAACGGGCCTGGGCCACGTAATTGCGGAACGGTACTGCTGCGCCCAACTGATCGGCCTGGCCCAGCAAATGCGCCTGCATCTCGTGCTGCACCACCTCCAGCGCCGTGTGATCGAGGGCCATGTGGTGGAACAGCAGCATGGCGATCCAGCGCTGGTTGGCCGGGTCATGGGCAAACGCCATGCGCATCAGCGGTGCCTGGCGTACATCGAGGCTGTAGTGTCGAGGGTTGAAGCGTTCGAGCAATTGCGCGGTGATGTCATCACTTGGCTCGAAAACACACTCTTGCAGAATCAGTCGTGCCTGGCGAAGCACCACCTGGACCGGCTCGCGCAGTCCTTCCCAAAGCACGGCGGTGCGCAGGATGTCGTGCCGATCGATGACAGCTTGCAAAGCGTCGACAAAGGCCTGCAGCCGGCCACGATCCTTGAAGTTGAACGTGGCCTGCTGCACATAGAGATCGCCCTGCTGCGAAGCCAGGTGGTGATACAGGATCCCTTCCTGCAATGGCGCCAGGGCGTAGATGTCCTGGACGTTTGCCACGCCGCCGGGCACCGTCGCGGCAATCTGATCGATCTCGTCTTGCGACAGGTCGATGAGGGGCAGCATGTCCGGCGTGATGCGTTGGCCAGCCTGGGTAATTGCGTTGTCCGGCACCACGACCTCCGTCGTACCGCCCACTGCCGCCGCCAATGCCGCCAACGTCGGCTGGCCGAACAGTACGCGGACATCGGCACTCAAGCCTACCTGGCGCATGCGTTCGATCAACGTGACCGCCAACAACGAGTGACCGCCCAGTTCGAAGAAGTGGTCATGCCGCCCCACCCGCTCAACCTGGAGCAAATCGGCCCAAAGCTGCGCCAACGTTGTCTCGGCCGTACCTTGCGGTGCCTCGTAATCCCGGGTGATAACCGAAGCCAGGTCCGGCGCTGGCAAGGCCTTGCGGTCGAGCTTGCCGTTGGGGGTCAGCGGCAAGGCGTCGAGGCGCACGTAGGCGCTCGGCACCATGTACTCCGGCAGTTGCCCTTGCAGATGGGCGCGCAGGGCTTCGATATCGGCAGCGGCCTCGACAGCATGCGTGGTGAAATAAGCCACCAGGCGCTTCTCGCCTGACGCCTCTTCACGGGCCAGCACCACGGTTTCCTTGATACCCGCGTATTGCGCCAGCCGGGCTTCGATCTCGCCCAACTCGATGCGGAAACCGCGGATCTTCACCTGGTCATCGTCACGCCCCAGGTAGTCGATGTTGCCGTCCGGCAAATAGCGTCCCAGGTCGCCGGTTTTGTACATACGCGCGTTCGGGGCCGTGCTGAACGGGTCTTTGAGGAAACGCTCGGCGGTCAGTTCCGCACGGTGCAGGTAACCCCGCGCCACCTGGACCCCGCCGATATAAATCTCCCCAGCCACGCCCATGGGCACCGGTTGTTGATGGGCATCGAGCAGGTAGATCCGCGTGTTGGCGATCGGCTTGCCAATGGGCGTGCTGTCCGGGGTTTGCGCGCCTGCGCAGTCCCACGCGGTCACGTCCACCGCCGCTTCGGTCGGGCCGTACAGGTTGTACAAGCCGGTCTGCGGTAGTTGCGCCTTGAAGCGCCGCACCAGGTGCCCCGGCAAGGCCTCGCCGCTGCACATCACCCGGAGCAGGCTCGCGCACTCGTCCGCCTCGCCATGGGCCAGGAACACATCCAGCATCGACGGCACGAAGTGCAGCGTGGTGATGCCTTGGGCCTGGATCACTTCGCGCAGGTACGCCGGTTCGCGATGCCCGCCGGGGCGGGCCATCACCAGCTGCGCACCGCTGAACAGCGGCCAGAAGAACTCCCACACCGACACGTCGAAGCTGAACGGGGTCTTTTGCAGCACAGCGTCCGCGGCGGTCAGTTTGTATTCGTCCTGCATCCACAGCAGGCGGTTGACCACCGCGCCATGCTCGTTCATCACGCCTTTTGGCTGGCCAGTCGAACCCGAGGTGTAGATCACATAGGCCAGGTGATTGGCCTGCAGGCCCTCCACCAGCGGATCGCTGGTCGGCTGCGTCGAGAAGCCTTCCTCGTCGGCCGCGTCCAACAGCATGACTCGGGCAGTGGTCGCCGGCAGGCTGGCCTGCAAGGCACGCTGGGTCAGCACCACCGTCGGCGCGCTGTTTTCCAGCATGTAGGCCAGCCGATCGAGTGGGTAATCCGGGTCGAGCGGCACATAGGCCGCACCAGCCTTGAGGATGCCCAACAGGCCCGCGACCATCTCCACGCTGCGATCCACACAGATCGCCACGCGGTCGTCCGGGCGGATACCCAGGGCCAGCAGTCGGTGGGCAACCTGATTGGCGCGGCGGTTCAATTGCGCGTAACTCAGTTGTTCTTCGTCGGAGACCACGGCCACGGCATCCGGACTCGTCGCAACCCGCGCCTCGAACAAACCATGCAGCGTCAGGCCTGACGGATATTCAACCGTGGTGGCGTTGAACCCTTCCAGCAGATGCTCGCGCTCGTTGTCACCCAGCAGTGGGATCTGCGCCACGATAGCCTGCTCGTCGGCAACCATGGCCCGCAGTACGCATTCGAGGTAACCGAGATAGCGTTCCATCGTGGCCTGGTCGAACAGCGCCGTGGCGTATTCCAGCGAACCGAACAGGCGCCCATCGATCAGGGCCATGTCCAGCAACACATCGAACTTCGCGGTGCGGCTGGTCACGCCCAGCCCTTGCAGGGAGATATCGCCCAGTTCCAACCCGGTGCTTTCGTTGTTCTGCCAGGACAGCATGGCCTGGAACACCGGGCTGTGGGACAGGCTGCGCAAGGGCCGGACCACTTCCACCACTTGCTCGAACGGCAGGTCCTGATGCGCCTGGGCCCCCAAGGTCTGGGCCTTCACCTGTTGCAGTAAGCCTTGAACCGTCAGGTCGGCCGCCACATCGACGCGCAGCGCCAGGGTGTTGACGAACAGACCGATCAGGCCCTCGACCTCCGATTGCATGCGGTTCGCCACGGGCGTGCCGATGACAACGTCGTCCTGCCCGGCCATGCGACTGAGCACTGCGGCCCAGGCGGCCATGACCGTCATGAACAACGTGGCGCCATGGCGCTGGCTCAACGCCTTGAGGTTTTCAGTCAGGCTTTCATCCAGTGCAATCCCCACGGCACTGCCTGCATGATCTTGTTGTGCGGGGCGTGGCCGGTCGGTCGGCAACGTCAGCAGCGCCGGTACATCGGCCAGGGTTTGCTGCCAGTAGCGCTCCTGCTGCTCCAAGACCTCGCCGGTGAGCCAGTGCCGTTGCCATAGGGCGTAGTCGGCGTACTGGATTGGCAGGGCCGGCAGCGGGTCATCCCGATCCTGGCTGAACGCCTCGTACAGCACGCCCAACTCATGGGTCAGTACATCGGCGGACCAACCATCGGCGACGATGTGATGCAGGGTCACCAGCAGCACGTGGTCGTCGTCAGCCATACGTACCAGTCGACCACGGGCCAGTGGACCACGGGCCAGGTCGAAGGCTTGGCGAGCCTCTTGCTCGGCCATGATCAACAACTCGGCCTCGGCATCCGGACGCCCGGCCAGGACATGTCGTTGCAAGGCAAAACCGATGTCAGCCGGGGCAATGCGTTGCTGTGCCTCCTGCCCCTGCGCCTGCACAAAGGTGGTACGCAGCGCTTCGTGACGGGCCACGATGCGATCCAGTGCGCGAGTGAGCGCCGGCATATCCAGCGCACCCCGCAAACGCAGGCCGGTGGGAATGTGATACGCCGCGCTGCCGCCGTCCAGTTGCGCCAGGAACCATAGGCGTTGCTGGGCAAACGACAACGGCAGGACCTGGTCACGGGACACCGGCACAATGTCCGGCCGGGTGCTGCGTGCTGCCTGGGAAAGTATCTGGGCCAGCGCGCTTAACTGCGGTTGGGCGAAGACATCGCTCAGATTCAGCTCCACACCCAGTTGTTCGCGCACCTGGGCGATCAAGCGCATCACCAGCAATGAATGGCCACCCAGTTCGAAGAAGTGGTCATGACGCCCCACCGACTCGACCTTGAGCAGAGTTCGCCAGATTTGCGCCAGGGCGATTTCAGCCTGGCCTTGGGGCGCTTCCTGGCTACGGCTGGCGTAGGCCTCGGCATCGGGCGCCGGTAATGCCTGGCGGTCGAGCTTGCGGTTCGGTGTCAGCGGCAGTGCGGACAGGCTGACGAAGGCACTGGGCAGCATGTATTCGGCCAGTTGCATCGACAACTGCGCGCGCAAGGCCGCTGGGTTCAGGCTCGCGTCGGCCTGCGGCACCACATAGGCCACCAGGCGTTTGTCGCCCGGGGTGTCTTCGCGCACGATCACCGCCGCTTCCTTGACTCCGGCACAGTGGCCCAGCCTGGACTCGATCTCGCCCAGTTCGATACGGAACCCACGGACCTTGACCTGGAAGTCATTGCGACCCAGGTACTCAAGGCGTCCGTCCGCACGATAACGGGCCAGGTCGCCGGTCTTGTACATCCGCGCATCGGGCTGATCGCTGAAAGGATCGGCCAGGAAACGTTCAGCGTTGATAGCGTCAAGGTTCAAGTAACCACGCGCCACACCCTCGCCACCGATGAAGATTTCCCCCGCGACGCCGAACGGCACCGGCTGGCGATGCCCATCGAGCAGGTAAATACGAGTGTTGGCCATCGGCGTGCCAATCGTTGCATTGCCACAGGCAGCGTCGTACTTCATATACGCGGCGGTGCAGGACACCGTCGCCTCGGTCGGGCCATAGGTGTTGATCAGTTGCGTATGGGGCGGACGAATCGCGTCCCACATCTGCAACTTCTGCGTCGACAAGGCATCCCCAGTGACGTTGATCAACCGCACGTCCCGCAGCAGGTCGCGGGCCAGAGCCGGGGTGTTGTGCCACTCGGCCGCGAGGGTATGCCAATGGGCCGCCGTCAGGTGCAGGAAGGTCGGACGGACGTCGCCATTGCTTTGCAGCTCGGCACTGCCAAACAGCTGCCGGGTCGGCGCCAGGGTGGCACCGGCAAGCAGTGCCGGGAAGATTTCCTCCACCGACAGGTCGAAGTTCAGGGTGTTCTGTTGCAGCACCGTGTCGGCCGCAGTCAGGCCGAACAGCCGGACCGCATCGACGCAGTAGTTGACCAGGCCCCGGTGTTCGATCATCACCCCTTTGGGGTTGCCGGTGGAGCCCGAGGTGTAGATCACGTAGGCCAGGTGGCGCACGCCCAGGGACGCTACGAGCGGGTTGTCGTCGCGCCCGACGCAAATGCCGCTACGAACACGCTCAGCGTGATCGAGCAACACCACTGGCACCGTCAATGCCGGCAGACGACCTTGCAACCCACCTTGGGTCAGCAGCGCCACCGGGGCACTGTCGGCGAGCATGTAGGCCAGGCGTTCAGCCGGATATGCCGGATCGAGCGGCACATAACCAGCGCCGGCCTTGAGAATCGCCAACAGGCCGACCAGCATTTCAGCGCCGCGTTCGACACAGATCGCCACCCGATCATCCGGGCGAATACCCAGTCCGATCAGGTGATGGGCCAGCTGGTTGGCCTGGCGGTTCAGTTCCGCGTAGCTCAACCGTTCACCCTCGAACAGCACCGCGATGGCGTCTGGACGAGCCGCGACCTGCGCTTCGAACAACTGATGGATGGTCTGTCCACGAGGGTATGCGGCCTGGGTAGCGTTGAGGTCCACCAGCAAATGCTCGCGCTCGGCTTCGTCCAGCAACGCCACCCGTTCGATCAAGCTCTGGTCACCAGCCACCATCGCTCGCAGCAGGCGCTCGAAGTAGCCGAGATAACGCTGCACCGTGGTCTCGTCGAACAGCGCCGTGGCGTATTCGAGGGCGCCGAACATCTGCCCTTGGGCCTCGCCCAGCTCCAGGGACAGATCAAACTTGGCGACAGTGCTCGCCGCGCCCAG
The DNA here is from genome assembly GCF_004786035.1 of Pseudomonas viciae. NCBI lineage: Bacteria > Pseudomonadati > Pseudomonadota > Gammaproteobacteria > Pseudomonadales > Pseudomonadaceae > Pseudomonas > Pseudomonas viciae. Next base: position 3,684,098 of record NZ_CP035088.1, read on the forward strand.
GCCTTCGAGTTTCAGGTCACCCAGCACCAGCTCGGTGTTGTCCACCGTCTGCCATGACAGCATGGCCTGGAACAGCGGCGTATGGGCCAGGCTGCGCACCGGCTTGAGCACTTCCACCACTTGTTCGAACGGCAGGTCCTGATGCGCCTGGGCGCCCAAAGCCTGAGTCTTGACCCGCGCCAACAGGGTTTCGACAGTCGGCGCCCCCGAAACATCGACGCGCACCGCCAGGGTGTTGACGAAGAGACCGATCAACCCTTCGACTTCCGAGCGGGTACGGTTGGCCACCGGCGAACCGATCACCACCTCATCCTGACCGGAAAGCCGGCTCAACAGTGCGCCCCAGGCGGCCATCAACGTCATGTACAGCGTGACGCCGTGGCGCTGGCTCAGCGCCTTGAGGCTTGCCGTCAGGTCGGCGTCGAAGGCCACTGGCAATGCAGCCCCGGTGTAGTCTTGCTGAGGCGGCCGTGCCCGGTCGGTGGGCAGCATCAGCAGCGCCGGCGCGTCGGCCAGGGCTTGCTGCCAGTAGCTGCTCTGGGTTTGCAGCACCTCACCGCTCAACCAGCGGCGTTGCCAGACGGCGTAGTCGCTGTACTGCACCGCCAGCGCCGGCAGCGGATCGTCCAGACCGTGACGGAACGCTTCATAGAGCGCCGCCAGTTCCTTGATCAACACGCCGATGGACCAGCCGTCCGAAACGATGTGGTGCATGGTCACCAGCAGCACATGGTCCTCGCTGCCGAGGCGGATCAGCCTTCCCCGGATCAACGGACCGTGCTCCAGGTCGAAAGCGTTCGTGGCTTCCTCTGCCAGCAATGCCTGCAGATGGCCCTCGGCATCGTCCTGATCGGACAGGTCCTGCTGGAACAGTGCAAGACCGATCTCGGCAGGCGCGACGCACTGCCGTGCCTCCTGGCCTTGCTCCTGCACGAAGGTGGTACGCAGCGCCTCGTGACGGGCGACGATGCGATCCAGCGCCCGCTGCAAGGCCACGCGATCCAGGATGCCACGCAGGCGCAGGCCAGCGGGCATGTGGTAGGCCGCGCTGGCGCCTTCCATCTGCGCCAGGAACCACAGGCGCTGCTGGGCGAACGACAGCGGCAGGTCTTTCTCACCAGAGACCTGGACGATCTCCGGCAATGTGCTGCGCCCGGCGTGGGCCACCGCCTGCGCCAGGTCCATGAGTTGCGGATGGGCGAACAGCTCGGCCAGGCTGAGTTCAACGCCCAAGCGCAGGCGCACCTGGGAAATCAGCTGGATCGCCAACAACGAGTGGCCACCCAGCTCGAAGAACTGGTCATGGCGACCGACCTGTTGCAGGCCCAGCAGGTTTTGCCAGATCTGCGAGAGAGTGGTTTCGAGCTCGCCTTGTGGGGCTTCGTAGCCGCGGGAGATGACTGAATCCTGGTCCGGCGCCGGAAGTGCCTTGCGATCGAGCTTACCGTTGGGGGTCAGCGGCAGTGCGCCGAGGCGTACGTAAGCCGACGGCACCATATAGGCCGGCAGCCGGATCTGCAGATGACTACGCAGGGCTTCGACATCGATGTCGTCACCCGGCGAATGTTCGGTGAAATACGCGACCAGGCGCTTGTCACCCGGGACGTCTTCGCGGGCTTGCACCACGGCTTCCTTGAGAGCCGGGTGCTGGGCCAGTTTGGCTTCGATCTCACCCAGTTCGATGCGGAAACCACGGATCTTCACCTGGTCGTCGTTGCGCCCCAGGTATTCGATGTTGCCGTCCGCCAGGTAGCGACCGAGGTCACCGGTCCTGTACATCCGGGTATTTGGCGTGGTGCTGAACGGGTCTTTGAGGAACCGTTCGGCGGTGAGGTCATCGCGGTTGAGATAACCACGGGCCACCCCGGCACCACCGATGTAGATCTCGCCAGGTACGCCCAGCGGCACCGGTTGTTGGTGCTCGTCCAGCAGGTAGAACTGGGTGTTCGCCACCGGCTTGCCAATGTGTGCCGCAAACCCGTCCTCACGAGCCATCGACACCCAACTTGAGTAGGTCGTGGTTTCCGAAGGGCCGTAGAGGTTGCACAGACGCTTGACCTGGGTCTGTTCGAACAGCGTTTCCACCAGGCTGCGCTTGAGCGCTTCGCCAGCGACGTTGACCGTGTCGACGCCCTCGCCCAGTCCCCCGGACTCCAGCAAGGCCTTGAGCGCCGAGGGCACGGTGTTGATCAGGGTGATGTCGTGCTCACCCTGTTGCAGTTCCAGCACATTAGTCACGACTTCGATGCTGCCGCCCGACGTCAACGGCGCGAAGCATTCATAAACGGCCAGGTCGAAGTTCAGCGAGGTGGAAAACAGGGTTTTCGACAACGTGGCGTCATCGAACGAACGATGGGCCCAGGTCAGGAAGTTCACCGTGTTGCGGTGTTCGATCATCACGCCCTTGGGCAGACCGGTGGAACCGGACGTGTAGATCACATAGGCCAGGTGTGACGAGGTCAGGCCCGGCACCTGTGGATTAGGCGCCGCTTCGTCCTGCCAGACGCCCTGGTCGAGGTCGATCACCGGTACCGCCATCTCGCCCAGCAAGTGGCGCGTGGTTCCTTGAACCAGGATCGCCGCCGGGGCACTGTCTTCGAGCATGTAGGCAATGCGGTCCTGCGGATAAGCCGGGTCGAGCGGCACATAACCGCCCCCGGCCTTGAGAATCGCCAGCAAGCCAACGACCATGTCGATGCCGCGTTCGACGCAGATCGCCACCCGCGAATCCGGCTGCACGCCCTGCTTGCGCAGGTAATGGGCCAAGCGGTTGGCCAGGCCATTGAGCTCGCGGTAGTTGAGCTGACGTCGGCCATGGCGCACCGCCACGGCATCCGGCGTACACTGCACCTGTTCTTCGAACAACCCATGAATCGTCTGCTGCCGCGGATAGTCTGCCTCGGTGGCGTTGAACGTCACCAGCAGTTGCTCGCGCTCCGTGGCCGGCACAATCGACAGTTCACGCAACGCCAGGTCAGGCGTGTGCTCCAACGCCATCACCAGGCTTTCCAGCGCCGTGTGCATGTACCCGCAGACACGCCGGGCACCCACTGCGACCACGGTCTGGGCCGTGAGCCGGAAGCCTTCGCCCAGGTCGTCCACGTTCAGGCACAACGGATAGTTCGTCCGCTCCTCCATGCTCAGGGTTTGAATGCCGTGCCAGGCCGATATGGCCGTGTCGGACACCGCTTCCGCCGCGCTGTGTCGATAGTTCAACAAGGTACTGAACAACGGCAGCGAGGCCGGTACGCCACTGCAACGCTGGGCCAGGGACAACGAAGCGTGTTCATGCCCGAGCAAGGCCGACAGCCGCCCATGGGTCGCCCGGACACCTGCCCGGGCGCCTTGGCCACCGACGCTGACGCGTAATGGCAAGGTATTGATGAACATCCCCAGGGCCCGATCAGCCCCGTCGCCGCCCTGCATCCGCCCCATCAGCACGGTGCCGAACACCACTTCTTCACGGCCCGAGACCCGGCCGACCACCTGCGCCCAGGCCAGGTGCACCAGGCTTGCCGCGCTCACCCCGAGCTGACGGGCCTGCATTCGCAGGCGCTGGGCCAGTTCGGCATCCACATCCAGGTGCTGTTCTTCGATACCGCTGCCATCCCCCTGCACATCCTGCAGGCCGAATGGCAGCGTAGGCTCATCGATATCGGCGAGCATGTCGCGGAAAAACGCTTCATGCTGCTCACGACTGACCCCAAGCCGGGCCTGCGCCACATGGTTGCGATACGGTACCGCTGGCGAAAGCAACTGGGCCTGCCCCAGCAGGCTGGCCTGCATTTCGTGCACCACCACTTCCAGCGCCGTATGGTCCAGGGCCATGTGATGGAACAACAGGATGCCGACCCAACGCTGATTCGCCAAATCCTGGGCATAGGCCAGGCGCATCAGCGGTGCCTGGGCGATATCGAGGCGGTAATGACGCGGATCGAAGCGCTCGTGCAGTTGCTGCACCACGTCATCCCCGGCCGGATCCACTTCGATCTCCTCAAAGCCCAGGGTCGCATGCCGCCAGACCACTTGCACCGGCGCTTCAAGGCCTTGCCAGACCATGCTGGTGCGCAGGATATCGTTACGCGAAACCACGCTCTGCAAGGCATGGGCGAAGGCTTGCAGCCGCTCACGGTTGTCAAAGCCAAACAGTACCTGCAGCACGTAGGGGTCGCCCTGCTCGGCGGCAAGGTGGTGGTAGAGAATCCCCTCCTGCAACGGCGCCAGGGCGTAGATATCCTGCACATTGGCCACGCCGCCCGGCACCGTGGCCACGATGCGGTCGATGGCAGCCTGGCCCAGATCGGCCAGGGGCAACATGTCCGGGGTGATGCGCATGCAGCCGTCCGGGATGGCGTTATCCGGCACCACGACTTCCGTGTGCCCGCCCACGGCGGCGGCCAATGCGGCCAGCGTCGGCTGGCCGAACAGCACCCGCACATCGGCGGCCAGGTCGACCTGACGCATGCGCTCGATCAACTTCACGGCCAACAACGAGTGCCCGCCCAGCTCGAAGAAATTATCGTGGCGACCGATCTGCTCGATCTTGAGCAAGTCTTGCCAGATCCGCGCGATAGCCACTTCGACTTCGCCTTGCGGAGCCTGGTATTCACGACTGATCACCGCCGACTGATCCGGTGCCGGCAGCGCCTTGCGGTCGAGCTTGCCGTTGGTGGTCAATGGGAACGCGGCCAGCGTCACAAAGGCGCTAGGCACCATGTATTCGGCTAACGAAGCCAGCAACTGGGTACGCAGGTCAGCGGCTGACAGCTGCGCGTCTTCGTCGGCAATCACATAGGCCACCAGGCGCTTGTCGCCCGATTCGTCTTCGCGGGCAATGACCACCGCCTCGCTGACCCCCTCGCACGCGGCCAGCGCTGCTTCGATCTCGCCCAGTTCGATGCGGAAACCACGGATCTTCACCTGGTCATCGTTGCGGCCCAGGTATTCAATGCTGCCGTCCGCCAACCAGCGACCGAGGTCGCCGGTCCGGTACAGGCGGGCGTTCGGCGCGGTGCTGAACGGGTCGTCGAGGAAACGCTCGGCGGTCAATGCCTCGCGGTTCAGATAACCACGACTGACGCCGGCCCCTCCCACGTACATCTCACCGACCACGCCCACCGGCACCGGCTCGCGCTGGGCATCGAGCACGTACAGCTGCAAATCGGGAATGCGTTTGCCGATCGGGCTGATACCCGTCAATTGCGCGTCCGCTGCGGTCAGGGGACGGTACGTCACGTGCACCGTGGTTTCAGTGATGCCGTACATGTTGACCAGTTGCGTTCCGGCATTGACTCCACGGGCATACCACGGCTTGAGAATGCCGGTTTCCAGTGCCTCGCCGCCGAAAATCACCTGGCGCAGGCTATGGCTCAGGTCGCTTTCGCCCTGGGCCGCGATCAACTGCCGGAAAGCACTCGGCGTCTGGTTCAGCACCGTGACACCGGCCTCGCACAACAGCGCGTAGCAGTCCTGTGGCGAACGGCTGACCCATTGCGGCACCACCAGCAAGCGGCCGCCATGGGTCAGTGCGCCCCAGATTTCCCAGACCGAGAAATCGAAGGCAAAGGAATGGAACAGCGCCCACACGTCGTGCGGACCGAAATCGAACCACGGTTGTGTCGCCGAAAACAGCCGGGCGACGTTGCGGTGTTCGACCATCACGCCCTTGGGCAATCCGGTCGAACCGGAGGTGTAGATCACGTAGGCCAGATGGCTGGAGTCCAGGCCCGGCACTTGTGGGTTGGCATCGGACTGGTCCTGCCAGTTGCCGTCATCGAGCACCAGCACCGGTACCGAAACTTCAGCCACTGCACGGTACGTGGCGGCTTGGGCCAACACTGCCATGGGTGCGCTGTCACGCAACAGGTAGGCAATACGTTCGGCCGGATAGGCCGGATCCACGGGCACATAACCGGCGCCGGATTTCAGGATCCCCAACAGACCAACGATCATGTCCAGGCCACGTTCGACACAGATCGCGACCCGATCATCCGGGCGAATACCTAGCGATAGCAAGCGATGAGCGACCCGGTTCGCCCTGGCGTTGAGTTCGCCATAGGTCAGCGTCCGATCTTCTAACACCACCGCCACCGCATCAGGCTGCGCGGCGGCGCGAACTTCGAATTGGCCATGGATCAAGGAGTCATCGGCGTACAAGGCATCTGTCGTATTCCAGGTTTCGAGCAACTGTCGGCGCTCGGCCGGCGGCAGGATTGCCAACCCATGCAATGGGGCCAGCGGTGATTGCTCCAGGGCCCGCACCAGGTTTTCCAGAGCGCAGTTCACATAGCTGCAAACCCTCCCAGAGCCAATCGGTGCCTGGGCCATGACCGTCAGGTTGAAGTCTTCGCCCAAGTCATCCACCGACAACGTCAGCGGATAGTTGGTGCGTTCCTCACCTTCCAGCGTCTGGATACCGTTCCAGGCGGCTATGATTTCGCTGGAAGCCGTCTGCGTACCGAGATGGCGATAGTTGAGCAACGCGCTGAACAACGGAGTCGGCGTGGCCACGCCGCTGCAACGTTGCGCCAGGACCAGCGAGGCGTGCTCGTGCCCCAGCAACGCCGTCAAACGTGCATGGGTAGCCTTGACCCCGGCGCGTACGCCTTGCGCCCCCAGGCCGACACGCAACGGCAGGGTGTTGATGAACATGCCCAACGCCCGGTCGGCGCCTTCGCCGCCCTGCATGCGCCCCAGCAACACTGTGCCGAAGACCACGTCGTCCTGGCCCGACACCTTGCCCAACACCTGCGCCCAGGCCAGGTGATACAAGCTTGCCGCGCTTACGCCGAGCTGGCGCGCCTGCACCCGCAGACGCCGGCTGAGCTGGGCATCGACCCGCTGGCGGACCTCCTCGATATCGTGTCCATCGCCCTGCACATTCTGCAAACCGAAGGGCAGCGTCGGTTCGGTCACATCACCCAGCATTTCGCGGAAAAAGGCTTCGTGGTCCTCGCGGCTCACGCCCAGCCGCGCTTGTGCGACATAGTTGCGATACGGCACCGATGCCGCCAATTGCTGCCCGTTCCCGGCCATGTAGGCGCCAATTTCCGCAGTGAGCATGCCCAGCGAAGTCGCGTCATCCACCATGTGGTGGAACAGCAACATGCCCACCCAACGATTGTTCGTCACATCTTGTGCATAACCGATACGCATCATCGGCGCCCGGCGAATGTCCAGGCGATAGTGCCGTGGGTCCAAGTGTTCGCGCAGTTGCCGGGCAATATCCCCCGCCTCAGCGTCCAGTGCTATCTCCTCGAGCTCCAGTTGCGCCTCACGCCAGACCACCTGGACCGGGTCGTCCAAGCCTTCCCAGACCACTGCGGTGCGCAAGATGTCATGCCTGGACACCACGTTCTGCAGTGCCTGGGCGAAGGTATCCAGATGTGCACGGCTGTCGAAAGCAAACAGCACGTATTGCAGGTAAGGATCACCTTTGGCCGCCGCGAGGTGGTGGTACAAAATCCCTTCCTGCAGCGGTGCCAGGGCGTAAATGTCCTGCACATTGCCCACGCCGCCGGGCACCGTCGCCACGACGCGGTCGATCTCGTCCTGGCTCAGTGTGGCCAGTGGCAACAGGTCTGGCGTGATCCGCGAACAGTCGTCCGGAATGAGGTTAGCCGGCACCTGGACTTCCTGGCTGCCGCCCACCGCCGCGGCCAGGGCCGCCAGCGTCGGCTGGCCGAACAACACTCGCACGTCGGCGGCCAGGTCGACCTGACGCATGCGCTCGATCAATTTCACCGCCAACAACGAATGCCCGCCCATTTCAAAAAAGTGGTCATGACGACCGACCCGTTCCACCTGCAACAGGTCTTGCCAGATCCGCGCAATGCTCGTCTCGACCTCACCTTGGGGCGCTTCGTATTCGCGGGTCACCACCGACGACTGATCCGGTACTGGCAAGGCCTTGCGATCCAGCTTGCCATTGGTGGTCAACGGGAAGGCCGTCAGCATCACGAACGCGCTGGGCACCATGTATTCGGCCAGCGAACCCAGCAACTCAGCACGTAGCTCAGCGGCCGACGGTGGCTCGCCCTCTTCGGCAATCACATAAGCCACCAGGCGCTGATCGCCCGGCGCGTCCTGGCGGGCCATCACCACGGCCTCACGTACACCGTTGCAGGCAGCCAGCTTCGCCTCGATCTCTCCCAGTTCGATACGGAAACCGCGGATCTTCACCTGGTCGTCGTTGCGCCCCAGGTATTCAATGCTGCCGTCCGCCAACCAGCGGCCGAGGTCACCGGTCTTGTACATCCGCGCGTTCGCCTCGGGGCGGAACGGGTTGTCGAGGAAACGCTCGGCGGTCAGTTCGTCACGGTTCAGGTAACCACGACTGACACCCGCTCCCCCCACGTACATTTCCCCGACCACGCCCACCGGCACCGGCTCGTGCTGGGCATCGAGCACGTACAGCTGCAAATCGGGAATGCGTTTGCCGATCGGGCTGACACCCGTCAATTGCGCGTCCGCTGCGGTCAGGGGACGGTACGTCACGTGCACGGTGGTTTCGGTGATGCCGTACATGTTGACCAGTTGCGTCCGAGCGTTAGCTTGGCGGGCATACCAGGGCTTGAGAATGCCGGTTTCCAGTGCCTCGCCGCCGAAAACCACCTGGCGCAGGCTGTGTCCCAGGTCGCTTTCACCTTGGGCGGCAATCAGTTGGCGGAAGGCACTCGGCGTCTGGTTGAGGATGGTCACGCCCGCTTCGCACAACAAGGCATAGCAATATTGCGGTGAACGGCTGACCAATTGCGGCACCACCAGCAAGCGGCCGCCATGGGTCAATGCGCCCCAGATTTCCCAGACAGAGAAATCGAAGGCAAAGGAATGGAACAGCGCCCACACGTCGTGCGGGCCGAATTCGAACCACGGCTGGGTCGCCGAAAACAGCCGGGCGACGTTACGGTGCTCGACCATCACCCCCTTGGGCAGGCCGGTGGAGCCGGAGGTATAGATCACGTAGGCCAGGTGGCTGGAGTCCAGACCCGGGACGTCGGGGTTGTGCTGCGGTTGCTGGCTCATTTCGCCGGCGTCGGCCAGGTCGAGCACAAGGGTGGGCACCGGCAATACCGGCAGGCTGTCGCGCCATTGCGCCTGGGTCACCAACGCCACGGGGCTGCTGTCATCCAGCATGTAGGCGATGCGCTCGGGTGGATAAGCCGGGTCCAGCGGTACATAGCCCGCACCGGCTTTCAGGATACCCAGCAGGCCAACGATCATGTCCAGGCCGCGCTCGACACAGATCGCCACGCGGTCATCCGGGCGAACACCCTGGGCCACCAGTCTGTGGGCCAGTTGGTTGGCGCGGGCATTGAGCTCACCGTAGGTCAATGCCTGGTCTTCATGCACGACGGCCACGGTGTCGGGTTGAGACGCGGCCCAGCCCTCGACTTGCCGATGGATCAGGGCATCGTCGGCATACACGGCGTCGGTCGTGTTCCAGGTTTCCAGCAACTGCCGACGCTCGGCCGGTGGCAGGATCGCCAAGGCGTGCAGCGGAGTGTGCGGTGCCTGCTCGAGGGCCACGACCAGGTTTTCCAGGGCCACCTGCATGTAACCGCAAATACGCTGCGCACCGATGGACGTATCGACCATCGCCGTGAGGAAGAAGCCGTCGCCCATATCATCCACGTTGAGGGTCAACGGATAATTGGTCCGCTCATCACCGCCCAGCGCGTTGATCCCGCTCCAGGCCGACAGGGCGTCCTGGGTCACTTGGACTGCGCTGTGGCGGTAGTTGAGCAAGGCACTGAACAGCGGCGTCGGCGCGACCACGCCACTGCACCGTTGCGCCAGTGCCAGCGAGGCATGTTCGTGGCCCAGCAAGGCCGTCAATCGCCCGTGAGTGGCCTTGACGCCGCTGCGTACGTCCTGGGTGCCCACATCCACCCGCAACGGCAAGGTGTTGATGAACATCCCCAGGGCACGGTCGGCACCGTCGCCGCCCTGCATCCGGCCCAGCAGGACCGTACCGAACACCACCTCTTGTTTGCCGGATACCTTGCCCAGCACCTGCGCCCAGGCCAGGTGCACCAGGCTGGCGGCACTCACCCCCAGGTGGCGTGCCTGTGTCCGCAGGCGCCTGGACAACGCCAGATCCACCGGCTGGCGGACCTCATCGATGCCATGCCCCTCACCCTGCACGTCCTGCAGACCAAAGGGCAGCGTCGGCTCGTCGATATCGCCGAGCATCTCGCGGAAAAAGGCTTCATGTTCTTGTTCGCTGGCCCCCAGACGGGCCTGGGCCACGTAGTTGCGATACGGCATCGCTTCGCCCAACTGGCCGTCCTGGCCCAACAGGTGCATTTGCATCTCGTGCTGCATCACATCCAGGGCCGTGTGGTCCAGGGCCATGTGATGGAACAGCAGGATCGCCACCCAGCGATCCTGGGCCTCATCGCGGGCGTAAGCCAATTGCAGCAACGGCGCCTGGCCCAAGTCGAGGCGATAGTGTCGGGCATCGAAACGGCTGGCCAGCTGCGTCGCGATGTCGCCAGCCGAAGCGTCTGGAACAATGCATTGCGGCGCCAGCACCACCTCGCGCCAGACCACTTGCACCGGCTCATCCAACCCTTCCCAGACCACGCTGGTGCGCAAGATGTCGTGGCGATCGATCACCACTTGCAGCGCCCCGATGAAGGCGTCGAGGCGTTCACGGTTGTCAAAGGCGAATTGCGTCTGCAATACATAGGGGTCGCCCTGCTCGGCGGCCAAGTGGTGATAAAGAATCCCTTCCTGCAACGGTGCCAGCGGGTAGATGTCCTGCACGTTGCGCGCACCACCGGGCACCGTGGCGACGATCTGGTCGATGGCGTCCTGGGACAGCGTGACCAGTGGCAGCATGTCCGGGCTGATGTGCTCGCAATCTGCCGGGATCCGATTCGCCGGAACACGGATCTCCTTACCGCTACCAACGGCCGCCGCCAGCGCCGCCAGGGTCGGTTGGCTGAACAGCACGCGCACGTCGGCGCTCAAGCCGGCCTGGCGCATGCGTTCGATCAGCGTGACCGCCAGCAACGAATGGCCGCCCAGCTCAAAGAAATGATCGTGGCGACCGACTTTCTCGACCTTGAGCACATCGACCCAGATCTGTGCCAGGGTCTGCTCCACCTCACCCTGCGGCGCTTCATATTCGCGCGAGGCATAGGCCTCGGCATCCGGCGCCGGCAGTGCGCGGCGGTCCAGCTTACCGTTGGCGGTCAGCGGGAAGGCTGGCAGCACCACCAAGGCGCTGGGCAGCATGTAGTCGGCCAGCACGCTCGACAATTGCCCCCGTAAGTCGTGAACCGACAAGGTCACGCCCGGTTCGGCAATCACATAACCCACCAGGCGCTTGGGCCCGGCATCGTCTTGCCGCGCCAGCACCACCGCGTCTTTCACGCCCGGGCACTGGCCCAAGCGGGCTTCGACCTCGCCCAGCTCAATGCGGAAACCACGGATTTTCACCTGGTCGTCGTTACGCCCCAGGTAATCCACCGTACCGTCCGCCCGCCAGCGCGCCAGGTCGCCGGTGCGGTAGAGCAAGGCACCGGGATCGGCATTGAACGGATCGGCGACGAACTTCTCGGCGGTCAGTTCAGGGCGATTCAGATACCCTTTCGCCACGCCGTCGCCACCGATGTACAGCTCGCCGGCCACGCCGATGGGCACGGGTTGCCGGTTGGCATCCAGCACATAGACCCGGCTGTTGCCAATCGGTCGGCCAATCGGGATTCCACCCTCGCCCACGGTTTTGATCTCGTGGGTGGTGGTGAAGGTGGTGGCTTCGGTCGGGCCGTAGCCGTTGAGCAGGTGCAGCGGCGCGCCTTCGTTCAGGACGCGGCCGATCACCGCCGGGTCGAGCACATCGCCGCCGACGATCAGGTAGCGCAACTGGGCGAACACTGACATCAGCCCGGCGGCGTACTGATGGAACAGGCCGGCGGTCATCCACAGCACGCTGACCGATTGCTCTTGCAGCAGTGCCGCAAAACGTTCCTGTGTCAGCAACACGTCCTGGTCGACCACCACCACGCAACCGCCGTTGAGCAACGGCGCCCAGACGTCGAGGGTACTGGCGTCGAATGCCGGGTTGGAGGCAAAGGCGACGCGGTCCTCGGTGTTGAAGTCGGCGTAACCGTTATTGATCACCAGCCGGTTGATCGCCCGGTGCGGCACCAGCACGCCTTTGGGGGTACCGGTGGAACCGGAGGTGTACATGATGTAGGCCACCGATTCGGTGCTTTGTATCAACCTCAGGTCATGATCCGCCTCGCTATCCAGGACGACGGTGTCCAGATCCACACGGGCAATCCCCTCAGGGGCCGTCATCGTGCTCAGGCTCAGAAGCGTCCGGGCACCGCTGTCGCGCACCATGAACTCCTGACGCTCCAGCGGCGCGCTGACGTCCAGCGGCACGTAGGCGGCGGCGCACTTGAGAATCGCCAGTTGGCTGACCAGCAGCTCAATCGAACGCTCCAACGCAATCGCCACTCGATCGCCCGGTTGCACACCGAGGCCGACCAAATGGCGCGCCAGGCGATTGGCCCGGTGGTTCAACTCGGCGTAGCCCAGGCTGTACGCGTCGTGCACAGCTGCAATAGCCTGCGGACGTTCCTTGGCCTGGGCTTCGAACAGGCCATGGACGGTCCTGTCCTGGGGATAGCTGCGAGTAGTGGCGTTGAAATCCACCAGCAATTGCCGACGCTCGGTCGACGGTAGAATCGACAGGCTGTGCAACGGCGTCTGCGGAGCTTGTTCCAGCGCCTCGACCAGATGCTCCAGGGCAACGCTCATGTAAGCACACATCCGTTGCGCGCCGATCTGCGGCACCGCCAGCGCCGACAAGCGGAAATCTTCGCCCAGGTCATCCACCGACAAGGTCAGCGGGTAGTTGGTACGCTCTTCGTTGCTCAGCAGTTGAATACCGTCCCAAGCCACCAAGGCTTCGCTCGAGGCGGCATCCGCGGCGCTGTGCCGGTAATTGAGCAACGCGCTGAACAATGGCAGCGGCGCGGCCACGGCGCTGCAACGCTGGGCCAAGGCCAACGAGGCGTGCTCGTGCCCCAAAAGACCGGTCAGGCGCGCGTGTGCGGCTTTCACCCCGTCGCGCACGCCTTGGGCTCCGACACTCACCCGCAGCGGCAAGGTGTTGATGAACATGCCCAGCGCCCGGTCGGCGCCCTCGCCGCCCTGCATCCGCCCCATCAGCACGGTGCCAAAGACAACGTCCTGCTTGCCGGATACCTGCCCCAGCACGTGTGCCCACGCCAGGTGATGCAGGCTCGCGGCGCTCACGCCCAATTGACGGGCCTGGGCCCGCAGACGACGACTCAAGTCGACAGGCAGACTCAGTCCGGCTTCTTCGATATCGCTACCGTCGCCGCGAACGTCCAGCACGCCAAACGGCAATGTCGGCTCGTCGACATCGCTCAACATGTCACGGAAGAACCCTTCGTGCTCCGCGCGGCTCACGCCCAGGCGGGCCTGGGCCACGTAATTGCGAAACGGTACTGCCTCGCCCAACTGGTCGGCCTGGCCCAGCAGGTGCGCCTGCATCTCGTGCTGCACCACTTCCAGCGCCGTGTGATCGAGGGCCATGTGGTGGAACAGCAGCATCGCCACCCAGCGTTGATGGGCAGGATCGTGGGCGTATGCGATGCGCATCAATGGCGCCTGTTGCATGTCCAGGCGGTAATGCAGGGTGTCGAAGCGCTCGTGTAACTGCCCGGCGATGTCGCCCGCCTCGGCGGTCAGCGCCAGCTCTTCCACCGCCAGTTGCGCTTTGCGCCAGACCACCTGCACCGGCTCGTCCAGGCCTTCCCAGACCACCGAGGTGCGCAGGATGTCATGGCGATCGATGACGCCTTGCAAGGCCTGGGCAAACGCCTCCAGCCGCTCGCGATCCGTGACGATGAACGTGGCTTGCAACACATAGGGATCCCCCGTGTGCGCAGCGATGTGGTGATAGAGAATCCCCTCCTGCAACGGTGCCAACGGGTAGATGTCCTGCACGTTGCGCGCACCACCCGGCACCGTCTCCACGATGCGGTCGATGTCTAGCTGGTCCAGCACCACCAAGGGCAGCATCGATGGCGTGATTCGGGTACAGCCCAGCAGAATGCCGTTGTCCGGCACCACAACCTCGCTGCCACTGCCAACCGCCGACGCCAGCGCCGCGAGCGTTGGCTGGCTGAACAGCACCCGCACGTCCGCCGACAAGCCGAGCTGGCGCATCCGGCCAATCAAGCTGACGGCCAACAGCGAATGCCCGCCCAGTTCGAAGAAATGATCATGACGGCCCACACGCTCGACCTTGAGCAGGTCCTGCCAGATCTGCGCCAGGGCGGTTTCGACTTCGCCTTGCGGGGCTTCGTAGCCACGGGTGATGACGGCATCCAGGTCCGGCGCCGGTAGCGTCTTTCGATCAAGTTTACCGTTGGGGGTCAGCGGTAAGGCATCCAGGCGCACGTAGGCGGCAGGTACCATGTAAGCCGGCAGTTGCGCTTGCAAGTGCGTGCGCAGGGTTTCTATTTCTACTGTTTCATCCGGTGAGTGTTGGGTGAAATAGGCCACCAGGCGTTTGTCGCCCGGCACGTCTTCGCGGGCCAGGACCACGGTTTCCTTGATGTTTGGAGCCTGGACGAGCTTGGCTTCGATCTCACCCAGTTCGATGCGGAAACCACGGATCTTGACCTGGTCGTCGTTGCGGCCCAGGTATTCGATGTTGCCGTCCGGCAGGTAACGGCCCAGGTCGCCGGTTTTGTACATGCGCGCGTTCGGGGCCGTGCTGAACGGATCCTTGAGGAAACGCTCGGCGGTGAGGTCATCGCGATTCAGGTAACCCCGCGCCACGCCGGCACCACCGATGTAGATTTCACCCGGCACGCCCAATGGCACCGGCTGTTGGTGTTCGTCCAGCAAGTAGAACTGGGTATTCGCCACCGGTTTGCCGATGTGTGCGGCAAACCCGTCTTCGCGAGCCATCGACACCCAACTTGAGTAGGTTGTGGTTTCCGAAGGGCCGTAGAGGTTGCACAGACGCTTGACCTGGGTCTGTTCGAACAGCGTTTCCACCAGGCTGCGCTTGAGCGCTTCGCCAGCGACGTTGACCGTGTCGACGCCCTCGCCCAGTCCACCGGATTCCAGCAAGGCCTTGAGCGCCGAGGGCACGGTGTTGATCAGGGTGATGTCGTGCTCACCCTGTTGCAGTTCCAGCACATTAGTCACGACTTCGATGCTGCCGCCCGACGTCAACGGCGCGAAGCATTCATAAACGGCCAAGTCGAAGTTCAGCGAGGTGGAAAACAGGGTTTTCGACAACGTGGCGTCATCGAACGAACGATGGGCCCAGGTCAGGAAGTTCACCGTGTTGCGGTGTTCGATCATCACGCCCTTGGGCAGACCGGTGGAACCGGACGTGTAGATCACATAGGCCAGGTGTGACGAGGTCAGGCCCGGCACCTGTGGATTAGGCGCCGCTTCGTCCTGCCAGACGCCCTGGTCGAGGTCGATCACCGGTACCGCCATCTCGCCCAGCAAGTGGCGCGTGGTTCCTTGAACCAGGATCGCCGCCGGGGCACTGTCTTCGAGCATGTAGGCAATGCGGTCCTGCGGATAAGCCGGGTCGAGCGGCACATAACCGCCCCCGGCCTTCAGAATGGCGAGCAGCCCTACAACCATGTCGATACCACGTTCGACACAAATCGCCACCCGCGAATCAGGCTTCACACCCTGCTTGCGCAGGTAATGCGCCAAGCGGTTGGCCCGTTCATTCAACTCGCGATAGTTCAGGCGTTGCTCGCCGCGAATCACCGCAACGGCATCCGGCGTACGCTGCACCTGCTCCTCGAACAGCCCATGAATGGTCTGCTGCCGCGGATAATCGGCTTCGGTGGCGTTGAACGTCACCAGCAGTCGTTCACGTTCCGAGGCCGGCAGGATCGACAGGCGATACAGAGCCGCCTGTGGCGTCTGCTCCAGTGCCTGCACCAGCGTTTGCAGCGCTGCGTGCATATAAGCGCAAACCCGTTGGGCGCCGATCTGCTGCGCGACCAGCACCGTCAGGTTGAAACCGGTCCCCAGGTCATCGACGTTCAAGGTCAACGGATAATTGGTACGGTCTTCCCCATCCAGGACGTTGATACCGCGCCATGCTTGCAATGCCTGAGCCGACGCCTCGCCCGTGGCGCGGTGCCGATAGTTGAGCAAGGCGCTGAACAGCGGCAACGGCGCCGCCACACCACTGCAACGCTGGGCCAGCGCCAGCGAAGCGTGCTCGTGCCCGAGCAAGGCCGTCAGTTGCCCATGGACCGCCTTGACACCAGCCTTGACACCTTGGCCGCCCAAGCTCACGCGCAGCGGCAAGGTATTGATGAACATCCCCAGTGCGCGGTCGGCGCCCTCGCCAGCCTGCATCCGGCCCATCAGGACCGTACCGAACACCACCTCCTGCTTGCCGGACACCTTGGCCAGCACTTGCGCCCACGCCAGGTGCACCAGGCTGGCGGCACTCACCCCCAGTTGACGGGCTTGGGCCCGCAAGCGCAGGTCCAAGGCGGCATCCACCGCCTGGGTGGTCTCTTCAATATCGCGACCACCACCCTGCACGTCCTGCAGATTGAAGGGCAGTGTCGGCTCGTCGATATCGCCGAGCATGTCGTGAAAGAACGCCTCATGTTCTTCCCGACTCACACCCAAGCGTGCCTGGGCTACGTAATTGCGATAGGGCACCGCTGCGGTCAGTTGCCCGGCTTCACCCAGCAGGTGCGCTTGCATCTCGTGCTGCACCACGTCCATCGCCGTGTGGTCCAGGGCGATGTGATGGAACAACAGTGTCGCGACCAAGCGATGATTGGCCTCGTCCCTTGCGTAAGCCAAGCGCATCAGCGGCGCCTGGGCGACATCGATACGGTGGTGGCGCGGGTCGAAACGCTGGCGCAATTGCCCAACGATATCGCCAGCGGCCGGGTCGAGATCGAGCGCTTCGAGGTGCAGCCTGGCTTCACGCCAGACCACTTGCATGGGCTCTTCCAGGCCTTCCCAGACGATGCTGGTGCGCAAGATGTCATGACGATCGATGACGACCTGCAATGCCTGGACGAACGCCTCGAGACGCTCCTGGTTGTCGAAGGCAAACTGTGACTGGAGCAGATACGGGTCGCCCTGCTCGGCAGCCAGGTGATGATAGAGGATACCTTCCTGCAATGGAGCCAGCGGGTAGATATCCTGCACATTGCGCGCCCCGCACGGCACCGTCGCCACGAGACGGTCGATGGTTTCCTGGGAGAGGTTGGCCAGCGGCAACAGATCGGCGGTGATGCGCTCGCAATCCAGCGCAATGAGGTTCGCCGGAACGCTGACTTCCTTTCCACTGCCAACGGCGGCCGCCAGCGCGGCCAGGGTCGGTTGATTGAACAGTACGCGCACATCGGCGCTCAAACCGGCCTGACGCATGCGTTCGATCAGGCTGACCGCCAGCAGCGAATGCCCGCCCAGTTCGAAGAAATGATCATGACGGCCCACACGCTCGACCTTGAGCAAGTCCTGCCAGATCTGCGCCAGGACGGTTTCGACTTCGCCTTGCGGGGCTTCGTAGCCACGGGTGATGACGGCATCCAGGTCCGGCGCCGGTAGCGCCTTTCGATCAAGTTTACCGTTGGGGGTCAGCGGTAAGGCATCCAGGCGCACGTAGGCGGCAGGTACCATGTAAGCCGGCAGGTGCGCTTGCAGGTGCGTGCGCAGGGTTTCTATTTCTACTGTTTCATCCGGTGAGTGTTGGGTGAAATAGGCCACCAGGCGTTTGTCGCCCGGCACGTCTTCGCGGGCCAGGACCACGGTTTCCTTCAGCCCATCGTGGCGCGCAAGTTTGGCTTCGATCTCGCCGAGTTCAATGCGGAAGCCGCGGATCTTGACCTGATCGTCGTTGCGGCCCAGGTATTCAATGTTGCCGTCCGGCAGGTAACGGCCCAGGTCGCCGGTTTTGTACATGCGCGCGTTCGGGGCCGTGCTGAACGGATCCTTGAGGAAACGCTCGGCGGTGAGGTCATCGCGATTCAGGTAACCCCGTGCCACCCCGGCACCACCGATGTAGATTTCACCCGGCACACCCAATGGCACCGGCTGTTGGTGCTCGTCGAGCAGGTAGAACTGGGTGTTCGCCACCGGCTTGCCAATGTGCGCGGCAAACCCGTCTTCGCGAGCCATCGACACCCAACTTGAGTAGGTTGTGGTTTCCGAAGGGCCGTAGAGGTTGCACAGACGCTTGACCTGGGTCTGTTCGAACAGCGTTTCCACCAGGCTGCGCTTGAGCGCTTCACCGGCGACGTTGACCGTGTCGACGCCCTCGCCCAGTCCCCCGGACTCCAGCAACGCCTTGAGCGCCGAGGGCACGGTGTTGATCAGGGTAATGTCGTGCTCACTCTGTTGCAGTTCCAGCACATTAGTGACCACGTCGATGCTGCCGCCCGACGTCAGCGGCGCGAAGCATTCGTAGACCGCCAGGTCGAAGTTCAGCGAGGTCGAGAACAGGGTTTTCGACAGGGTTTGAGCATCAAACGAACGATGCGCCCAGGTCAGGAAGTTCACCGTGTTGCGGTGTTCGATCATCACACCCTTGGGCAGACCAGTGGAACCGGAGGTGTAGATCACGTAGGCCAGATGTGCGGACGTCAGCTCGGCAACCTGCGGATTCTGGACGGATTCGCCCTGCCACAGCCCGCTGTCGAGATTGATCACTGGCATCGAGGCGCCGGCCAGCAGTTCAACAGTCGCGGTCTGGGCCAACACCGCTGCTGGGGCACTGTCTTCCAGCATGTAGACAATGCGGTCCAGCGGATAGGTCGGGTCCAACGGCACATAACCGCCGCCGGCCTTGAGGATCGCCAGCAGGCCCACAACCATGTCGATACCACGTTCGACACAAATCGCCACCCGCGAATCAGGCTTCACACCCTGCTTGCGCAGGTAATGCGCCAAGCGGTTGGCCCGTTCGTTCAACTCGCGATAAGTCAGCCGTTGCTCGCCACGGATCACCGCAACGGCATCCGGCGTACGCTGCACCTGCTCCTCGAACAGCCCATGAATGGTCTGCTGCCGCGGATAATCGGCTTCGGTGGCGTTGAACGTCACCAGCAGTTGTTCACGTTCCGAGGCTGGCAGGATCGACACGTGCTGCAAGGGCAGGTCCGGCGTCTGTTCCAGCATGCGGACCAGACTTTCCAGTGTCTGGCGCATATAGCCAGCAATGCGCTGGGCGCCAATCCCGGCCAGGGCCAGCACGCTGAGACTGAAGCCTTCGCCCAAATCATCCACCGATAAGGTCAGTGGATAGTTGGTGCCCTCCGCACCGCCCAGCGAATGCAGACCCTCCCACGCCTCCAGCGTCTGTACCGTGGGCGCTTGCGCCGTGCCGCTGTGGCGGTAGTTGAGCAACGAACCGAATAACGGCGCGGGCGCGGGTACACCGCTGCAACGCTGGGCCAACGCCAACGAAGCGTGTTCATGGCCGAGCAACGCTGTCAGGCCCGCGTGGGTGGCCTTCACGCCTTCGCGCACACCCTGCCCGGCCAGTTTCACCCGCAACGGCAGTGTGTTGATGAACATGCCCAGTGCGCGGTCGGCACCGTCGCCACCCTGCATCCGGCCCATCAATACTGTGCCGAACACCACGTCCTGTCGGCCGGAAACAGCGCCGACCACCCGCGCCCAGGCCAAGTGATACAAGGCTGCCGCGCTGACACCCAACTGGCGGGCCTGCGCTCGCAAGCGACGGCTCAATTCTACATCGATCGGCAGGTGGACTTCCTCGACCACCGATTCGCCTTCGGGCACTGCGGAAAACCCCAGCGGCAACGTTGGCTCATCGACATCGCCCAGCATCTCGCGGAAAAATGCTTCATGGGAATCGCCGCCCACACCCAGGCGGACCTGCGCCACATAGTTGCGATAAGGTACGGGC
The DNA here is from genome assembly GCF_004786035.1 of Pseudomonas viciae. Lineage (NCBI taxonomy): Bacteria > Pseudomonadati > Pseudomonadota > Gammaproteobacteria > Pseudomonadales > Pseudomonadaceae > Pseudomonas > Pseudomonas viciae. The sequence continues at coordinate 3,704,037 of NZ_CP035088.1, forward strand.
TCGGGTAACTGGTCGGCCTGCCCGAGCAGAAACGCCTGCATCTCATGCTGCACCAACTCCAGCGCCGCATGGTCCATCGCCATGTGGTGGAACAACAGGATCGCGACCCAACGCTGGTGGGTTTGATCCTGCGCACAGACCAGACGCATCAGCGGCGCCTGGCCGACGTCCAGTCGGTGATGCCGAGTGTCGAAGCGTTGCTGCAGTTGCCAGAGAATCTCGCCATCGGCAGGGTCCAGCACGATCTCTTCCAGCGACAATCTGGCCTGGTGCCAGACCACTTGCACGGGCTCGTCCAAGCCTTCCCACACCATCGAAGTGCGCAATATGTCGTGGCGATCGATCACGCCTTGCAGAGCCTGGGTAAAGTCATCCAATCGTGCGCGTCGGTCCGCGCCGAACAAGGCCTGCAACACATAGGGATCACCCTGCTCCGCGGCGAGGTGATGATAGAGAATGCCCTCCTGCAACGGCGCCAGGGGGTAAATGTCCTGCACGTTGCCCGCACCGCCAGGAACGCTGTCGACGATCCGGTCGATCGCCTCCTGGCTGAGGCGGGCCAGGGGCAGCATGTCTGGCGTGATACGGAATGCCGGGCTCAGCCAGTCGCCACCGTTTCTCTCCACCAGCTCAAGCAGTTCGCGCTTATGGACAATGAGGCTGTCCCACAGCGCGTTGTCCAGTCCTTCGTCGTCGCCCAGGATCACAAGGTTGTCGTCGTCCTGTTGGAGACGGATCGGGTACTGGGACAGAGCTGTCATCAATTCGCTGAATTGCATCGAAGGACCTGCTTTTCTAGTTCGGAGTGGTTGACGATAAAAACGTGTTGTTCAGGTACGGCGCCGCGCCTGGACGGTGGTTGGCCGACCTCGGCGCACGGGCCAAAGCGATGGATAATCGTCACGTTCAACCGAAGGAGGCGGTTTGCGAACCGCCCCCTTACAGGCCAAAAAAAATTAGAGCATTCGGTAGGTGATGTCTGTCATGGGAAGCAGGGACAAGCCCCGACGTCGCTCAGCCAGGACGTACAGACGCGCAGGATTCGGGGCGAGCGCCCTGCCCGGAAAGCCCGGGACAGGGCATTCACCCCTCGGATGAAGCTGCCGACTCAGATACTGCGTTTGCGCGTGAGCGCGGGAATTTTCGTCATCGGCACATCGATATGCCGTACCTCGCCCACGGCGGCAGCCACGAGGGCCAGGGTGGGCTGGCCGAACAACACACGGATATCGGCCTCCATGCCGTCCTTGCGCATGCGTTCGATCAGCGTCACGGCGAGCAACGAGTGACCACCCAGTTCGAAGAAGTGGTCATGACGCCCCACCCGCTCGACCTTGAGCAACTCCGCCCACAACGCCGCAAGCTTGACCTCCATATCGCCCACCGGAGCCTCATACAGACGCGTGGTGTACGCATTGCTGTCGGGGGTCGGTAGCGCCTTGCGGTCGAGCTTGCCATTGGGGGTCAACGGCAATGCATCCAGGCGCACGTAGGCGGCAGGTACCATGTAAGCCGGCAGTTGCGCTTGCAGGTGCGTGCGCAGGGTTTCTATCTCTACTGTTTCATCCGGTGAGTGTTGGGTGAAATAGGCCACCAGACGCTTGTCACCCGGCACGTCTTCGCGGGCCAGGACCACGGTTTCCTTGATGTTTGGAGCCTGAGCGAGCTTGGCTTCGATCTCACCCAGTTCGATGCGGAAACCACGGATCTTCACCTGATCGTCGTTGCGGCCCAGGTATTCGATGTTGCCGTCCGGCAGATAACGACCCAGGTCACCGGTCTTGTACATCCGGGTATTTGGCGTGGTGCTGAACGGGTCCTTGAGGAAGCGTTCAGCGGTGAAGTCATCGCGGTTGAGATACCCGCGAGCGACCCCGGCACCGCCGATGTAGATTTCGCCCGGCACGCCCAGTGGCACCGGTTGTTGGTGCTCATCCAGCAAGTAGAACTGGGTATTGGCCACCGGTTTGCCGATGTGTGCAGCGAAACCGTCCTCACGGGCCATCGACACCCAACTGGAGTAAGTCGTGGTTTCCGAAGGGCCATAGAGGTTGCACAGGCGCTTGACCTGGGTCTGTTCGAACAGCGTTTCCACCAGGCTGCGCTTGAGCGCTTCACCGGCGACGTTGACCGTGTCGACGCCCTCGCCCAGTCCCCCGGACTCCAGCAAGGCCTTGAGCGCCGACGGCACGGTGTTGATCAGGGTAATGTCGTGCTCGCCCTGTTGCAGTTCCAGCACATTAGTGACCACGTCGATGCTGCCGCCCGACGTCAGCGGCGCGAAGCATTCATAAACGGCCAAGTCGAAGTTCAGCGAGGTCGAGAACAGGGTTTTCGACAGGGTTTGAGCATCAAACGAACGATGGGCCCAGGTCAGGAAGTTCACCGTGTTGCGGTGTTCGATCATCACACCCTTGGGCAGGCCGGTCGAACCCGAGGTGTAGATCACGTAGGCCAGATGTGCGGACGTCAGCTCGGCAACCTGCGGATTCTGGACGGATTCGTCCTGCCACAGCCCGCTGTCGAGATTGATCACTGGCATCGAGGCACCGGTCAACAACCCGACTGTAGCGTCCTGGGCCAACACGGCTGCTGGCGCACTGTCTTCCAGCATGTAGGCAATCCGGTCCAGCGGATAAGCCGGATCCAGCGGCACATAACCACCGCCGGCCTTGAGAATGGCGAGCAGCCCTACAACCATGTCGATACCACGCTCGACACAAATCGCCACCCGTGAATCAGGCTTCACACCCTGCTTTCGCAGGTAATGCGCCAAGCGGTTAGCCCGCTCGTTCAGTTCCCCATAGCTCAGGCGTTGCTCGCCGCGAATCACCGCAACGGCATCCGGCGTAAGCTGCACCTGCTCTTCGAACAACCCGTGAATGGTCTGCTGCTGTGGGTAATCGGCTTCGGTGGCGTTGAACGTCACCAGCAGTTGTTCACGTTCCGAGGCCGGCAGGATCGCCAACTGATGCAGCGGTGCCTCCGGCGTCTGCTCCAGCATCCGGACCAGATTCTCCAGCGTGTGCTGCACATAACCACAAAGCCGCTGCGCACCAATGCGTGCCGGGGTCATGACGGTAAAGCTGAACGCCTCGCCCTGATCGTCCACCGACAACATCAATGGGTAGTTGGTCCGCTCTTCGCCACTGAGAATCTGGATACCGTTCCAGGCTGACAATGCCTCGCTCGACACTGTCGCGCCGGTGTGGCGGTAGTTGAGCAAGGCACTGAACAACGGCGTCGGCGCCTCTACGCCGCTGCAGCGTTGCGCCAGCGCCAAGGCGGCGTGTTCATGACCGAGCAATGCGGTCAGGCGAGCGTGGGTCGCTTTCACACCCGCACGAACGCCGGTTTGCCCGACACTCACTCGCAGCGGCAAGGTGTTGATGAACATCCCCAGCGCCCGGTCGGCGCCCTCGCCGCCCTGCATCCGCCCCACCAGCACCGTACCGAACACGACATCGTCCTTGCCCGATACCTTACCCAGGACCTGCGCCCAAACCAGGTGATACAAGCTCGCCGCGCTCACCCCAAGCTGTCGCGCCTGAGCTCGCAGCCGGCGACTCAGAGCGGCCTCGACCTCCTGACGCACCTCTTCGAGGCCGCTGCCGTCGCCTTGCACATCCTGCAAATCGAACGGCAACGTCGGCTCTTCGATGTCCCCGAGCATCTCGCGGAAGAAGGTTTCGTGCGCTTCACGGCTCACACCCAAGCGGGCCTGGGCCACGAAGTTGCGGTACGGCACCGACGCCGACAGCCGCTGCGCCTGGCCGAGCATATGCGCCTCGATTTCCGCGGACAGCACCGCCAGTGACGTAACGTCGTCCACCAGATGGTGAAACAACAGCATGCCCACCCAGCGTTGGTTCGCCGGGTCTTGCCCATAGACCAACCGCATCATGGGCGCCTGACGAATGTCCAGGCGGTAGAACCGGGGGTCGAACCGCTGGTGCAGTTGCGCGGCGATGTCACCCTGGGCCGGATCCAGCTCAACCGACTCGACACTCAATGGCGCGTCACGCCAGACCACCTGCATGGGCTCGGGCAGGCCTTCCCAGAGCACGGCGGTGCGCAGGATATCGTGCCGGGCAATGACGGCTTGCAGCGCGTGGGCGAAATCTTCCAGGCGCGTGAAACGGTCGAAAGCGAATATCACCTGTTGCAGATAGGGGTCGCCTTCGGCGGCGGCCAAGTGGTGATAGAGGATCCCTTCCTGCAGCGGCGCCAGGGCATAAATGTCCTGGACATTGCTCACGCCGCCCGGCACCGCCGCGACGATCTGCTCGATCTCTTCTTGGGACAGATCCGCCAGCGGCAGCATGTCCGGTGTGATGCGGGTGCAACCGGCCGGGATATCGTTGGCCGGCACGATGACTTCCCGGTAGCCACCGACGGCGGCGGCCAACGCTGCCAGCGTCGGCTGACCGAACAAAACCCGCACATCGACGCTCAGGTCGACCTGGCGCATGCGTTCGATCATTTTCACCGCCAACAGCGAGTGCCCGCCCAACTCAAAGAAATTGTCGTGACGACCGACTTGTTCAAGCTTGAGCAAGTCCTCCCAGATCCGGGCAATGCTGGTTTCCACTTCACCTTGTGGCGCCTCGTATTCGCGGACAATCACCGCTGAATGATCCGGTGCCGGCAACGCCTTGCGATCGAGCTTGCCATTGGGAGTCAACGGCAGTGCAGCGAGCCGCACGTAAGCGGTCGGCACCATGTATTCCGGCAGTTGCCCTTGCAAATGGGTGCGCAGGCTTTCGATATCCGCCATCTCATCCACCGAATGCGTGGTGAAATAAGCCACCAGACGCTTCTCGCCCGGTACGTCTTCACGGGCCAGCACCACGGTTTCCTTCACCGCCTCGTGTTGCGCCAGTTTGGCTTCGATCTCGCCCAACTCGATGCGGAAACCACGGATCTTCACCTGGTCATCGTTACGCCCCAGGTAATCGATATTGCCGTCCGGCAGGTAACGACCCAGGTCGCCAGTGCGGTACATCCGGGCGTTCGCCGCGTCGCTGAACGGATCGCGCAGGAAACGTTCGACGGTCAGTTCCGGACGGTTCAGGTAACCCCGCGCCACCTGCACACCACCAATGTAAATCTCGCCGGCCACACCCAGGGGCACCGGTTGTTGATGGGCATCGAGCAGGTAGATCCGCGTGTTGGCAATCGGCTTGCCGATGGGCGTGCTGTCCGGCGTCTCTGCACCCGCGCAGTCCCACGCGGTCACGTCCACCGCCGCTTCGGTCGGGCCGTACAGGTTGTACAGGCCGGCGTGCGGCAGTTGCGCCTTGAAGCGTCGCACCAGATGCCCCGGCAAGGCCTCGCCGCTGCACATCACCCGCACCAGGCCACCGCACTCGCCCGCCTCGCCATGGGCCAGGAACACATCCAGCATCGACGGCACGAAATGCAACGTGGTGATGCCTTGGGCCTGGATCACTTCGCGCAGGTACGCCGGATCGCGATGCCCACCAGGACGGGCCATCACCAGCCGTGCGCCGCTGAACAGTGGCCAGAAGAACTCCCACACCGACACGTCGAAGCTGAACGGGGTCTTTTGCAGCACCGCGTCCGCCGCGCTCAAGCCGTATTCGTCCTGCATCCACAGCAGGCGGTTGACCACCGCGCCATGCTCGTTCATCACACCCTTGGGCATGCCAGTGGAGCCTGAGGTGTAGATGACATAAGCCAGGTGATTGGCCCGCAGACCCTCGACCTGGGGATTGTGGGTCGGCTGCGTCGAGAAACCTTCCGCCTCATCCAGCAGCAGGGTCCGCGCCTGCGTAGCCGGCAGGCTGGCCTGCAACGCACGTTGGGTCAGCACCACCATCGGCGCGCTGTTTTCCAGCATGTAGGCCAGCCGATCGAGCGGGTAATCCGGGTCCAGCGGCACATACGCCGCGCCGGCCTTGAGAATGCCCAACAGGCCCGCGACCATTTCCAGGCTGCGGTCCACGCAGATCGCCACGCGGTCATCCGGGCCAATGCCCAGCGACAGCAGACGATGGGCAATCTGGTTGGCACGCTCATTGAGTTGCCCATAGTTCAGTTGCGTCTGGCCCGATACTACGGCGACCGCGTCCGGGCAAACCGCGACCCGCGCCTCGAACAATCCGTGCAAGGTCAGGCCTTGCGGGTAGTCGACCGCAGTGGCATTGAACGCTTCCAACAGGTGCTGACGTTCGGCCACCGGCAGGCTCGCGAGGGCATGCAGAGGTGTATCCGGCGCCTGCTCCAGTGCCTTGACCAGGCCTTCGAGCGTAGTCTGCACATATTCGCCAATACGCCGCGCACCAGTCCCCACCAGCGCCTGCACCACCAGGCTGAAGCCCTCGCCTTCATCATCCACGGCCAGCGCCAAAGGGTAATTGGTACGTTCTTCACCGCCAATCGACTCGATGCCTTGCCACGCCGTCAGCGCCTGCGCGGTCACCTCGACCCCGCAATGACGATAATTGAGCATCGAGCTGAACAATGGCGTTGGCGCAGCCACACCACTGCACCGCTGGGCCAGTGCCAACGGTGCATGCTCATGGCCCAGCAGGCCAGTGAGTCGCTGGTGGGTAGCCTTTACCGCTGCGTATACGCCTTGACCACCCAGGCTCACCCGCAATGGCAGGGTGTTGATGAACATGCCCAGGGCCCGATCAGCCCCGTCACCGCCCTGCATGCGGCCCAACAGCACGGTACCGAAGACCACGTCGTCGCGACCGCTGACACGGCCCAAGACTTGCGCCCAGGCCAAATGCATCAGGCTGGCCGCGCTGACGCCCAACTGACGGGCCTGGACGCGCAGACGACGGCACAGGCCCGCTTCCATGGCCAGCTTCACCTCTTCCACGCCATTGCCATCACCCTGCACGTCCCGCAGGCCGAACGGCAGCGTTGGCTCGTCGATATCGCCGAGCATCTCGCGGAAAAACGCTTCATGCGCCTGTTGGTCGATACCCAGGCGCGCCTGAGCCACATAGTTGCGATAAGGTACCGACTCGCCCAGTTCGTGCACCTTGCCCAGCAACTGCGCCTGCATTTCACGTTCCAGCACTTCCAGGCCGGTATGGTCCAGGACCATGTGGTGGAACAGCAGCATGGCGACCCAACGCCGGTTGGCGACGTCCTCGGCGATGGCCAGACGCAACATGGGTGCCTGACGCACGTCCAGTCGGTAATGCCGCGCATCGAAACGCTCATACAACCGGGCAACGGCATCGCCGGCACTCGGGTCCGCGTCCAACTCGTCAACGCTGAGCCGAGCCTGTCGCCACACCACTTGCATCGGTTCGTCGAGGTTTTCCCAGACCATCGACGTCCTGAGAATGTCGTGCCGGTCGATCACCCCTTGCAATGCCTGGGCAAAGTCATCCAGACGGGCGCGGCTGTCAAAACCGAACAGCGTTTGCAGTACGTACGGATCACCCATTTTTGCCGTCAAATGGTGATACAGAATGCCTTCCTGCAACGGCGCCAGCGGATAGATCTCCTGCACGTTGCGCGCCCCTCCCGGCACGCTCGCCACGATCCGATCGATGGCCTCCTGGCTCAATGCAGCCAGCGGCAACATATCCGGGGTGATGCGCTCACAGCCTTCGACAATGGCGCAAGCCGGCACCATCACGTCCCGGTGCCCGCCCACCGCAGCGGCCAGTGCGGCCAGGGTCGGTTGGCTGAACAGCACACGTACATCCACCGACAGCTCAGCCTGGCGCATGCGCTCGATCAACCTCATCGCCAGCAACGAGTGGCCACCCAGCTCGAAGAAATTGTCGTGGCGACCGATCCGTTCCACTTTCAACAACTCGGCCCACATGCCGGCCAAGGCCTGTTCGACCTCACCCTGCGGCGCCTCGTAGGCCTGGCTGGCGTAAGCCTCGGCATGCGGTGCCGGCAAGGCCTTGCGGTCCACCTTGCCGTTGAGGGTCAATGGGAACGCCGGCAGCATCACGAACGCCGCGGGCACCATGTAGTCAGACAGGACCGTGGACAATTGCTCGCGCAACGCGGCAACGCCCAGCGTGACCTGCGGCTGTGCAATGACATAGGCCACCAGGCGCTTCTCACCCGACTCGTCGGCCCGCACCATGACCACTGCGTCCTTCACGCCATCGCAGGCGACGAGTTTGGCTTCGATCTCGCCCAGCTCGATGCGGAAACCGCGGATTTTCACCTGATCGTCGTTACGTCCCAGGCATTCCAGGTTACCCTCCGGCAACCAGCGCCCGAGGTCGCCGGTGCGGTACAGCAACGCGTCCGGTTCATGGCTGAACGGATCGGCGATGAATTTTTCCGCGGTCAGGTCAGGTCGATTCAGATACCCCTTGGCCACGCCCTTGCCGCCGATATACATCTCGCCGACGACACCCAATGGCGCCAGTTGCTGGCGCGCATCGAGCACATAGACCTGGGTATTGCCAATTGGGCCGCCGATGGGCACGCATTCGGCGTCCGCCGCCACGGCCTTCACCTCCAGGGTGGTGGCGTAGGTGGTGGTTTCGGTCGGGCCATAGCAATGCACCAGGCGCAAACTGGGCGCCAGGTCCAGCAAGCGCCGGAACGACGCTACGTCGGCCCGTTCGCCGCCGCACAACAGGATGCGCAAGCCGCCAATGGCCTCCGGGATCAGTTGCACGTACTGATTGAAAATCGCCGTGGTCACGAACAGCACCGTGACGCCCGCGTCCTCCAGCACTTGGGCGAACTGCGCAGGCTCCAACAAGGTTTCGTGGTCGATCACCACCACCTGGCCGCCATTGAGCAAGGCGCCCCAGACGTCCATGGTGCTGGCGTCGAACGCCGGGTTGGAGGCAAAGGCGATCCGGTCGCGCTCATTGAAATCGGCGTAACCGTTGTTGATCACCAGGCGGTTGATGGCCCGGTGCGGCACCAGCACGCCTTTCGGGGTGCCGGTGGAGCCCGAGGTGTACATGATGTAGGCAATCGATTCACTGGACTGCGCCAGCGCCGGGTTATGCCGCAGCCCCTGGTCGTCCAGCGTGTCCAGGTCGATGCGCGAGGCGCCCTCAGGCACAGTCTCGGTACTGAACGTCAGCAGGCACCGGGCCTGGCAATCCTCGAGCATGAAGCCCTGGCGTTCCAGGGAGGCATTGCGGTCCAGCGGCACATAGGCCGCCGCACACTTGAGGATCGCCAACTGACTGGCCAGCAGCTCGATGGAGCGTGGCAGCAGGATCGCCACGCAGTCGTCCGGCTGCACGCCAAGGCCGATCAAGTGATGGGCCAGGCGATTGGCCCGCTCGTTCAGCTCTGCGTAAGTCACTTGGCGCTGCCCGTGCACCACTGCAATTGCATGTGGCAGGTGCGCCGCCTGGGCCTCGAACAGGGCCAGCACGGTCTGGTCCTGCGGATAGGCACGCTTGGTGGCGTTGAAATCCACCAGCAGCTGGTTGCGTTCGCTTTCCGGCAGGATCTCCAGGCGGTTGAGTGGCGTCTGGGGCGCGTGTTCGAGGGCCTGTACCAGGCTTTCCAGGGCGGTGTGCATGTAGGCGCAGATGCGCGCCGCACCAATCCCCTGCAATACCAGGGCACTCAACAGGAAGCCATCGCCCAGGTCATCCACCGACAGGGTCAGTGGGTAGTTGGTCCGCTCTTCGTTACTCAGGATTTCCATGCCCTGCCAGGCACTCATGGCCTCGGCTGAAGCCGAACCGGTCGCGCTGTGCCGGTAGTTCAGCAGCGCGCTGAACAACGGGGCCGGTGCGGCCACGCGGCTGCAACGTTGCGCCAGGGCCAACGAGGCATGCTCGTGACCGAGCAATGCCGTCAGCCGCCCATGGGTGGTCTTGACCCCGGCGCGTGCGCCCTGCTCATCCAGGTTGACCCGCAGCGGCAAGGTGTTGATGAACATGCCAAGGACCCGGTCGGCACCCTCGCCGCCCTGCATCCGGCCCATCAGGACCGTGCCGAACACCACGTCCTCCCGCGCGGACAGGCGCCCCAGTACCTGCGCCCAAGCCAAGTGATGCAGGCTGGCCGCACTCACACCGAGCTGCCGCGCCTGCGCCCGCAAGCGGCGGCTCAAACTGGCGTCCAGTTCCAGCTTGGCTTCCTCGATCCCGCGACCGTCACCCTGCACCTGCTGCAGCCCCAACGGCAGGGTCGGCTCGTCGACATCGCCGAGCATCTCGCGGAAAAACCCTTCGTGCTCTGCCTCGCTGACACCCAGGCGGGCCTGGGCCACATAGTTGCGGTACGGCAGCGCGGCGGCCAATTGGTCGGCCTGGCCCAGCAGGTGCGCCTGCATTTCCTGCTGTACCACCTCCAGCGCGGTATGGTCCAGGGCAATGTGGTGGAACAACAGCATCGCCACCCAGCGCTGGTTGACCGGGTCATGGGCATAACGCAGGCACATCAGCGGGGCCTGGCGAATGTCCAGGCGATGATGACGGGAGTCGTAGCGTGCATGCAGTTGGGTCACGGCATCGGCATCCGACGCGTCCAACTGCAGTTGCTCGACGCTCAACAGCGCCTTGCGCCAGACCACCTGAATCGGCTGCTCCAGCCCCTCCCACAGGATCGAAGTGCGCAGGATGTCATGGCGGTCGATGACACCTTGCAATGCCTGGGCGAAAGCATCGAGGCGCGCTTCGTCCTGAAAGGCGAACAGCGCCTGCAACACATAGGGGTCGCCCTGCTGCGCCGAGACATGGTGATAGAGAATACCTTCCTGCAACGGCGCCAGCGGGTAGATGTCCTGTACGTTGGGCACACCACCCGGCACCGTGGCAACGATCCGATCGATCGCCTCCTGGGTCAATGTCGCCAGCGCCAGCATGTCCGGGGTGATCCGCTCACAATCGGAGGTGATGCCGTTGGCTGGCACCTGGACCTCACTACCGCCCCCCACTGCCGCAGCCAGTGCCGCGAGGGTCGGCTGGCCGAACAGCACGCGGACATCGGCACTCAAGCCGACCTGGCGCATCTGCTCGATCAGGTTGACCGCCAGCAAGGAATGGCCGCCCAGTTCGAAGAAATGATCGTGGCGTCCCACCCGCTCGACGTTGAGGACTTGCCGCCACAGGCGGGCCAGGGTGATTTCGGTGTCGCCCAGCGGGGCTTCATAGCCCCGGGTAATGATGGACGCCTGGTCCGGCATCGGCAGCGCCTTGCGGTCGAGCTTGCCGTTGGGGGTCAGCGGCAAGGCATCGAGCCGTATGTAGGCCGCCGGAACCATATAGTCCGGCAAACGGCTTTGCAGGTGCACGCGCAGGGCTTCGATGTCCGCGCTGTCATCCGTTGAGTGCAAGGTGAAATAGGCCACCAGGCGTTTTTCGCCGGGAACGTCTTCGCGCACCAGTACCGTCGTTTCTTTCACCGCAGCGTGTTGGGCCAGGCAGGCTTCGATCTCCCCCGGTTCGATGCGAAAACCACGGATCTTCACCTGGCCGTCGTTGCGGCCCAGGTACTCGATGTTGCCGTCCTCCCGGAAGCGGCCGAGGTCGCCGGTGCGGTACATCAAGGCCTGGGCGGTCTGGCTGAACGGGTCGAGGAGAAATTTCTCGGCACTCAGGTCCGGGCGGTTCAAGTAGCCTTTGGCGACCCCCAGGCCGCCGATGTGCAGCTCGCCGACTACGCCTTGGGGCACGGGTCGCTGCTGCGAATCGAGGATGTAGACCCGGGTGTTGCCCAAGGGACGGCCAATCGGGACGCTGCCCTCGCCCACAGCCTTGATTTCGTAGGTGGTCGAGAACGTCGTCGCTTCCGTCGGGCCGTAGCCGTTGAGCAGGTGGGCCGGCGCGCCGTCCTTCAGGACACGGCCGATCACCGCCGGATCCAGCACGTCCCCCCCGACGATCAAGTAGCGCAATTGGGCGAACACGTCCATCAGGCGGTCGGCATATTGGTGAAACAGCCCCGCGGTCATCCACAACACATTCACCGCCTGCTCTAGCAACAGCCCGTGCAAGCGCTCCTGGGACAACAGCACGTCCTGCTCGACCACGACGACGCAGCCACCGTTGAGCAATGGCGCCCAGACTTCAAGGGTGCTGGCGTCGAAGGCCGGATTGGAAGCGAAGGCCACCCGATCCTGCTCGTTGAAGTCGGCGTAGCCGTTATTGATCACCAGCCGGCTGATGGCCCGGTGCGGCACCAGCACGCCCTTGGGCGTACCCGTGGACCCTGAGGTGTACATGATGTAGGCCGGCGCTTCGCTGGACGCCGGTTGCTGGCTGCAATGGGCCGACGACAAGGGAAGGTCGACGCTGTCCAGGTCCACCCGACGCATGCCCGGCGCCAAGGCTTCGCGGCTGTGAGTCAAGGCCAATACAGCGTGACTGTCCTCGATCATGAACTGCTGGCGCTCGGCGGGCGCGTTGACGTCGAGTGGCAGGTACACCGCCGCGCACTTGAGGACCGCCAACTGGCTGATCAGCAGATCAAGCGAGCGCGGCAGCAGGATCGCCACGGTTTGACCCGTTTGCAGGCCAAGGTCGAGCAGATGCCTGGCCAGACGTTCGGCTTTGCTGTCCAGTTCGCGGTAAGTCAGGACTTGCCCACCCTGCACCGCAGCCGGCGCGTCTGGACGCACCTCGACCTGGGCCTCGAACAAGGCATGAATCGACTGTTCCCGCGGATAATCACGGTCGGTGTCGTTGAAGGACAACAGTACCCGTTCGCGCTCCGATGCCGGCAGGAACGACAGGCTGTTGAGCATCGCTCCGGGCGCGGATTCCAGGGCCGCAACCAGACTTTCAACGGCGGCCAGCATGTAATCGCCGATGCGTAGCGCGCCAATCAGCGCAGTGGCTTGCACCGACAAGGCGAAGTCATCGGAAAAATCGTCCACCGAGAGGATCAGCGGGTAGTTGGTGCGTTCTTCCGCGCCCAGTGCCTCGATACCGTCCCAGGCCAGGCTGACCTCGGCCGGGAGCTCTTGAGCGGCGCTGGCACTGTGACGATAGTTCAGCAATGTGCTGAACAGCGGCGCCGGCGCGGCCACGCCGCTGCAACGTTGGGCCAGGGCCAGGGACGCATATTCGTGACTGAGCAGGCGGCTCAACCAGGCATGGGTGCTTTTCACCCCATCGCGCACGTTCTGTGCACCGACGTTCACGCGCAGGGGCAAGGTATTGATGAACATGCCCAGCGCCCGGCTCAGACTCTCGCCGGCCTGCATGCGCCCCAGCATCACCGTGCCGAACACCACGTCTTCGCGGCCCGATACGCCGCCCAGCACCTGGGCCCAGGCCAAGTGGAAAATGCTCGCCGCACTCACACCGAGCTGGCGCGCCTGCGCGCGTAGGCGGCGGCTGAGGTCTGGCGTCAGCGCTTGATGGCTCTCTTCGATGGCGCTGCCGTCGCCCAAGACGTCCTGTTGGCCGAAGGGCAAGGTTGGCTCTTCGACATCCCCCAGCATTTCACCAAAGAACGCCTCGTCGGCCTGGCGCTGGCCGGCCTGGCGGGTGCGCACCACGTAATGACGGTAAGGGATGGCGGGTTGCAATTGCCCGGTCTGCCCCATCAGCCAGGCCTGCATTTCGCTCTGCACCACCATCAGGGCCGCGTGGTCGAGGGCCATGTGATGGAACAGCAGCATGGCGACCCAGCGCTGGTTGGCCGGGTCTTCGGCGACCACCAGCAGCAACAGCGGCGCCTGGCTGACGTCCAGGCGATAGTGCCGAGGATCAAAGCGCGCCTGCAATTGCGCCATGACGTCGCCCTCGGCGAGATCGGCGCTGATGTCCTTGACCCCCAGGCGGGCCTCGCGCCAGACCACCTGTACCGCCTCTTGCAACCCTTCGCGGACGATGGCGGTGCGCAGGATGTCGTGGCGATCGATCACGCTTTGCAAGGCGTCGACAAAATCCGTCAGGCGCTCCTGTCGGGTGATGCTGAAATGCGCCTGCAACACATAGGGATCGCCCTGGGTGGCAGTCAGATGGTGATAAAGAATGCCCTCCTGCAACGGTGCCAGCGGGTAGATATCCTGCACATTGGCCGCGCCGCCCGGCACGGTAGCAACGATACGGTCGATGGCCGCCTGGTCCAGGGTCACCAACGGCAGCATCTGCGGCGTGATGTGCAGGCAACCGGCCGGGATGGCGTTGTCCGGGATGTCAACCTCACCAGCCTTGCTGGCATCGTATTGTCCAGCCTGGATCAACTCGATCAGCGCGGCTTTGTGCTCGCGCAGCAAGGCCAGCACCGCCGGCTCGCTCAGCGACTGCTTCCGTCCCCGTACCACGAGCTGATCGCCCTTGACTGAAAGCTGTACGTCTTTTTCTTTTAGTGTCGCCAACAGTTCGATCACACTCACAGGACAATCTCCATTTTTTCTGTCGTTGCCGCGTATTCCGAGAGCGTGGGCCGCTCGAACAACGTCCGTACATCCGCTTCCATACCCTCTTGGCGCATCCGCTCCATCAGGCTGACGGCAAGCAAGGAATGCCCGCCCAGCTCGAAGAAGTGATCGTGACGGCCAACGCGCTCTACGTTGAGCACTTCAGCCCACAACTGGGCCAGTGTGATTTCGGTTTCGCCGATGGGGGCTTCGTAGCCCCGGGTGATGAAGGCATCCAAGTCCGGTGCCGGCAGCACTTTACGGTTGAGCTTGCCGTTGGGCGTCAGCGGCATGGTGTCGAGGCGTACATAGGCCACCGGCACCATGAAGGCCGGCAGTTGGGCCAACAGGCAGGCACGCAGCGCGTCGATGTCCACTGTTTCGCCCGCCGCGTATTCGGTGAAATAGGCCACCAGGCGTTTTTCCCCCGGTACGTCCTCGCGGACCAGCACCGCAGCCTCTTTCACCGTATCGTGTTGGGCGAGCTTGGCTTCGATCTCACCCAGTTCGATACGGAACCCGCGGATCTTCACCTGATCGTCATTACGCCCCAGGTACTGCAACGTGCCGTCGGGCAACCAGCGACCGATGTCGCCGGTCTTGTACAGGCGGGCGTCGGCCTTGCCATAGAACGGGTCGGCGATAAAGCGCTCGGCGCTGAGCTGCGGCAGGTTGAGGTAGCCGCGCGCGACTCCGATACCGCCGATGTGGATCTCACCGGGTACGCCCACCGGCAGCAACTGCCCGTGGCTGTCCAGTACATGCAACTGCATGTTGCGGATCGGTCGGCCAATCGGGATCGACTGGTGCCGGTAGGTCTCGAGATCGCTATCAGCGGTGTACCAGGCGACCACGTCACTGCACTCGGTCGGCCCGTAGCTGTTGATCACCGTTGGCCGTGGCAGAGGGAGTTTTTCCAGCATGGCGAGCTGGATCGGCTCACCGCCCAACACCACCCGTTTCAGACAGGCAAGGGCTTGCTGATGATCGGCGTCCACCAGCGCGTGGAAGGCGCTGGGCGACATGTTGAGGTGCGTGATGCCGGCGTCGGCGATCTGCGCGACGATGGCGCCGGGGTTGAAGGGTTCTTCGGCCAGGTGCAGCGTGGCGCCGACCAGCAGTGGCGCGAGGATGTTTTTCTGGGTCAGGTCGAAGTTGTAGGAGGACGCCAGCAGCACGGCATCGCCAGCATCGAACGCCAGGTCTTCGAGGTACCAGTCCAGCAGGTTGCGCAGGCCGCGATGTTCAACCATCACGCCCTTGGGCAAGCCGGTGGAGCCGGAGGTGTAGATCACGTAGGCCAGGTGGGCCGGCGCCAGCTCGCTGACCTGCGGAACCTGTTCCGGCTCGTCTTGCCACGGGCCGGCGTCCAGGTCGATCAGTGGCACCTGGACCTGCGACAAGAGCCCTCGGGTCGCTGCCTGGGCCAGCACCGCAGCCGGCTCGCTGTCGGCCAGCATGTAGGCAATCCGTTCCGCAGGATAAGCCGGATCCAATGGCACATAACCACCGCCCGCCTTGAGAATCGCCAACAACCCGATCACCATCTCGGCGCTGCGCTGGACACAGATCGCCACGCGCGAATCCGCTTGCACGCCCTGCTTGCGCAGGTAATGCGCCAACTGGTTGGCTCGCGTGTCCAACTGGCGATAGCTCAACGCGTGCTCGCCATGCAGGACGGCCACGCTGTCCGGCGTGCGCTGGACCTGGGCTTCGAACAGGCCGAGAACGGTCTGCTCCCGCGGGTTATCGGCGCCACCGGTATTGAACTCGGCCAACAGTTTCAGACGCTCGCTCGGCGGCAGGATCGACAACTGGTGCAACGGCGCTTCTGGCGTCTGCTCAAGCATCTGGATCAGGCCTTCCAGCGCCTGCCGGACATACCCACAAAGCCGCTGCGCACCGACGCGGGCCGGGGTCATGACGGTGAAACTGAACGCCTCGCCCTGGTCATCCACCGACAACGTCAGCGGGTAGTTGGTCCGTTCTTCGCCACCCAGCACCTGGATACCGTCCCAGGCCGACAGCGCTTCGGCGGAAGCGGTCACGCCGGTGTGGCGATAGTTGAGCAAGGCACTGAACAATGGCGTCGGCGCCTCTACGCCGCTGCAGCGTTGCGCCAGCACCAGCGAGGCGTGCTCATGGCCGAGCAACGCGGTCAGTCGGGCATGGGTCGCTTTCACACCGGCACGGACCCCGGTCTGCCCCAGGCTCACCCGCAACGGCAACGTATTGATGAACATCCCCAGTGCCCGGTCGGCGCCCTCGCCGCCCTGCATCCGTCCCACCAACACCGTGCCGAACACCACGTCGTCGCGACCCGACACCGTGCCCAGTACCTGGGCCCAAACCAAGTGATACAGGCTCGCCGCACTCACCCCGAGCTGACGGGCCTGGGCCCGCAATCGACGACTGAGGTCGGCCTCGACCTCCTCGCGAACCTCTTCGATGCCGCTACCATCGCCCTGCACATCCTGTAAATCGAACGGCAATGTCGGCTCGTCGACATCACCGAGCATGTCGCGGAAGAACAGCTCATGGGCTTCGTGACTCACACCCAAGCGAGCCTGGGCTACGTAGTTGCGGTACGGCACCGATGCCGGCAAGCGTTGCGCCTGGCCGAGCATGTGCGCCTCGATCTCGGCCGACAGCACGGCCAGCGAGGTGGCATCGTCCACCAGGTGATGGAACAACAGCATGCCCACCCAGCGCTGGTTGGCCGGGTCTTGCGCATAAGCGACCCGCATCAGCGGCGCCTGGCGGATGTCCAGGCGATAGTGCCGGGGGTCGAAACGCTGATGCAACTGCGTGGCAACCTCCCCGGCCGCCGGATCCAGCTCGACCGACTCGACCACCAGCCGCGCCTCACGCCAGACCACCTGCATCGGCTCGACCAGGCCCTCCCAGAGCACACCGGTGCGCAGGATATCGTGACGGGAGACGACGGCTTGCAGTGCTTGGGTGAAATGGTCCACGTGGACGAAGCTGTCGAACGCGAACATCACGTATTGCAAGTAGGGATCGCCCTGGGCGGCGGCGATGTGGTGATACAGGATCCCTTCCTGCAACGGCGCCAGGGCGTAGATATCCTGCACATTCGTCACGCCACCTGGCACCGTGGCCACGATGCGGTCGATGGCGTCCTGGTCCAGATCGGCCAGGGGCAGCATGTCCGGGGTGATCCGCGTGCAACCGTCCGGGATCGCGTTGCCCGGCACCACGACTTCTGTGTGCCCGCCCACGGCGGCGGCCAACGCGGCCAGCGTCGGTTGGCCGAACAGCACCCGCACATCGGCACTCAAGCCGACGTGGCGCATGCGCTCGATCAGCTTCACCGCCAGCAGCGAATGACCGCCCAATTCGAAGAAATTGTCGTGACGACCGATCCGCTCGAGGTCCAGCAGGTCTTGCCAGATCGCGGCGATGATCGTCTCGGCCTCGCCTTGCGGCGCTTCGTATTCACGGGTCGCCACCGCCGATTGATCCGGCACCGGCAAAGCCTTGCGGTCGAGCTTGCCGTTGGTGGTCAGCGGGAACGCCTCGAGGACCACGAACGCGCCAGGCACCATGTAGTCCGCCAGCGAAGCCAGCAATTGTGTACGCAGCTCGGTGGCTGACGGTTGCGCGCCGTCTGCGGCAATCACATAACCCACCAGGCGCTTGTCGCCCGGCGTGTCTTCACGGGCAATCACCAGCGCCTCGCTGACCCCCTCGCAAGCGGCCAAGGTCGCTTCGATCTCGCCCAACTCGATACGGAAACCGCGGATTTTCACCTGGTCATCGTTGCGGCCCAGGTATTCGATGCTCCCGTCCGCCAGCCAGCGACCGAGGTCACCGGTCCTGTACAGGCGCGCCCCTTCACACCCGCTAAAGGTGTCGACGATAAAGCGTTCCTGGGTCAACTCGGGACGATTCAGGTAACCCCGTGCCACACCCGCGCCGCCCACATACATCTCACCCACCACCCCCACCGGCACCGGCTCGCGCTGGGCGTCGAGCACGTACAGTTGCAGGTCGGGAATGCGCTTGCCGATCGGGCTGACGCCGGTCAACTGCGCGTCCGCCGCTTCTAGCGGGCGATACGTCACGTGCACCGTCGTCTCGGTGATGCCGTACATGTTCACCAACTGTGTCCCGGCGTTGGCTACACGGGCATACCAGGGCTTGAGAATGCCGGTTTCCAGCGCTTCGCCACCAAAGATCACCTGGCGCAGGCTGTGGCGCAGGTCGCTTTCGCCCTGGGCCACGATCAGTTGCCGGAAAGCGCTCGGCGTCTGGTTCAACACCGTGACGCCAGCCTCGCATAGCAGCGCGTAGCAGTCTTGCGGGGAACGACTGACCAACTGCGGTACCACCAACAGGCGGCCACCATGGATCAACGCCCCCCAAATCTCCCAGACCGAGAAGTCGAAAGCGAAGGAATGGAACAGCGCCCATACATCCCGCTGGCCGAACTCGAACCAGGGCTGGGTCGCCGAGAACAGCCGGGCGACGTTGCGGTGCTCGACCATCACGCCCTTGGGTAACCCGGTGGAACCGGAGGTGTAGATCACGTAGGCCAATTGCGACGACGTCAGGCCAGGCACTTGCGGGTTGACGGTGGACTGGCTGCGCAATGCCGGGTTATCGAGCTCGATCACCCGTATGGACTCTTCGGCCAGCAGCACATGGGTGGCGGCATGCACCACGATCGCCACGGGGGAACTGTCCTCGAGCATGTAGGCAATGCGTTCGGCCGGATAAGCCGGATCCAGCGGCACATAACCGGCGCCGGACTTCAAGATGCCCAGCAGGCCGACGATCATGTCCAGGCCGCGTTCGACACAGATCGCCACCCGGTCATCCGGGCGAATGCCCAGCGACAGCAGGCGATGGGCGAGCTGGTTGGCCTGGGCGTTGAGCTCGCCGTAGGTCAGCGCCTGATCTTCGAACACCACCGCTACCGCGTCGGGTTGCGTCGCGACCTGGGCCTCGAATTGACGATGGATCATCGCGTCATGGGCATACGTCGCCTCTGGCGCATTCCAGGTTTCCAACAGTTGCTTGCGTTCGGCCGGTGGCAATACCGCGAGGTTGCGCACCGCCGTCTGCGGCGCGTGTTCCAGGGAGTCGACCAGGCTCTGCAGGGTCACCTGCACATAGTCACAGATACGTTGCGCACCGATCCGGGACTCGACCTGCACCGTCAGGCTGAAGCCTTCGCCCAGGTCATCGACGTTCAGCGTCAGCGGATAGTTGGTGCGCTCCTCGCTGGACAACATTTGCATGCCGCTCCAGGCCGACAACCCCTCATCCGTCACCTGCAGCGAACTGTGGCGGAAGTTCAGCAGCGTGCTGAACAGTGGCGCTGGCGAGGCCACGTCACTGCAGCGTTGGGCCAAGGCCAGGGACGCATGCTCATGCCCCAGCAACCCGGTCAGGCGTGCATGGGTGGTCTTCACTGCATCCCGCACGCTCTGCTCATCCACGGGCACGCAGATCGGCAAGGTGTTGATGAACATGCCCAGGGCCCGGTCAGCCCCGTCGCCGCCTTGCAACCGTCCCAGCAGGACCGTGCCGAAGACCACGTTCTCCTGGCCCGAGGCCACGGCCAGGACCCGGGCCCAGGCCAGATGGACCAGGCTGGCGGCACTGACACCAAGCTGGCGGGCTTGAGTCCGCAGGCGCAGGCTCAAGGCGTCATCGACAAACACTTTCACTTCCTCGATGCCATGCCCGTCGCCCTGGACCTGGGCCAGGCCGAATGGCAGCGTCGGCTCGTCGATATCACCGAGCATCTCGCGGAAGAATTTTTCGTGTTCCTCTTCGCTCGTCCCCAGACGGGCCTGGGCCACGTAGTTGCGATAAGGCACCGATGCGCTCAGGTGTTCATCCTGACCCAACAGGTACATTTGCATCTCGTGCTGCATCACATCCAGGGCCGTGTGGTCCAGGGCCATGTGATGGAACAGCAGGATGGCGACCCAGCGATCCAGGGCCTCGTCCCGGGCGTAAGCCAGGTGCAACAGCGGGGCCCGGCCCAAATCCAGGCGGCTGTGCCGCGCATCGAATCGACTGGCCAGTTGCGTGGCGATGTCGCCGGCCGAGGCATCGAGAACAATGCACTGCGGCGCCAGCACCACCTCGCGCCAGACCACTTGCACCGGCTCATCCAACCCTTCCCAGACCACACTGGTGCGCAAGATATCGTGGCGATCGATCACCACTTGCAACGCCCCGATGAAGGCGTCGAGGCGTTCACGGTTGTCGAAGGCGAACTGGGTCTGCAACACATAGGGGTCGCCTTGCTCGGCGGCCAAGTGGTGATAGAGGATGCCTTCCTGCAACGGTGCCAGCGGGTAGATGTCCTGTACGTTACGAACGCCACCCGGCACGCTGGCGACGAGTCGGTCGACGGCGTCCTGGCTCAGGTTGACCAGCGGCAACAAGTCCGGGGTGATGCGTTCGCAATCCAAAGCAATCAGGTTCGCCGGAACACTCACCTCCCTGCCGCTGCCAATCGCCGCGGCCAGTGCGGCCAGGGTCGGTTGGCTGAACAGCACGCGCACATCGGCGCTCAAGCCGGCCTGGCGCATGCGTTCGATCAACGTCACCGCCAGCAACGAGTGGCCACCCAGCTCGAAGAAATTGTCGTGGCGACCGATCCGTTCCACCTTCAACAACTCGGCCCACATGCCGGCCAAGGCCTGTTCGACCTCACCCTGCGGCGCCTCGTAGGCCTGGCTGGCGTAAGCCTCGGCGTGCGGTGCCGGCAGGGCCTTGCGGTCCACCTTGCCGTTGAGGGTCAATGGGAACGCCGGCAACATCACGAACGCCGCGGGCACCATGTAGTCAGACAGGACCGTGGACAATTGCTCGCGCAACACGGCAACGCCCAGCGTGACCTGCGGCTGTGCAATGACATAGGCCACCAGGCGCTTCTCGCCCGACTCGTCGGCCCGCACCATGACCACTGCGTCCTTCACGCCATCGCAGGCGACGAGTTTGGCTTCGATCTCGCCCAGCTCGATGCGGAAACCGCGGATTTTCACCTGATCGTCGTTACGTCCCAGGCATTCCAGGTTACCCTCCGGCAACCAGCGCCCGAGGTCGCCGGTGCGGTACAGCAACGCGTCCGGTTCATGGCTGAACGGATCGGCGATGAATTTTTCCGCGGTCAGGTCAGGTCGATTCAGATACCCCTTGGCCACGCCCTTGCCGCCGATATACATCTCGCCGACGACACCCAATGGCGCCAGTTGCTGGCGCGCATCGAGCACATAGACCTGGGTGTTGCCAATTGGGCCGCCGATGGGCACGCATTCGGCGTCCGCCGCCACGGCCTTCACCTCCAGGGTGGTGGCGTAGGTGGTGGTTTCGGTCGGGCCATAGCAATGCACCAGGCGCAAACTGGGCGCCAGGTCCAGCAAGCGCCGGAACGACGCTACGTCGGCCCGTTCGCCGCCGCACAACAGGATGCGCAAGCCGCCAATGGCCTCCGGGATCAGTTGCACGTACTGATTGAAAATCGCCGTGGTCACGAACAGCACCGTGACGCCCGCGTCCTCCAGCACTTGGGCGAACTGCGCAGGCTCCAACAAGGTTTCGTGGTCGATCACCACCACCTGGCCGCCATTGAGCAAGGCGCCCCAGACGTCCATGGTGCTGGCGTCGAACGCCGGGTTGGAAGCAAAGGCGATCCGGTCGCGCTCATTGAAATCGGCGTAACCGTTGTTGATCACCAGGCGGTTGATGGCCCGGTGCGGCACCAGCACGCCTTTCGGGGTGCCGGTGGAACCCGAGGTGTACATGATGTAGGCAATCGATTCACTGGACTGCGCCAGCGCCGGGTTGTGAACCGCACCCTGCGTTTCCAGGGCGTCGAGGTCGATGCGCGAAGCGCCCTCAGGCACGGTCTCGGTACTGAACGTCAGCAGGCACCGGGCCTGGCAATCCTCGAGCATGAAGCCCTGGCGTTCCAGGGAGGCATTGCGGTCCAGCGGCACATAGGCCGCCGCACACTTGAGGATCGCCAACTGACTGGCCAGCAGCTCGATGGAGCGTGGCAGCAGGATCGCCACGCAGTCGTCCGGCTGCACGCCAAGGCCGATCAAGTGATGGGCCAGGCGATTGGCCCGCTCGTTCAGCTCTGCGTAAGTCACTTGGCGCTGCCCGTGCACCACTGCAATTGCATGTGGCAGGTGCGCCGCCTGGGCCTCGAACAGCGCCAGCACGGTCTGGTCCTGCGGATAGGCACGCTTGGTGGCGTTGAAATCCACCAGCAGCTGGTTGCGTTCGCTTTCCGGCAGGATCTCCAGGCGGTTGAGTGGCGTCTGGGGCGCGTGTTCGAGGGCCTGTACCAGGCTTTCCAGGGCGGTGTGCATGTAGGAGCAGATGCGCGCCGCACCAATCCCCTGCAATACCAGGGCACTCAACAGGAAGCCATCGCCCAGGTCATCCACCGACAGGGTCAGTGGGTAGTTGGTCCGTTCTTCGTTGCCCAGGAACTCAATACCCTCCCACGCGGCCAGGGTTTCATTCGAGACCTCGGTCGCTGCGCCGGCGCTGTGTCGATAATTGAGCAGCGCGCTGAACAGCGGCAACGGTGCAACCACGCCGCTGCAACGCTGGGCCAAGGCCAGCGAGGCGTGTTCATGTCCCAACAACCCGGTCAGCCGTGCGTGGGTGGTTTTCACCCCCTCGCGCACGCCTTGGCTGCTCACTTCAACCCGCAACGGCAAGGTATTGATGAACATCCCCAGCGCCCGGTCGGCGCCATCGCCGCCCTGCATCCGGCCCAGCAGGACCGTACCGAACACCACATCGTCCTTGCCTGACACACGCCCCAGTACCTGCGCCCAGGCCAGGTGGACCAGGCTGGCGGCACTCACGCCCAACTGCCGGGCTTGAGCCCGCAGCCGCAGGCTCAACGTCGCCTCGACAACTTGCCGGGCGTGCTCGATGTCCTGCCCGTCGCCGCTCACGTCCTGCAAGCCGAACGGCAAGGTCGGCTCGTCGACATCGCCGAGCATCTCGCGGAAAAACCCTTCGTGTTCTTGTTGACTCACACCCAGGCGTGCTTGCGCCACATAGTTGCGGTACGGCATCGCCACAGGCAGTTGGTCGGCCTGGCCGAGCAGGTGCGCCTGCATCTCTTGCTGCACGACTTCCAGCGCCGTGTGGTCGAGGGCCATATGGTGGAACAACAACACCGCCACCCAGCGCTGGTTGACCGCGTCTTCGGCAAAGACCAGACGCATCAGCGGCGCCTGGGTGATGTCCAGCCGGTAGTGTTGCGGGTCGAAACGCTCCTGCAACTGCGCCGCGATCTCGCCCTCGGCAATGTCCAGGGCAATCTCTTCCAGATGCAATTTGGCTTCGCGCCATACCACTTGGATCGGTGCGTCGAAGCCTTGCCACACCACACTGGTGCGCAGGATGTCGTGCCGATCGATGACGTGTTGCAACGCGTCCACAAACGCCGCCAACCGGTCGCGACTTTGCAGTTCGAACACGGTTTTCAGCACATAGGGGTCGCCCTGCTCGGCGGCCAGGTGATGGTAGAGAATACCGTCCTGCAGCGGCGCCAGTGGGTAGATGTCCTGCACGTTCGGCGCCCCTCCTGGCACCGTCGCCACGACCCGGTCAATGGCCGCCTGATCAAGCTGTATCAGCGTGAGCATGTCCGGGGTGATCCGTTCACAGGCCGGGACAATCCGGTTCACCGGAACAGCCACCTCGCGGCCACTGCCGATGGCCGCACCCAGTGCGGCCAGGGTCGGCTGGCTGAACAACACCCGCACGTCGGCGCTCAAGCCGGCCTGGCGCATGCGTTCGATCAGCGTGACCGCCAACAGCGAATGGCCGCCCAGTTCGAAGAAATTGTCGTGACGCCCCACTTGGTCAACCCGGAGCAGCTCGGCCCAGAGTTGTGCCAATAGCTGCTCGATCTCGCCTTGCGGGGCTTCATATTCGCGGCTGACGTAGGCGTCGCTGTCCGGCGCCGGCAGTGCACGGCGGTCGAGCTTGCCGTTGGCGGTCAACGGCAGTGCGTCGAGGCGAACATAAGCCACCGGAATCATGTAGTCCGGCAATTGCCCTTGCAGGTGAGTACGCAGGGTTTCGATGTGCGGCGCAACGTCCAGTGCCTGCGGCGTGAAATACGCCACCAGGCGTTTCTCGCCCGGGGCGTCTTCACGCACCAGCACTACCGCTTCCTTGACCTCGTCATGCAGATTCAACCGCGCTTCGATCTCGCCCAATTCGATACGGAAACCACGGATTTTCACCTGGTCGTCGTTACGCCCCAGGTAATCCACCGTGCCGTCCGCCCGCCAGCGCGCCAGGTCGCCGGTGCGGTAGAGCAAGGCACCGGGATCGGCATTGAACGGATCGGCGACGAACTTCTCGGCGGTCAGTTCAGGGCGATTCAGATACCCTTTCGCCACGCCGTCGCCACCGATGTACAACTCGCCGGCCACGCCGATGGGCACGGGTTGCCGGTTGGCATCCAGCACATAGACCCGGCTGTTGCCAATCGGTCGGCCAATCGGGATTCCACCCTCGCCCACGGTTTTGATCTCGTGGGTGGTGGTGAACGTGGTGGCCTCGGTTGGGCCGTAGCCGTTGAGCAGATGAGCCGGTGCGCCTTCGTTCAGGACGCGGCCGATCACCGCCGGGTCGAGCACATCGCCGCCGACGATCAGGTAGCGCAACTGGGCGAACACTGACATCAGCCCGACGGCGTACTGGTGGAACAGGCCGGCGGTCATCCACAGCACGCTGACCGATTGCTCTTGCAGCAGTGCCGCAAAACGTTCCTGTGTCAGCAACACGTCCTGGTCGACCACCACCACGCAACCGCCGTTGAGCAACGGCGCCCAGACGTCGAGGGTACTGGCGTCGAATGCCGGGTTGGAGGCAAAGGCGACGCGGTCCTCGGTGTTGAAGTCGGCGTAACCGTTATTGATCACCAGCCGGTTGATCGCCCGGTGCGGCACCAGCACGCCTTTGGGGGTACCGGTGGAACCGGAGGTGTACATGATGTAGGCCACCGATTCGGTGCTTTGCGTCAGGTCGAGGTTATCGGCGACTTCATTGACGACCAGCGTATCCAGGTCCACCCGTTGCGAGGCTTCAGGCGCTAGCGCCGTGCTCAACGTCAGCACGACTTGCGCGCCGCTGTCCTGGACCATGAACTGCTGACGCTCCAGCGGTGCGCTGATGTCCAGCGGC
Source organism: Pseudomonas viciae (assembly GCF_004786035.1). Lineage (NCBI taxonomy): Bacteria > Pseudomonadati > Pseudomonadota > Gammaproteobacteria > Pseudomonadales > Pseudomonadaceae > Pseudomonas > Pseudomonas viciae. Next base: position 3,729,559 of record NZ_CP035088.1, read on the forward strand.
ACGTAGGCGGCGGCGCACTTGAGAATCGCCAGTTGGCTGACCAGCAGCTCGAGCGAACGCTCCAGCGCAATCGCCACTCGATCGCCCGGTTGCACACCGAGACCGACCAAATGGCGCGCCAGGCGATTGGCCCGGTGGTTCAACTCGACGTAGCTCAGGCTGTACCCGTCGTGCACAGCTGCAATAGCCTGCGGACGCTCCTTGGCCTGGGCTTCGAACAGGCCATGAACGGTCCTGTCCTGGGGATAGCGACGGGTCGTGGCGTTGAAGTCGATCAGTATCTGTTGACGCTCGGCTTGCGGCAGTACCGTCAGGGTCTGCAAGCGCGATGCCGGGTTGGATTCCAATGCGGTGGCCAGGCTGTGCAACGCGGTCGCCATGTAGGCACAGACCCGCTGCGCACCGACGCCACTCGTGGCCAGGACGGTCAGGGCGAAGTCTTCGCCCAAGTCGTCGACACACAGCGTCAAGGGATAGTTGGTACGCGCTTCGCCACTCAGCGTCTCGATGCCGTGCCAGGCCGACAGCGCCGCCTCGGTATCGGCCTGCTCGCTGGAGTTGCGGTAGTTCAACAAGGCGCTGAACAGCGGCAGCGGCGCGGCCACGCCGCTGCAACGCTGGGCCAGTGCCAGCGAGGCGTGCTCATGGCCCAACAGGGCGGTCAATTGCCCGTGGACCGCCTTGACACCGGCCTTGACGGCCTGGTCGCCAACGCTCACGCGCAGCGGCAAGGTATTGATGAACATCCCCAACGCACGGTCAGCGCCCTGGCCGCCCTGCATCCGGCCCATCAGCACGGTACCGAACACCACGTCCTGCTTGCCGGACGCCTGCGCCAATACTTGCGCCCAGGCCAAGTGATGCAAGCTCGCGACGCCCACGCCCGCTTGGCGTGCCAGGCGCCGCAGCCGGCGACTCAAGTCGCTGTCGAGCAGCAGGCTCGCATCCTCGATGTCATCCTGCACCTGCTGCAAACCGAATGGCAGCGTGGGCTCGTCGACATCGCCAAGCATGTCGCGGAAGAACGCTTCCTGCGCTTCATGATCCCCACCCAAGCGAGCCTGGGCCACGTAGTTACGATACGGTACCGGGACGTCCAATTGATCGGTCTGCCCCAGCAGGTACGCCTGCATCTCGGCCTGTACGACTTTCAGCGCCGCATGATCGAGGGCGATGTGATGGAACAACAGCATCGCCACCCAGCGCTGGTTGGGCTTGTCCTGGGCAAAGGCCAGGCGCATCAGCGGTGCCTGGGACATGTCCAGGGCATAGTGCCGGGTGTCGAAACGGTCCTGTAGCTGTTGGGTGATCGCTCCGGCTTGCGGGTCCAGCAGCAGTTCTTCAAGGCCCAGCCGCGCTTCACGCCAGACCACTTGTCGAGGCGCGTCGAGACCTTCCCAGAGAATGGCGGTGCGCAAGATGTCGTGACGGTCGATGACACTTTGCAGGGCCTGGGTGAAAGCGTCGAGGCGTTCGCGGCTGTCAAAGGCAAACTGCGCGTGCAAGACATAGGGATCGCCCTGCTCGGCCGACAGGTGATGGTAAAGAATGCCCTCCTGCAACGGTGCCACCGGGTAAATCTCTTGCACGTTGCGGGCACCACCCGGCACCGTCGCCACGATGCGGTCGATGGCGTCCTGGTCGAGGTTTGTCAGCGTCAGCATGTCAGGCGTGATGCGCTCGCAACCGGACGGGATGCCGTTGACCGGCACGTCGATTTCAGTGCCGCCCCCCACTGCCGCCGCCAGCGCGACCAGGGTCGGTTGGCTGAACAGTACACGTACATCGGCGCTCAAGCCGGCCTGACGCATGCGTTCGATCAGGCCCACCGCCAGCAGCGAATGCCCGCCCAGTTCGAAGAAATGATCATGACGGCCCACGCGCTCGACCTTGAGCAGGTCCTGCCAGATCTGCGCCAGGACGGTTTCGACTTCGCCTTGTGGGGCTTCGTAGCCACGGGTGATGACGGCATCGAGGTCCGGCGCCGGCAAGACCTTGCGGTCGAGCTTGCCGTTGGGGGTCAGCGGTAAGGCATCCAGGCGCACGTAGGCGGCGGGCACCATGTAAGCCGGCAGTTGCGCTTGCAAGTGCGTGCGCAGGCCTTCGATGTCCAGCACTTCGTCTGGTGAATGCTGGGTGAAATAGGCCACCAGGCGCTTGTCACCCGGCACGTCTTCGCGGGCCAGGACCACGGTTTCCTTCAGCCCATCGTGGCGCGCAAGTTTGGCTTCGATCTCGCCGAGTTCAATGCGGAAGCCGCGGATCTTGACCTGATCGTCGTTGCGGCCCAGGTATTCGATATTGCCGTCCGCCAGGTAGCAGCCCAAGTCGCCGGTCCTGTACATCCGGGCATTTGGCGTGGTGCTGAACGGATCCTTGAGGAAACGCTCGGCGGTGAGGTCATCGCGATTCAGGTAACCCCGCGCCACCCCGGCACCACCGATGTAGATTTCACCCGGCACGCCCAATGGCACCGGCTGTTGGTGTTCGTCCAGCAAGTAGAACTGGGTATTCGCCACCGGTTTGCCGATGTGTGCGGCAAACCCGTCTTCGTGAGCCATCGACACCCAACTTGAGTAGGTTGTGGTTTCCGAAGGGCCGTAGAGGTTGCACAGACGCTTGACCTGGGTCTGTTCGAACAGCGTTTCCACCAGGCTGCGCTTGAGCGCTTCGCCGGCGACGTTGACCGTGTCGACGCCCTCGCCTACACCGCCCGACTCCAACAAGGCCTTGAGCGCCGACGGCACCGTGTTGATCAGGGTAATGTCGTGCTCACCCTGTTGCAGTTCCAGCACATTAGTGACCACGTCGATGCTGCCGCCCGACGTCAACGGCGCGAAGCATTCGTAGACCGCCAGGTCGAAGTTCAGCGAGGTCGAGAACAGGGTTTTCGACAGGGTTTGAGCATCAAACGAACGATGGGCCCAAGTCAGGAAGTTCACCGTGTTGCGGTGTTCGATCATCACACCCTTGGGCAGACCAGTGGAACCGGAGGTGTAGATCACGTAGGCCAGATGTGCGGACGTCAGCTCGGCAACCTGCGGATTCTGGACGGACTCGTCCTGCCACAGCCCGCTGTCGAGATTGATCACTGGCATCGAGGCGCCGGCCAACAGTTCAACAGTCGCGGTCTGGGCCAACACCGCTGCTGGCGCACTGTCTTCCAGCATGTAGGCAATCCGGTCCAGCGGATAGGCCGGATCCAGCGGCACGTAACCGCCGCCGGCCTTCAGAATCGCCAGCAAGCCTACAACCATGTCCACGCTGCGCTCGACACAAATCGCCACTCGAGAATCGGGTTTCACCCCTTGCGTGCGCAGGTAATGCGCCAAGCGGTTAGCCCGCTCGTTCAGTTCCCCATAGCTCAGGCGTTGCTCGCCGCGAATCACCGCAACGGCATCCGGCGTACGCTGCACCTGCTCTTCGAACAACCCATGAATGGTCTGCTGCTGTGGGTAATCGGCTTCGGTGGCGTTGAACGTCACCAACAGTTGCTCACGTTCCGAGGCTGGCAGGATCGACACGCGCTGCAAGGACAAGTCCGGCTGCTGCTCAAGCATATCGACCAGGTTTTCCAGGGTGTGCTGCACATAACCACAGAGTCGCTGCGCACCAATGCGTGCCGGGGTCATGACGGTAAAGCTGAACGCCTCGCCCTGGTCATCCACCGACAACATCAGTGGGTAGTTGGTCCGCTCTTCGCCGCCCAACACCTGAATGCCGTTCCAGGCCGACAGCGCCTCGGCCGAGGTCGACACAGCGGTGTGGCGGTAGTTGAGCAAGGCACTGAACAACGGTGTCGGCGCCTCTACGCCGCTGCAGCGTTGCGCCAGCGCCAAGGCGGCGTGTTCATGACCGAGCAATGCGGTCAGGCGAGCGTGAGTCGCTTTCACACCCGCACGAACGCCGCTTTGCCCGACACCCACTCGCAACGGCAGGGTATTGATGAACATCCCCAGCGCCCGGTCGGCGCCCTCGCCGCCCTGCATCCGGCCCAGCAGGACCGTACCGAACACGACATCATCCTTGCCCGATACCTTACCCAGGACCTGCGCCCAAACCAGGTGATACAAGCTCGCCGCGCTCACCCCGAGCTGACGTGCCTGGGCCCGCAACCGACGACCGAGGTCGGCTTCCACCTCATGGCGGGCTTCCTCGATGTCGCTGCCATCGCCTTGCACATCCTGCAAGCCGAACGGCAACGTTGGCTCATCGACGTCACCGAGCATGTCGCGGAAAAACCGTTCATGGGCCTCAGCGCTCACACCCAAGCGGGCCTGGGCCACATAATTGCGATACGGCATCGCGGCGCCCAACTGATCAGCCTGCCCCAGCAGATGCGCCTGCATTTCCTGTTGCACCACCTCCAGCGCGGTGTGGTCCAGGGCCATGTGGTGGAACAGCAGCATCGCCAGCCAACGATCGTTACTGGCATCGTGGGCATAAACCAGGCGCAGCATCGGTGCCCGGGTAATCTCCAGGCGGTTCTGCCGCGAATCGAAGCGCTTATGCAACTGCACGGCGACGTCTCCGTCGGCCGGGTCCAGGATCGCCTCTTGCTGAATCAGCAGCGCCTTGCGCCAGACCACTTGCACCGGTTGTTCGAACCCTTCCCAAAGCACCGACGTGCGCAGAATGTCGTGACGGTCGATGACCTTTTGCAAGGCTTGGGAAAAGTCTTCCAGGCGCCCACGGTTGTCGAAGGCGAACTGCGTCTGGAGCACATAGGGATCGCCGCGTTCGGCGGCCAGGTGATGGTAAAGAATGCCTTCCTGCAGGGGCGCCAGCGGGTAGATATCCTGCACGTTGCCGGCACCGCCCGGTACCGTCGATGCGATCCGGTCGATGGCGTCCTGGTCCAGATCGACCATCGGCAGCATGTCCGCCGTGATGTATTCGCAATTCAACGGAATCAGATTCGCCGGGACACGGACCTCGCGGCCACTGCCGACTGCTGCCGCCAATGCCGCCAGGGTGGACTGGCTGAACAGTACGCCGACGTCGGCACTCAGCCCTGCCTGGCGCATCCGCTCGATCAGGCTGACGGCCAGCAGCGAATGCCCGCCCAGCTCGAAGAAATGGTCGTGTCGGCCGACGCGCTCAACCTTGAGCAGCTCGGACCAGATCCGCGCCAGTGCCGTTTCGATCTCGCCTTGCGGGGCTTCGTAACCGCGGCCCGAATAGGCCTCGCTGTCCGGGACAGGCAAGGCTCGGCGGTCGAGTTTACCGTTCGGGGTCAGGGGCAAGGCGTCCAGGCGCATATAGGCCGCAGGCACCATGTGGCTGGGCAAATGCACTTGCAATTGTTCGCGCAGGCGCTCGGCTGTCAACGCTTGATCCAGACTGTCGTGCGCCGTGTAGTACGCCACCAGGCGCTGGTCATCCGCAGCCTCTCCCACCGCGATGACAACAGCTTCCCGCACACCGGGGCACGCACCAAGCCTGGCCTCGATTTCACCCAGTTCGATACGCAGGCCACGGATTTTCAGTTGGCTGTCGTTGCGCCCCAGGTAGTCGATATTGCCATCCGGCAAGTAGCGCGCCAGGTCACCGGTGCGGTACATCCGCGCGTCCTGCACGGTGCTGAACGGGTCCTTCACAAAGCGCTCGGCGGTCAACTGCGCACGGTTCAAGTAGCCCCGGGCAACGCCGGCGCCACCGATATACAACTCCCCCGCCACGCCGACCGGAACCGGCTGCAGGTGGGCATCGAGCAAGTAGACCTGGGTGTTGGCCACCGGTCTGCCGATATGCAACACCGCCTGCGAGGCATCGATCCGCCCCGAGGTGGCCACAACCGTCGCTTCCGTAGGACCGTAGTTGTTGATCAGTTCAAAAGGCAGATCGGCCGGTAGCTTGCGCAGGCGGTCGCCGCCAATCAGCAAGGTGCGCAGTTGATCGTGCGCCATGTCGCGGCCAAATGCGTATTCGGCAATGGGCGTGGGCAGGAAGCACACGTCCAGCGCCTGGGCCTGCCACCAGTCGAGCAGCGCGCCGACGTCCTCGCTGCCCGCATGGGCCGGCGGCAACAGCAACGTCGCCCCCGCACACAACGAAGGCCAGATCTCCCAGGCCGCCGCATCGAAACCGAAACCGGCGACACTGGACGTGCGGCTGCCGCGCTTCACATCGAAGGCCTGGCAATGCCAGCCCACCAGGTTGCTGAGGTTGCGATGCTCAACCATCACGCCCTTGGGCAGACCGGTCGAACCGGACGTGTAGATCACATACGCCAGATGGCTGGCTTCGAGCCCCGGCACCTCTGGGTTGGAGACGGATTCGTCCTGCCAATCGCCGCTATCGAGATCAATGACCGGCGCCGAGCCGACGGCCAGTAAACCGTGGGTGATGCTCTGCGCCAACACCGCGACCGGTGCACTGTCCTGCAACAAGTAGCCGATACGTTCCGCCGGGTAGGCCGGGTCCACGGGTACATAACCGGCTCCGGCTTTCAGCACGCCCAACAGGCCGACGACCATTTCCAGGCTACGCTCGACACAGATCGCCACCCGATCATCGGGGCATACGCCCAGGGCCAGCAGACGGTGCGCGACCTGATTCGCCCGGGCGTTGAGTTCGCAGTAGGTCAGTGTCTGGTCGGCATACACCACCGCCACCGCTTGCGGGTGCGCGGCGGCCTGGGCTTCGAACTGCCGATGGATCAGCGGGTCATGGGTATAGGTCGCCCCCGTCGCATTCCAGGTTTCAAGCAATTGCTTGCGTTCGGCCGGCGGCAAGATCGCCAGGCTGTGCAACGGCGTCTGTGGCGCATGTTCCAGCGCATCGACCAGGTTTTCCAACGCCACTTGCATATAACCACAGACACGTTGGGCACCGATCCGGGATTCGACCAACGCCGTCAGGCTGAAATCTTCACCCAGGTCATCGACACTCATCGTCAGCGGATAATTGGTGCGCTCTTCGCCTCCCAGTGCCTCGATGCCCTGCCAGGCGGACGAGGTTTGCAGCGCGATGGGCGCGGCGACCGAATGCCGGTAATTGAGCAACGCGCTGAACAACGGCGTCGGGGCCATGACGCCACTGCAACGCTGGGCCAACGCCAGGGAAGCATGTTCATGGCCCAGCAGGCCGGTCAGCCGTGCGTGGGTCGCCAGTACGCCGTCGCGCACGCTTTGCGCACCGACCTGCACGCCAATCGGCAAGGTGTTGATGAACATCCCCAATGCCCGGTCGGCACCTTCGCCGCCCTGCATCCGCCCCATCAGCACCGTGCCGAACACCACCGCTTCGCGCCCCGACACCCGGCCCAGCACCAGGGCCCAGGCCAGGTGATGCAAGGCGGCCGCGCTCACGCCCAAGCGGCGGGCCTGGGTACGCAGGCGGCGACTCAAATCCGTCGCGAGACCCTGTCGGGCTTCCTCGACAAGGCTGCCATCGCCGCGCACATCCTGCAGGCCGAACGGCAGTGTCGGCTCGTCGATGGTGCCGAGCATTTCACGGAAAAATGCCTCGTGTGCTTCGCGACTCACACCCAGGCAGGCCTGGGCCACGTAGTTGCGATACGGCACCGCCTCACCCAGTTGGCCGGCCTGGCCCAACAGGTGCGCCTGCATCTCGTGCCGCACCACGTCCAGCGCCGTATGGTCGAGCGCCATGTGATGGAACAGCAGGGTCGCCACCCAACGTTGGTTGAGTACATCCTCGGCAAACCGGATGCACATCAATGGCGCCTGCCGGATGTCCAGGCGATATTGCCCTGCGTCGAAGCGCGCCTTCAGCCGGCTGCCGATGTCGCCGTCCCCAGCGCCGAGGACCACTTGCTCGACACCCAGCGATGCCGTGCGCCAGACCACCTGCAGCGGCTCGTCCAGGCCTTCCCAGGCCATGGCGGTACGCAGGATGTCATGGCGATCGATCACACCCTGCAAGGCCTGAGTGAAAGCGTCGAGACGTTCGCGGTTGTCAAAGGCAAACTGTGCCTGCAAGACATACGGATCGCCCTGCTCGGCGGTCAGGTGATGGTAGAGAATGCCTTCCTGCAACGGCGCCAGCGGGTAGATGTCCTGCACATTGCCCGCCCCGCCCGGCACGGTCGCCACGATGCGGTCGATGGCGTCCTGGCTCAACGCGGCCAGCGGCAGCATTGCCGGGGTGATGTGGGTGCAACCCAGCGGAATCAGGTTGGCCGGAACGGCGATTTCATTGCCATCATGACCAACGGCTGCCGCCAGCGCGGCCAGGGTCGGTTGATTGAACAGCACGCGCACGTCGGTGCTCAAACCGACCTGACGCATCCGCTCGATCAGGCTGACCGCCAACAGCGAGTGCCCGCCCAGCTCGAAGAAGTGGTCGTGTCGACCGACTCGCTCAAGCCCAAGCAGGTCCTGCCAGATTTGCGCCAGGACGGTTTCGGTTTCACCTTGTGGGGCTTCGTAGCCACGGGAGATGACGGCATCCAGATCCGGTGCCGGCAGCGCCTTGCGGTCGAGCTTACCGTTGGGGGTCAGTGGCAGCGCGTCCAGTCGGACGTAGGCCATCGGGACCATGTAATCCGGCAGTTGCGCTTGCAAGTGCGTGCGCAGGGTTTCGATGTCCAGTGCTTGATCTGGCGAGTGCTGGGTGAAATAGGCCACCAGGCGTTTGTCGCCCGGCACGTCTTCGCGGGCCAGGACCACGGTTTCCTTGATGTTTGGAGCCTGAGCGAGCTTGGCTTCGATCTCACCCAGTTCGATGCGGAAACCACGGATCTTGACCTGATCGTCGTTGCGACCCAGGTATTCGATGTTGCCGTCCGCCAGGTAACGGCCCAGGTCGCCGGTTTTGTACATGCGCGCGTTCGGGGCCGTGCTGAACGGATCCTTGAGGAAACGCTCGGCGGTCAGGTCATCGCGATTCAGGTAACCCCGCGCCACCCCGGCACCACCGATGTAGATTTCACCCGGCACGCCCAACGGCACCAGTTGTTGGTGCTCATCCAGCAGGTAGAACTGGGTGTTCGCCACCGGTTTGCCGATGTGTGCGGCAAACCCGTCTTCGCGAGCCATCGACACCCAACTGGAGTAAGTCGTGGTTTCCGAAGGGCCATAGAGGTTGCACAGGCGCTTGACCTGGGTCTGTTCGAACAGCGCTTCCACCAGGCTGCGCTTGAGCGCTTCGCCGGCGACGTTGACCGTGTCGACGCCCTCGCCCAATCCACCGGATTCCAGCAAGGCCTTGAGCGCCGAGGGCACGGTGTTGATCAGGGTAATGTCGTGCTCACCCTGTTGCAGTTCCAGCACATTAGTGACCACGTCGATGCTGCCGCCCGACGTCAACGGCGCGAAGCATTCATAAACGGCCAAGTCGAAATTCAGCGAGGTCGAGAACAGGGTTTTCGCCAGCGTCTCGGCGTCGAACGAACGACGCGCCCAGGTCAGGAAGTTCACCGTATTGCGGTGTTCGATCATCACACCCTTGGGCAGACCAGTGGAACCGGAGGTGTAGATCACGTAGGCCAGATGTGCGGACGTCAGCTCGGCAACCTGCGGATTCTGGACGGATTCGTCCTGCCACAGCCCGCTGTCGAGATTGATCATTGGCATCGAGGCGCCGGCCAGCAGTTCAACAGTCGCGGTCTGGGCCAACACCGCTGCTGGGGCACTGTCTTCCAGCATGTAGGCAATCCGGTCCAGCGGATAGGCCGGATCCAGCGGCACATAACCGCCGCCGGCCTTGAGGATCGCCAGCAGGCCCACAACCATGTCGATACCACGTTCGACACAAATCGCCACCCGCGAATCAGGCTGCACGCCCTGTTGGCGCAGGTAATGGGCCAAGCGGTTGGCCCGTTCGTTCAACTCGCGATAAGTCAGCCGTTGCTCGCCACGGATCACCGCAACGGCATCCGGCGTAAGCTGCACCTGCTCTTCGAACAACCCGTGAATGGTCTGCTGCCGCGGATAGTCCGCCACGGTGGCGTTGAAATCGCGCAACAACTGCCAACGCTCATCTCCAGGCAAGATATCCAGCTCGTTGACCAGCGATCGAGGCGCGAACTCCAGCGCCTCCACCAAGCTCGCCAGAGCTGTCTCCATGTAGGCGCCAACCTGCCGGGCATCGACCGCGCCAGCGGTCTGCACACTCAACAGGAAGCCCTCACCCTGATCATCGACCGACAACATGCACGGATAATTGGTCCGTTCCATGACCGCCAGCACTTGCGCACCCGCCCAACGCTCGATGCCGTCGTTCTCCTGGAACGGGCTGTGGCGGTAGTTCAGCAAAGCGCTGAACAGCGGCAACGAAGCCGGCACGCCGCTGCAGCGCTGGGCCAGTGCCAGCGAGGCGTGTTCATGACCGAGCAACGCGGTCAGTCGCTCATGGGTCGCCTTGACGCCGGTACGTACATCCTCGGCGCCCACTTGCACTCGCAGCGGCAAGGTATTGATGAACATGCCCAGCGCGCGGTCCGCGCCTTCGCCGCTCTGCATGCGGCCCAACAACACGGTGCCGAAGACCACGTCTTCACGACCGGACAAGCGTCCCAGCACCCTGGCCCACGCCAAGTGATGCAAGGCCGCCGGGCTCACCCCCAACAGGCGCGCCTGTCGCCGCAGGCGCACGCTCAATGTGGCATCGAGGTTCAACTTGACCTCTTCGATGCCCCGGCCGTCGCCCTGTACTTCACGCAGCCCGAACGGCAGCGTCGGCTCCTCGACATCGCCGAGCATGTCGCGGAAGAAGCCTTCGTGTTGCTCGCGGCTGACGCCCAGCAAGGTCTGCGCCACATAATTGCGGTACGGCATGGCGGCGTCCAGGCGCTCGGCCTCACCGCTGAGGCACGCCAGCATTTCCTCCTGCATCACGTCCAGTGCCGTATGGTCCAGGGCGATGTGGTGGAACAGCAGGATCGCGACCCAGCGCTGTTGGACGCGGTCCCAGGCGCACGCCAAACGCATCAGTGGCGCCTGGCCCAGGTCCAGGCGACAGTGCCGAGGGTCGAAAAGCGCTTGTAGTTGCGTGGCGATATCGCCTTGGGCCGAGTCCAACAGCGGTTCTTCGAGTAGCAGTTCGGTACGGCGCAGGACTACTTGCAAGGGCTGGTCGAAGCCTTCCCAAAGCACGGCGGTCCGAAGGATGTCGTGGCGGTCGATGACCGCCTGCAAGGCCTGGACGAACCCATCGAGCTGGGCACGGCTGTCCAAGGCAAACACGGCTTGCAACAGGTACGGGTCGCCCGCTTGCGCGGCAATATGGTGGTAGAGAATCCCCTCTTGCAGCGGAGCCAGCGGGTAGATGTCCTGCACATTATCGACACCGCCGGGCACCGTGGCGACAATCCGGTCGATGGTTGGCTGATCCAGCGACACCAGCGGCAGCATGGCCGGCGTGATCCGCTGGCAACCTGCGGTGATGGCATTGGCCGGCACCACGATGTCAGCGCGACCGCCCACAGCCGCGGCCAGGGCGGCCAGGGTCGGTTGACCGAACAATACACGCACATCGGCGCTCAGACCGGCCTGGCGCATGCGTTCGATCAGTTTCACGGCCAGCAGCGAATGTCCGCCCAACTCGAAGAAATGGTCATGGCGCCCCACCCGCTCCACACCCAGGACCTCGGTCCACAGCCGGGCGAGAACAGTCTCCACCTCGCCCAGCGGTGCTTCATAGGCACGGCTGGCAAAAGCGTCCGCCTCGGGCGCTGGCAGCGCCCGTCGGTCCAGCTTGCCATTGGGTGACAGGGGCAGTTTTTCCAGTCGCACATAGGCCGCCGGGACCATGTAGTCCGGCAAGAGAGCCTGCAGATGGGCGCGCAGCGAATCGGCGTCGGGCCACAGGTCCGCGATCGCAGGCGTGAAGTACGCCACCAGGCGTTTGTCGCCAGGGCTGTCTTCGCGGGCAATGACCGCCGCCTCTTTGATCCCGGCGTGCTGGCAAAGCCTGGCCTCGACTTCCCCCAGCTCGACGCGGAAACCGCGGATCTTGATCTGATCGTCGTTGCGCCCCAGGTATTCAATGCAACCGTCGGGCTGGTAACGCCCCAGGTCACCGGTCTTGTACAGACGCGCCTGGCCATCCACCGCGAAAGGATCGCGGATGAAACGTTCGGCACTGAGGTCGTCGCGGTTCAGGTAGCCACGGGCAACGCACACGCCGCCGATGTGGAGCTCGCCGGCCACGCCGGCTGGAACCGGACGCAGGTGTTCATCCAGCAGATAGATGCGCGTATTGGCCACCGGGTACCCGATGGCCGGTAGCGTTGGCCAGGCGGCGACATCGTCCGGTAAGGCCAGCGCGGTGGCGACGTGGGACTCGGTCGGGCCGTAGTGGTTGTGCAGGCGGCAGCCGTCCAGGCGGGCGAAAAAGCCACGGATCTGTGGCGTGATGCGCAGTTGCTCGCCCGCGGTGATGACGTCGCGCAGCGGGCAGGCCAACGGACCGCTCTCGCCATCGCCCAGCACCGCCTCGGCCAACGCCTGCAGGGCGACACACGGCAGGTAGAGCCGTTCGATGCGCTGCTCGCGGATGTGCTGGAACAGACGATGGAAATTCAACCGGATATCGGCATGGATCAACGACAGTTCGCCACCGGCGCACAGGGTGCTGAAAATCTCCTGGAAGGCAACGTCAAAGCCCAGGGCCGCGAACTGCAAGGTGCGTGCCGCCGCGCGGCCCTGCTGCTGGGCCTGTGCGATTTGCCACTGCATCAGGTTGACCAGGGCCCTGTGCGGCATGGCCACGCCCTTGGGCTGGCCAGTAGAACCGGAGGTATAGATGACATACGCCAGGCTGTCGGGGCTCAGGCCGCTCACCTGCGGAGGGATTTGCGGCTGGGCGCTGATACCGGCGGCATCGCGTTCCTCGACGTCGAGCAACAACACCGGCATGCAAGGTTGCGGGAAACGCGCCTGCAAATCGCGCTGGGTCAGCAGCACCTTGGGCGCGCTGTCGTCCAGCATGTAGGCCAGGCGTTCGCTCGGATAGGCCGGGTCCAGCGGCACATAACCGGCACCCGCCTTGAGAATCCCCAGCAGCCCCGCGACCATTTCCAGGCTGCGATCCACGCAGATCGCCACGCGATCATCGGCGCCGATCCCCTGCTCGATCAGCCGATGGGCAATCTGGTTCGCCAGCCGATTCAGCTCACCGTAGCTCAGGCGCAAGTCCTGATACGTCAGCGCGACAGCTTCCGGCCGGGCCTGGGCCTGGGCTTCGAACAACTGATGAATCAACACTCCTGCCGGATAGGCCGTATCGAAGGCATTGAAGTCCTCGATCAATTGCCGACGCTCATTGGCGGGGACAATATCCAGGCCATGCAGCGGTGTGTCGACCGCCTGATCGAGCGCATCGGCCAGTGCCTCGAGCACGGTATTCATATAGCCGCAAACGCGCTGCGCACCAATACCGGCCACGGCTTGCACCGTCAGCCCGAACGACTCGCCCAGGTCGTCTATGGACAGCGACAGCGGGTAGTTGGTCCGCTCCTCGCCGCCCAGGATCTCCACACCGGCCCAGGTTCGCGCCAGGCCGGCGTCCTTGGGTGCCTGCGCGGCCACCGCGGTTTGCCGGTAGTTCAGCAATGCGCTGAACAGGGGCGTCGGTGCGGCGACCCCGCTGCAGCGCTGCGCCAGGGATAACGGCGCGTGTTCGTGACCAAGCAGTGCCGCCAGGCGCTCGTGGGTAGTCTTGAGAGCCGCCAGCACGCCCTGGCCCCCTGCCTCGACGCGCAGCGGCAGCGTGTTCACGAACATGCCCAGGGCGTGTCCATCGTCCTGGCCGCTGTGCAAGCGGCCCATCAACACCGTACCGAACACCACATCCTGACGACCGGACAAACGCCCCACCACTTGAGCCCAAGCCAAATGGTGCAGGCTCGCCGTGCTGACCCCAAGGCGCCGTGCCTGAGCGCGCAGGCGCTGGGTCAAGTCGGCAGCCAGCGCCAGCGAAGCCTCTTCGATACCGGTGCCGTCGCCCTGCACATCCTGCAAGCCGAACGGCAGGGTCGGCTCGTCCACGTCCCCGAGCATTTCACTGAAGAACGCTTCATGTTGGCCAGGATCGCTGCCCAAGCGGACCTGCGCCACATAGTTACGATAAGGCACGGATTTGGGCAGTTCACCCGAACGGTTTTCCAGGTGTGCCTCGATTTCCTTGCCCAGCATGCCCAGGGAAGTGGCGTCATCGATCAAGTGATGGAACAGCAATACCGCGACCCAACTGCCGTTGGCGAGGTCTTCGGCCACGTGGATGCGCATCATCGGTGCCTGACGCAGGTCGAAGCGGGTATGGCGAGGATCGAAGCGGGCCTGCAATTGCTCGGCGATGTCGCCTTCGGCCGCCTCCAGGACGAGTTCTTCTACAATCAGCCGGGCCTGGCGCCAGACCACCTGGACCGGCTCGCCCAGGTCTTCCCACATCACCGACGTGCGCAGGATGTCGTGCCGCTCGATCACCGCCTGCAAGGCTTGCACGAACGCATCCAACTGTTCGCGACTGCCCACGCGCAACAGTGCTTGCAGCAGATAGGGATCGCCCTGAGTCGTCGCCAGGTGGTGATACAGGATGCCTTCCTGCAACGGCACCAGCGCGTAGATGTCCTGGACGTTGCTCACCCCACCCGGTACCGCCGCGACAATACGGTCGATCTCGTCCTGGGTCAGCGTGGCCAGTGGCAGCATGTCCGGCGTGATGCGCTCGGCATCATGGGCAATGGCGTTGTCCGGTACGACGATGCCGCCGCTGGTCCCCGTGACGGCCGCCAGTGTCGCCAGGGTTGGCTGGCCGAACAGCACCCGCACGTCGGTGTCCAGATTGACCTGGCGCATGCGCTCGATCAGCTTGACCGCCAGCAGCGAGTGACCGCCCAGTTCGAAGAACCGGTCATGGCGCCCCACCCGCTCGACGCCGAGCAGTTCAGTCCAGAGCCCGGCCAAGGTGATTTCCACGTCGCCTACCGGCGCTTCGAACACGCGATGGGCATAAGCCTCTGCATCGGGCGCCGGCAGCGCCTTGCGATCGAGCTTGCCATTGGTGGTCAGCGGGAATCGTTCAAGGACCACGAAGGCACTGGGCACCATGTAGTCCGTCAACGAACCCAGCAGGGTTGAACGCAGTTCGACCACCGACAGCCGTACGCCTTCATTGGCGATCAGATAGGCCACCAGACGTTGATCGCCCGACGCGTCTTCACGGGCGACCACCACCACTTCACGTACACCTTCGCACGCCGCCAGCTTCGCCTCGATCTCGCCAAGCTCGATACGGAAGCCGCGAATTTTCACCTGCTCGTCGTTACGCCCCAGGTATTGCAGCTCACCGTTCTCCAACCAGCGGCCCAGATCACCGGTGCGATACATCCGCGCCCCGGCGGCGCTGTCGAACGGATCGGCGAGGAAGCGGGTGTCATTGAGTTCGGGCCTGTTCAGGTAGCCTCGCGCCACCCCCGCGCCAGCGACATACAGCTCACCTTCCACGCCCACCGGCACCGGTTGGCCATACGGGTCGAGCAGGTACAGGCGCAAATCCGGAATTCGCTTACCGATCGGACTGACCCCGATCAACTGCGCGTCGGCCGGTTCAAGCGGACGATACGTCACGTGCACCGTCGTCTCGGTGATGCCGTACATGTTGACCAGCCGTGTCCCGATGTTGGCTACACGGGCATACCAGGGCTTGAGAATGCCGGTTTCCAGCGCTTCGCCACCAAAGATCACCTGGCGCAGGCTGTGACGCAGATCGCTTTCGCCCTGGGCCGCGATCAACTGCCGGAAGGCGCTCGGCGTCTGGTTCAACACCGTGACGCCGGCCTCGCACAGCAGCGCGTAGCAGTCTTGCGGGGAACGGCTGACCAACTGCGGTACCACCAACAGGCGGCCACCATGGCTCAGCGCCCCCCAAATCTCCCAGACCGAGAAGTCGAAAGCGAAGGAATGGAACAGCGCCCATACATCCTGCTGGCCGAACTCGAACCAGGGCTGGGTCGCCGAGAACAGCCGGGCGACGTTGCGGTGTTCGACCATCACCCCTTTGGGCAACCCGGTGGAACCGGAGGTGTAGATCACATAAGCCAAGTGATGCGACGCCAGCGTCGCGACGTCAGGGTTGTGCGCCGGCTGCGGGGCGATCCCCGCGCTGGCGGGCTGATCGAGCCATAACACCGGGGCAGACAGCGCCGGCAGTTGCACCTCCAGCGCCGACTGAGTGAGCAACGCCACCGGGGAGCTGTCCTCAAGCATGAAGGCCAGGCGTTCCGGGGGATAGGCCGGGTCCAGCGGCACGTAACCGGCGCCGGACTTGAGGATACCCAGCAGGCCGACGATCATGTCCAGGCCACGCTCGACACAGATCGCCACCCGGTCATCCGGGCGAACCCCCAACGCCAGCAGGCGATGGGCAACCTGGTTGGCCCGGGCATTGAGCTCACCGTAGGTCAATGCCTGCTCTTCGTATACCACCGCCAGCGCATCGGGTTGCGCGGCCGCTTGCACTTCGAACAGGCCATGGATCGTGCGGTCATGCTCATAGTGCTGCCCATCGTTGGCGTTCCAGGCCTGAAGCTGACGGGCTTCGGCCGGCGTCGGCAGCACAAACTCGCGGATCGGCAATGCGTCATTGCTCAAGCCTTGCTCCAGCACCTGCATGAAGCGCTCGGCCATCGCCTCGATTTCACCCTCCTGGAAAAATGCTGCGTTGTAGATCCAGTGCAACCAGGCGTTATCGTCGTGCGGGTTGCTCCGGACGTGGATGGCCAACGGCATCTGTTCATGGCCGTTCGAGCATTTCACCGAACGGGCCGGGGCTTGCCCGAACATGAACTGATGATCGTCCAACTCATAGGAGAACGATATGTCGAACAATTGCGCGCGATTGCCCTGCAGCAGCTCCAGCGAACGGTTCATATCGCTCAGGGGGAAGCGCTGGTGGCGATAGTCCTGTTTGAGAGTGCGCGCCACTTCGTGGACCAGCTCACCGAATGACAGGTCGGCGCTGAAGCGCAGGCGCACGGCGCTCACCTGGGTGAACATGCCCATGGTTTTCTTGAACGTCGCGTTGGAGCGGTTCAAGACCGGCAAGCCGATCACCAGCTCTTCGCGCTGGGTGGTGCGAACAAAATAAACGTGCAGCGCGGCCAGCAGCACCGCCGAGCGTGACGACTGGTGCAGTTGCGCCAAGGCGTCGATCCGCTCGTTCAGTGCCTGGGCATAGGGCCATACGACATGGCCACTGGGGGCCACGCCGCCAGGGTAGCGATCACGGTTGCGGGCAACGAACAAGGGCGGTGGCACTTCCTGGTATTTTTCCAGCCAGTACTGCCGTTCACGGGCAAACCGCGGGGAATCGCGATAGCGGGCATCGTCTTCGATGAATGCCACGTAGGACGGTGCTGTCACGTCCGGTGCCTGGTTGCTTTCCAGCGCGCTGTAAAGCTCGCCGAGCTCCTTGAACATCAAGCCGATGCTCCAACCATCCAGGACGATGTGATGAACCTGGATAACGAAATAGAACGATGCGTCATTGAGCTTGAGCAGCGCCAGGCGGAACAGCGGCCCCCCATCCAGTGGAAACGCCATCGCCATCCGCTGCTCGACCCAGGCCTGCGCCGATGCTTGCGGGTCGCGCTGATCAGACAAATCATGCACAGGCACCTGCACCACCAGCGTATCGGCCAGCGTCTGCATCGGCACGCCGCCTGCGTCGGCTTCGCAGAGCAATACCGTGCGCAGGGCATCATGCTTTTGCACCAACAGGTCGACCGCCTGCTGGAACCGCTCGGGGTCAACCACACCGTCGATGTGCAGGTATCCGCCGATGTTGTACAACGGGGAGTCGCCCTGGACCATTTGCTCCAGCCAGATGTCTCGCTGGGCGGCGGTCAACGGGTAGGTTTGCGAGAACTGCAGGGACTGGTTCATACCCGCCCCTCCGACACCCGAACGCGGACCGACAACGGACTGCCCTGGGCCATCCTGCCCGGTTGCTGTCCATCGCACCGGTTGGCCAAACGGCCGGTTGCAACAACGTCACCCACCACACGCGCAAAGAAAAATTTCATACGGTCCTTCTCAGAGATTTGTCAGTGCTGCCCGGGTTGAATGCAACAGGCACGCCTGGAATTGATGCAAATCCGCGCGGGTAGTCGGCGCGGCATTGGGTCGGTCGAACGACCGGAGCGTTCTTGCATGGCGCAGGCACCCGGCGCCGGACTCACGTCTGCCGGGTGGGGGCGGTGCCAAGCGGTTTCACGGGTGTTCAGCAGTACTGTCACGACATCGCGGGCCGGACCCTGGGACCTGAATGGACATTCAGGCTCGCTTGTCGCGCAGGGCGCAGTTGATATCGGAAACGATCTGGCCATCCGATAACTTGATGATGCGATCGGCCAGTTGGAAATACTGGTCGTCATGGGTAATGATCAGCACCGTCTTGCCACGACGCTTGAGGTCGGGCAGCAGTTCCTCGTAGAAGAACTTCTTGAACGGCGGATCCTGGTCCGCGGCCCATTCGTCCAGTACGTAGACCGACCGGTCTTCCATGTAGGCGCACACCAGCGCCAGGCGTTTTTGCTGGCCATAGGACAAGGCCTTCAAGGTTGAATACCCCTGCCCTTCGATCTTGATCTTGTCGGCCAGCCCCAGGGTTTCGAGGTACTTGCTCGCCAGCGTCGGGCTGCCGTCCTCTTCGTCGGGGCCGATGAGACGGTTGAACAAGTGGAAATCGGAAAACACCGCAGAGAACAAATCACGATAGTCATTGCGACTTTCATCGGTGATGGGCTTGCCATCGAGCAGGACCTCACCATCCTGGGGGATGTAGAGCCCGCAGAGGAGCTTGGCCAAGGTGCTCTTGCCGCAACCGTTGCCACCGACGATGTAGATCAACTCGCCTGCCTGCACCGTCAGGTCGATGGGCCCCAGGGAGAAACCGGTCTCCGCATGCATATCCTGGTAGTGCATGCGCACGGCTTTCAATTCGATGCGATTCCACGACTTCTTGTGCTCCAGCAGATGAACCTTGGGCACGTCGGTCTCGATCGGCTCCGGATGCGGATCGTTGATCGAGAAACCAAACTCCGAAAGACGTGTACAGGCCACCCGGCCCGCCGCCAGCAAGGGCATCGCCCCGACCAGCAACGACAACGGGCCCATGATGTACAACACGGCCAGGACGCTGGCGGTCATGATTTTCGGATCGACGGCACTGACCAGGGGCGCGGCGAACAGCAGACAACCGATCAGCAACGACAGCGTGAACTGCCCGACGTTGTCGGCGGCGGTGTACCACAGGCGCTCCACGAAGTTGTAGCGCGCCACACGGGTGGAAGACGCCTCGATGGCCGAGCGACCGAACCAACGGCGCCGCACGCCATTGAGCTTCAGCTCCTTCAGGCCGAACACCAGCGCGTGGGTGTACTCATTGAACGCGGTGTATTCATCCCGTACGCGGGACGTGTTCCTGACGCCACAGGAAAAGAAGAACAGATACAGCCCCACTCCCAGGATCATCAGTGAAACCGTCAAGGCCAAAACCACCCATGACAGGTAAGCCAGGTAGGCGATGCCGAACAGAAAGACCGTCGTCTCCACCAGGATCGTGGGCATGATGATCAACGTGGTATTCAATTGCGGGATGTCGTTGGTCAACATCGTCAGCACATTGGGCGGGCCGCGCCGGTCCACTTCTTCCAGCGGCGTGGCGAGGATCTTGCGACACAGCGCAATGCGCAGGCGCGTCATGATCCGCATGCTGGCGTAAGCCGGGAACAAGGCTGCACCGTTGCGCAAGATCAGCGCCGTGGCACTGAGCCCGATGAACCAGTACAGCGCGTGCAGGCGAGAGCCGTCATTGTGGATCGCATCGTTGATCACACTCACCACCGCGATAGACGCGACCCCGCTGATGACACCGCAGACCAAGGTAAAGAGCGTCAGCCAGGGGTGGTTGCGCCACAGCAGGCGCATGACCGAGCCTGGTCTGGGCTTCTTCACTTTCTTCGCTTTCTTCTCTTTCATCGGTAGCTATCCTCGAGTGGAGTCGCGAAAAGGCTCACGCCGGCTGCCATACGTCGCCGCGGGCGGTCATCTCGCCCATGGCCACGACAATCAGGCGCGGCTCCTCGTAAGGATCGCGAGCATGGGCGGCCAACATGTTGTCGAGCATCACCACATCGCCCTTGCGCCAGGCGAACCTGACGGCACAGGCCTCATAGGCCTCGCCGAGCAACGCCATGACGTTGTCTTCTATCGGTGTTCCGTCGCCATAACTGACCATGCGTGGCAGACGATCGGCGCCGAACATGTCGAGCAGGTCTTCGCGCATTTCCTCGCCCAGACAAAACGGATGGTGCAGCTGAACCTGGTTGAAGAAGGCGCGCTCGCCGGTCACCGGGTGCTTGATGACCGCCGGGCAGAGGGTGCGCACTTGCAGGGTTTCGCCGTCGAGCCATTCGAAATCGGTGCCCTGCTCCCGGCAACGCTGCTCGACAGCCGCGCGGTCGGTGGTGCCAAAGAACGACTCCCAGCTCGGCTCGACACCGACGGTAAAGGTGCGGCTGTACATCAAGCCTTTCTGTTCGAAGCGCGCCACCACCTCCGCCGGCAGGCATTGCAGTACCTGCCGGATGTCCGCCAGGGGGGTCGCGCCGCCGACCCGTGACGGCTGCTCGCAGTAGAACCATTGCTTGCGCGGCCAGCTTTCCAGGTGCGAACTCTCGTTGTGATAGAGGATCATCTCGCGCTCGGGGTAAGGCGTGGAGCGATAGACGTTGCGTCCGCCCTCCTTTTTCGGCAGGTCGCCGTAACTGCCATGCAGCCCGGGCGACAGGGCTTCGGCGAACGCCTCGAAGTCCGGCACCGAGGCCAAGTCAAAACCGCGAAACAGCACCGCGCCGTGGCGACACAGCAACGCCTCGATCGCCTCGCGATGGGTGCTGGCCCACAGCGACGGGTCCAGCCCCGGCTCGATGGGTTCTATCACCACCGGCAAACTCAAACCGTCGGCGAGCGACGACAGCCTTACCGATTCGCCGGCGCCGTGACCGGGCCAGACGAGCGAATCCGCCACCCCGTCAGAGGGCATGACGGGTGAAGCGTCAGTTTGAAGACTCATGCATAACTCCTGAACCACAGATCCTCGGATCCACGTCGCAGGGCCAAATCAATACGCCCCACCATCGGGCAAGGATAAAAACACTGATCCGCGATGGTGTCTGGCACCGCAAACCGGGACAGAGCCCGGCACCTGTCGCTACACCGACACGGTCGATCCGCATCAGGATCGTTTGTCCCCATTTCCCCCGACAGACGCAGACACGAAGTCGGTGCTGAAATGCGCCAGCTGCGATTCGCACAGGTACCTCCAACGATCCCGTGGGCCGCAGTGACGTATCGAGTGCAGCGGTTTGCGTACCACGCAAACACGCTGCACGTGGCATTTAACAGGAGCGTTAGTCATGCCGATTAAGAACACTGGCGGATCGGTCAACCCCGCGCCAGCCCCCCTCACGTCTGGTGCATTGCTGCATGAAATATTCACCGCCCGGGCCCGTGAATTCCCCGAGCGAACCGCGGTATCCGACGCCTCGCGCTCATTGAGCTATGCCCAACTCGACACGGCGTCATCGAAGCTGGCGGCCCGGCTTCGCCAGGAAGGCGTCCAGGACGGCATGCTGGTGGGGATGTGCCTGCCACGCGGCGTCGACCTGGTCATCAGCCTGCTGGGCATTCTCAAGGCCGGTGGCGCTTATGTCCCGGTCGACCCGCAGTACCCTGGCAAGCGTGTCGAACACATCGTTCGCTACAGTGGCCTGAGCCTGGTGATCGGCGAACTGGCCGACCTGCCGCAGAGCGCGTCCGTGCGCGTCCTGCCCCTCGCCGATCTACTGGCCGGTCCGGACCTGGCACCACTTGCCGACAGCGACCGTCGCCACCCCGACGAGGCCGCGGCGTACGTCATCTACACCTCCGGCTCAACCGGGGAACCCAAGGGTGTCCTGGTCGCGCACGGCAATGTCAGCCGTCTGCTGGAAAGCACCCAGCGTTCGTTCGCCTTCAACGAGAACGACGTCTGGTCGATGTTCCACTCCATCGGTTTCGATTTTTCGGTCTGGGAAATCTGGGGCGCCCTCGCCCACGGCGGCCACGTAGCCGTAGTGCCTTACGAGGTGTCGCGCTCGCCCGGTGACATGCGCCAATGGTTGGCGGACCAGGGTGTGACAGTCCTGAGCCAGACACCCTCGGCGTTCCGTGGCCTCGATGAAGCCGACCGCTCCGCCCCTGCCCCCCTGGCGCTGCGCTATGTGGTGTTCGGCGGCGAGGCGCTACCGGCCACCGTGCTGCGCCCATGGGTCGAGCGTCACGGCGATCAGAAGCCGGCCTTGATCAACATGTACGGCATCACCGAAGCCACCGTCCACACCACCTTCAAGCGCGTGCTCGGCCAGGACCTGGAAAGCGCCGCCATGGTTTCCATCGGCGCGCCACTGGATGGCTGGCGTTTGCATCTGCTCGACGCCGATCAGCAACCGGTGCCCCAAGGCAACGCCGGTGAGCTGTACATCGAAGGTGCCGGTGTAGCGCTGGGCTACCTGAATCGCCCTACCCTGAATGCCGAGCGCTTCGTCCAGTTGCCGGGCACCTCGAGCCGTGCCTATCGCACCGGAGACCTGCTGGTCCTGGGGGATGACGGCGAGTACCGCTACGCCGGACGTTGCGATGAACAATTGAAGATCCGTGGTTTCCGGATCGAGCCGGGAGAAGTCGAGGCTTGCCTGCAAACCAGCCCGGCCATCGCTGCGGCCCATGTCGTCGGCCACGATTACGGCGAGGGCGACTGGCGCCTGGTCACCTACGTGGTGCCGTCCCAGGGCGTCGACGCCTGGACCGAACAGACCCGCAACGAAGTGGCCGCGCTGGTGGCCGCCAGTCTGCCGGACTACATGCGTCCTTCAGCCTACATTGCATTGGCGCAATTGCCGGTCACGGACCACGGCAAGATCGACAAGGCCCGCCTGCCCTCGCCTGACTCGGTACCTTCGAGCGTGGAACATGCCAGCGAACCCGGCCTCACTGAACAGGAGCAGTTCGTGCTCAAGATCTGGTCGGACGATATCGGCCTGAAGAACATTGGCCTGAACGATGACTTCTTCGATTTCGGCGGCACCTCCCTGGCCCTGATCCGCTCGCTGAGCACGCTCAAGGCCCATTACCGGGTCAACCTCGACCCAGGCGTGCTGGCAGATGGCGCGACCGCCAAGGTATTGGCCGGTTGCATCCAGCGTTCCCTTGTTCAAGCCCATTGATCGAAAAGGAAAAGCCCATGAGCAAAAAATTCGCCTTGACCCCGGAAGAACGTGCGTCCTTTGAAAAGAACGGTTTCATCGGCCCGTTCGACGCCTATTCGCCAGAAGAAATGAAAGAGACCTGGAAGCGCACCCGTCTGCGCCTGCTCGACCGCAGCGCCGCGGCATACCAGGATCTGGATGCGATCTCCGGCGCCACCAACATCGCCAACTATGATCGCCACCTGGACGACGAATTCCTCGCCAGTCACATCTGTCGCCCGCAAATCTGCGACCGCGTCGAGAGCATTCTCGGCCCGGATGTATTGTGCTGGCGTACCGAATTTTTCCCTAAATACCCGGGCGACGAAGGCACCGACTGGCACCAGGCCGACACCTTTGCCAATGCGTCGGGCAAGCCGCAGATCCTCTGGCCGGAAAATGAAGACTTCGGCGGCACCATTACCGTCTGGACCGCCTTCACCGACGCCAACATTGCCAACGGTTGCCTGCAATTCATTCCCGGCACCCAGAACAGCATGAACTACGACGAAACCAAGCGCATGAGCTACGAACCCGAGACCAACAACTCGGTGGTCAAGGATGGTGTGCGACGCGGTTTCTTCGGCTACGACTATCGCCAGCTGCAGATCGACGAGAACTGGAAACCTGACGAAGCCGCCGCCGTGCCCATGCAGATGAAGGCCGGTCAGTTCATCATTTTCTGGTCGACCCTGATGCACGCCTCCTATCCCCACAGCGGTGAGTCCCAGGACATGCGCATGGGCTTCGCTTCGCGCTATGTGCCGTCGTTCGTGAAGATTTATCCGGACTCCGACCACATCGAGGAATACGGCGGTCGTATCAGCCTGGAAAAATACGGAGCGGTCCAAGTGATCGGGGACAAGACCCCGGAATACAACCGCCTTGTCACCCACACCACCCGAGGCAAGAAATTCGAAGCGGTCTGATTTTCTCAGTGCCATATGACAGTTGGCATGCGTAACGTGCCTGACAGGAGTCCCCCAATCCATGACTATTTCCACCGACGCAGCCACGCGCCTGTGTGAGACCGTGAGGATGCTTAGGCACCTTGCCATCCATCTGCCCGATCCTATCTGCCTGAGCTTTCTCGCCCAGGGGAGCGACCTGACACCCGATCAGTCCTCCCCTAGCGTCAGAGCCACGGAGCGGGCGGTCAGTACCGCCTTCGCGCGGATCGGCGTCAAGGCCGTGCAGTACTTGCACGACGGCGAGACGCAACTGTCGTCCTTCGAAATGTTTATCAGCAAGAAAATCTGCCAGGCGCTCGATTTCTCCTACGACCACTTCGACGACGTCGACAGTGCCAAGGAGTTCGGACGCCTGGTCAGACACTTCGATTTCAGCGGTGCAGTGCCCGAGGTCGAGACACTGCACCTGATCACCCGCGACAACGTGGCGCTGTCGGTCCACGCCAGCACCGAGCGCCAGCGCCCGGCCATCGTCCTGGCCCTGCCCTGTGGCATGCCATTCGACCTGTGCCGCGAGTGGTTCAATGCGCTGAGCGAGCGGTTCTTCGTGGTCACCTGGGAAACCCGTGGGCTATTCGGTTCCTGCACCTCGTTCGACCAGTTGTCGGTGGATACCGACGCCCAGGTCGGCGACCTGATCAACGTGATGAATCACTACGGATTGCAGAGCGCGCACCTGATGGGCATCTGCGGCGGGGCGGTGATTGCGCTGAGCGCTGCCGCCACCTATCCGGATCGGGTCAACTCCCTGAGCCTTTGGCATGGTGATTACAACCTGGGCGACGACAGCCTGCGCACCGCCCACCAGCAGAACTTCGAATGGCTGATGGAATCGGCCGCCGTGGACCGTAACGAAGCCAGCGACTTGCAGGCGTTGTTCCTGGACCAGGCGACACTGGCGACCATTCCGGACTCCATCGCCCATGCGGCGCTCTATCCTTACGTCAATGAGGAGCTGTTCTACCGCTATGCACGGCTCAACGATGCGCTGAACAAGACCGAGTTGAAGTCGCGCCTGGAACAGATCACCGTGCCCACCCTGGTGGTCGCCGGCGACGCCGATGAAACCACTCACATCGGCGGTTCCCGGCTCATTGCCGAGGCCATCAGCGACGCCCTGCTGCATGTGGAACGCAACGGCAGTCATCTGGCGTTCTTCGAGTCCACCCAGCGCTCGAAGCACACCGCTTTCCACTTCCTGGAATCGACCCTCGAAGCGACGGCTGTTTGACCTCGGCGAACCTGGGCAAAGCAAAACCTGTGGGAGCGGACTCGCTCCCACATTGGTTTCTCCCGCATTAAGAAATCCGGTGTCCTCCACTCATACGTCAGGCAGCGTCGGTGTCCATGAATTTGCGCTGCTGAAGATTCAAGGTGGAGGCGAGCCTGCTCGCACACAAGAGAATGCGACCCAACCAAAACCAGGCCGGGTATCAGGCCGCCATCGCGAGCAAGCGCGCTCCCACCAAGGATTTGCGGCGACCTCAATCTCCCAGTCGCCACCCTCCCCCCTGCCACAGATCCACCTCAAGCCACCATGTGCTTCTCACGATGAAACTCAAGATACAGCACAGTCCGGTGCGCCCGAGAAGCGTTGACGGCAAAGTGGTCGAGAGAGCCGTCGAAGATCACCAGGTTGCCGTTGGTGCTCTGGTTGAAGCTGCCATTGACGTTGAGGTAGGCATAGTTCTGAGTGGTGGGTGCGTCGATGGTCAGTTGCATGTGCAGCAAGCCTTCTTCCCAGGTACCGGTGTGGGAGTGGGTGCCGAGGAACACGTTGGGCTCCATGCGCAGCAAGGCACAAAGCTTGATGCCGGGGATCTTTTTCAGCAGTTCGATGGTGCCGGGCATGGCGGCCTGGGCGTAAGGGATCGGCGTGTCGTAGGCGACCAGGCCATACTGGGTCCACTCCGGCATGACGTCCATGTCGTCACCCCATCCCCAGAGCCAGCCATACTCGCCGCCGGCCTCCATGTGAGCGGTCACTTCGTCGACGATCTCGGTAATCGACTTGCCCACACGGTTGATGGTCAGGGTCGGCGCATCGAGGGCCAGAAATTCCTCGCGGATCACTTCCCAGTTGTCAGCCAGGTTCTTGAGTGCCGGGAAACGGCTGGGATCATAAAACGACGGGCGCATAGTTGCTCCTTTTATTGAGGGTTGTCGATTCCGATGGCGCTGCGAAGGCAGCCCTGCCCGCGGGATACGGGCACAGCAGAAGAGCCTGCAAAGGTTGCCCCACCGGGCCCGACCTGTCTGTCACGGGAATCCGGTACAGCAGGCCGCGCCGGGCATTACAGCGGCTCGACCTGGGGGGTGTCGGCCAACCGTACGACGGCCGCCTGCGTGGGTGTCTCGTCCAATCGGCGCATCGGCCCGTAGAGCAGAACGCTCAAGGGCAGGAGCGCAAACAGCCCCCCGGCCACGACGAACAGCAACCCGACGCCACGTCCCGGCCCTACGCCCAGCCAGCGCCCAATCGACTCGGCATAGAGACCACCCGGCATCAGCGCCGGCTGGAACCAGTGATCCACCAGGAAGCCACCGACGATCACCGCCAGGCTGGTGGTGGCAATGGTCAACATGCTGATCAGCGCAAAGACACTGGCACGGCTGCCGGCGGGGATCCTGCGCATCCAGAGCGAGTTCACGCTGGCATCGGCGATACTCGCCATGGTGATCGCGACAAAGGCCAGCGCGCAGTACGCAACGGCCTGCGACACCATCCCCAGGGCAACGACACAGGCCGCCAGCAACAGATCGGCCACCGCCACCAGCGCCATCAAGCGCCGCGGGTTGCCCATGGAAATCAACAGCCCCGCACCGGCCAGGCCACCCAGGGCCGCCCAGGTGTAGGCCATGCCCAGCGTCTGGCTACCCAGGGTCGACAGCAACAACGGCGTCATCATCAAGGTGGCCAGCGACAACAATGCGGTACGCATCATGGTGTAGACCAGCAGCCCGGCCATCAGCCGTTCGGCCATGAAAAACTTCAGTGCCGCCGCAACGTTGCTCACCGCGCCCCCGAACACCGAGCCTTTGCTAGTACGCTCATGACGGTCCGACGCACCGCGCACATGGGAGAACGCCTTGATCACCAGCAAGGTGCCCGAGCAGAAGGTAATCAGGTCCACCGCCAGGATCGTCACCAGCCCGGCACTGGCCATGATCGCCCCGGCCAGCAGCGGCGCCACCAGGGCCGAAGCGTTCTTGCTGATGCTGATCAACCCCGAGGCCCGGGTGAATTTGTCGGGGGCGACAATGGTACTCACGGCGGCCTGATAGGCCGGTTTGCGAAAGGCTCCGACAATGGACGCCAGGCAATTGAAAATGTACAGGTGCAGCGGTTCCAGGCGTTCGAACCAGAGCAGCGCCATCACCCCCAGAAGCAGTATCGCCAGGCTCACATCGCAACAGACAATGATCACCCGGTGGCTGATCCGATCGGCCAGCCCGCCCGCCAGTGGCAGAAACAGCACCGCCGGCAAGGTCGCCGCCAGCACGACATTGGCGAAGGCCACCGCCGAACCGGTATGGGTATACACCCAGACGCCCAGGGCGAACTCCATCAACGCGGTGCCGACCACCGCCAGCGACTCACCACACCAGAGGAAATAGAAACCTCGCCCCAGATCAAAGCCCCGGCGACCACTGCCCAAGCTCATGGGCGCACATCGCGAGGCATGGCGACATCGATTAACTTGCTCAACAACCGATAACCCAGGGAATAGGCCACCGCACCCAATACCACCGGCGCATAACGGGAAAACAGATAGGTGCGCAACACCCGCCTGGCGATAGGCGAACTGATGTCGCCGCTGACATGCAAGGGCGTCGGGAAGGTCGCGGCGACGGTGGCGCCGAATTCATCGTCCATCGATTGCACCGCATGCCACCAATAGACCGGGATGTACAACGCATCTCCCGGCTCCACCACCGTGCGCAGCGCTCGCAGTTGCCGAGTACCTGGAAAACGCCCGGTGTCGATGTCGTACAGGTAGCCCGCCTGTTCGATCACTGGCTGCAACGCCCGCCAACTGGTTTCGTCCGGCGGCAACAGCAGCACCTCCTTGGCACCGACCACCTGGGCCATGAACGTTTCATCGACGACATGGAAATGCCAATCGGTGTAGGAGTTGCGGTACAGGAAACTGCGATGGGGCGGGTAATGCCGGGACTTGCCCAACTGCGGCATGAACGGTAACCCACCGACGTCCTCTTTCATCTGCTCGATGGCCGAGCCTTCGGAAAACCGGCAACTGTCGGCCACCCAAGGCCCATCACCCTCACCCAGGCCGTCGAGGAATTCGTGGAACGGCATTTCCCGGTAGACGCTGTTCGCATACTCGGTCAACTCGGCCTTGACCTTGGGACTGGACCAACCGATGACCTCGGAGACGATCTGCGAACGCACCACCACCGCGCTGTTGCGTGAATGGGCCTTGAGGTAATCCAGGCGCTTCCATTTCTGAAAAGCCGGCCAATGTCGCACTGCATTCTTGACCAGGCAGGGGCGGTTGCGATTGACGTACCGACGGGTGAAGTCCTCTTTGGAGATCGACAGCGCATCGATCACTTCGACCGGGCCTGCCTGGGGGTGGTTGGGAAAACGGGACAGGCTCCAGAACTTCGATACCGGGCGGTCCGGTTCGGCAATTAGTGGCATTTTCGACCCTCGCAAGCACACTCAGGGTCGTTGGTATAACAGACTCACGCGACCACGCCCAAGCACCGCCAAGCCCCGTTCCTCGCCGTTGTCCCTGCTTCCCATGACAGACAGTCCCCACCGGATGCTCTAATTTTTTCTCACTTTGTGAAGGGACTCCAGGCGCCCGCGCGCCACCGCCAAGGTCCTTACTCACGGCTATTGATCCGCCGACTGGCAGTCGCCCAGGCCTCCACACATCGCTGCCTTTCGAACGGAGACAAAACCTCAATTGATTCTGCAAGCAGGTGCTCCGATATGGATTCGTCGACCGATATGTCGCTCTCGCAAGATTGCGTGTCCCATGAGCTGGCCTCAGTCCAGCAGGGCATCTGGCTGGACCAGATCGCGCACCCTGACCTGCCCTACTACAACATCGGCATGTCCCTGGAGATCAGGGGTGAGATCAACATCCCATTGTTCGAGAAAGCCATCGAGCTGGTCGCCAACCGTCACGATGCCCTGCGCCTGAGCTTCAGTCATGAGGGTGGCATCGGGCGCCAGCGAGTCCTGCCCGAGGTCAAGGTGAACCTGCAAGTGGTGGAGTTCTCCGAGGAGCAGGCTGCCGCCGGCCTGGCCATGGACTACCTGCGCGACGCTTTCCGCCAACCGTTCGAATCGCTGACCGGCCAGCTCTGGGAGGCGCGCATGGTCCGTTGTGGCCCGAACCTCCATTACTGGCTCAACCGCTACCACCACCTGGTCACCGACGGCATTGGCGTGGCGCTGATCGGCCACGCCGTGGGCGCGGCCTACAACGGCCTGCTGGCCGGCAATGACGAAGTCGCCCAAGGGCATTCCTACCTGTCGTTCCTGGAAGATGACCGGGCTTACCTCGCATCGTCCCGCTACGAGCGCGACCGCCAGTTCTGGCAGGAAACCTACGCGCAAATGCCGCCATCGCTCTTGCAACGCCGCGCTGACTTCAAGACCGGCCAGGCCAATGCGCTGGCGCCCAGCGCCCAGGTGCAGGCGATGCTTCCCCGGGCGCTGTACGACGCCCTGACGCAATTCGCCAGCGAGCGCAGCCTGTCGGTCGCCCATGTGCTGATCAGCGTGGTGGCCACCTATTTCTGCCGCACCGTGGGGGTCGATGAAATCGTCATCGGCATGCCCGTGCACAACCGCACCACCGCCCGTACCAAAGAAACCGCGGGCATGTTTTCCTCGGTCAGCCCGATCCGCCTGCCTGTCGACTTCGACGCCTCACTGCTGGACCTGATGCATACCGCCGGTGGACAACTGCGCCGCTGCTACCGCCATCAGCGCTTCCCCATCGCCGAGCTCAACCGCAGCCTGCGCCTGGCACAGAGCGGACGTCGGCAACTGTTCGACATCTCCTTGTCGTTCGAAAGCCTGGACGGCGACGATCAGTTCGGCGGCACCTCGTCCACCGTCATCACCATGGATAACGGCTACGAACAGACGCCCATGGCGATCTTCGTGCGCGACTACCATCCGTTCGAAGACGTCCATCTGGACTTCAACTTCAACACCGCCTATTTCAGCCTGGAAGAAGCCCGACTCCTGCAACAACGCATGCTCTCGATGCTCGAAGCGGTGCTGGAGCACCATGACACCGCCGTGGGCCATTACCCGCTCATGAGCCAGGCCGAGCGGCTACGCCTGCAAGTCGAATTCAATGCCACCGCCCGCGACTATCCGCAGGACGTGCTGATCCATCAGTTGTTCGAACAGCAAGCCGAGCAGCGCCCGGCTGCCTGCGCCGTGCGCGACGACACCGGTCCTTTGCTCAGTTACGGCCAACTCAATCGCCAGGCCAACCGGCTCGCCCATCGCCTGATCGAACTGGGGGTGAAGCCGGATGACCGGGTGGCCGTGAGCCTCAGACGCGGGCCGGAAATGGTCGTCGCCCTGCTGGGCATACTCAAGGCTGGCGGCGCCTACGTGCCTATCGACCCGGACCTGCCGAGCGCCCGCCAGGCGTTCATGCTTGCCGACAGTGCCCCGCGAGCCGTGCTGACCAGCCAGGCACTGCTGGCCCAGCTGCCGCCGTTGGATGTTCCGCTGCTGGCACTCGATGGCGACGAAGATCACGCGCAACTGGCCACGCAGCCCGAGCATGACCCGGCGCCACACGCCCTGGGGCTGACACCCCGGCACCTGGCCTACGTGCTCTACACCTCAGGTTCCACCGGCAACCCCAAAGGGGTGATGAATGAACACCTCGGGGTGGTCAACCGCCTGCTGTGGGCCAGGGACCAATACGGCGTCGATGCCAGCGACCGGGTGCTGCAAAAGACCCCGTTCGGATTTGACGTGTCGGTCTGGGAGTTTTTCCTGCCGTTGCTGGCCGGCGCCGAGCTGGTCATGGCCCGTCCGGGCGGCCACCAGGAGCCGGATTACCTGGCCCGACTGATGCGCCAGGCCGGCGTCACGCTGCTGCACTTCGTACCGTCGATGCTCGACCTGTTCCTCGAACACCACGACAGACAGGACTTCCCTGCCCTGCGTCGGGTGCTGTGCAGCGGCGAAGCCCTGCCTCGCGGCCTGCAACGGCGCTTCGAACAACAACTGGCGGGGGTCGAGCTGCACAATCTCTATGGTCCGACCGAAGCGGCCATCGACGTCACCGCCTGGCAGTGCCGCCCCAGTGATCCCGGCGAAAGCGTGCCCATCGGCAAGCCGATCGCCAACATCCAGATGCATGTCCTCGACGCCCGGGGCGAACCCCAACCGTTGGGCGTCGCCGGGGAGCTGCACATCGGCGGCATCGGCGTCGCCCGAGGCTACTTGAACCAAGCGGAACTGAGCGCCGAACGGTTCATCGCCGACCCGTTCAGCACTGAACCGAATGCACGCCTGTACAAGACTGGCGACCTTGGCCGGTGGCTGGCCAACGGTGCATTGGAGTACCTGGGGCGCAACGACTTCCAGGTTAAAATCCGCGGCCTGCGCATCGAGATCGGCGAAGTCGAAGCGGCCCTGGCCCTGTGCCCCGGCGTTCGCGAAGTGGTGGTCATTGCCCGGGAAGACCATCCTGGGCAAGCGGACAGCAAACGCCTGGTTGCCTACGTCTGCGGCGAGCCGGTGCCGGCCGAGCAACTGCGTAGCACCCTGCTCAAGCACCTGCCCGAATACATGGTGCCCAGCGCCTTCGTGCACCTCGATGCCCTGCCCCTCACCGCCAACGGCAAGCTCGACCGCCGCGCCCTGCCTGCGCCGGGCCTGGAATCCCTGGCGAGCAAAACCTACGAAGCGCCCCAGGGCGACACTGAACTCGCCATCGCCGAAATCTGGAAACACCTGCTTGGCCTGGATCAGGTCGGCCGTCACGACGGTTTCCTCGAACTCGGCGGTCACTCGCTGCTGACCGTGCAACTGCAAGCGCGTCTGCACCAGGACCTCGGTGTCGAGATCGACCTGCGCACCCTCTTCGCCCAGACCTCGTTGAGTGAACTGGCCCAACGGGTGGAACAGGCCGGCCAGTCCCAGGTCCAGCCGATTGCCGTGGTGTCCCGCGAGCAAGCATTGCCGCTGTCCCTGGCCCAACAACGCCTGTGGTTCCTCGATCAACTGGACCACGCCGCCAGCGTCGCCTATCACATGCCCGCTGCCCTGCACCTGCGCGGCCAGCTGGATCGCCACGCCTTGCAACGCGCCCTGGACCGCATCGTCGCCCGCCACGAAAGCCTGCGCACCACCTTCGAACGCCATGACGGCGAGGTCCGCCAGCGCTTCGCCGCCGCCGACATCGGCTTCGCCTTGCAGGAACACGACCTGCAAGCCCTCGACACCGAGGCCCGGCAGGCGGCCGTCGAGCAATTGACCCAGGCCGAAGCCCGGGACGCTTTCGATCTGAGCCAGGGACCGCTGATTCGTGGCCGCCTGCTGCGCCTGGACGCCGACGAACATATTCTGCTGGTGACCCAGCACCACATCGTCTCCGACGGTTGGTCGGTGGCGGTGTTGATCGGTGAATTCAACGCGCTCTATGCCGCCTTCAGCCAGGATCTCGACGATCCACTGCCGCCCCTGGCCCTGCAATACGCCGACTATGCCGCCTGGCAACAGCAGCACCTGCAAGGTGAACGCCTGCAAGCCCAGGTCGGCTTCTGGAAGGAACACCTCAGCGGCGCCCCGGCGCTGCTGGAACTGCCCAGCGACCATAACCGCCCGCAAGTGCAAAGCTACCAGGGTGCCGCGCTGGCCCTGCAACTGCCCGCAGCACTCAGCACTCGCCTGCGCCGCTTCAGCCAGCAACAGGGCCTGACGCCGTTCATGACCCTGCTCGGCGCCTGGTCGATCCTGCTTTCGCGCCTGAGCAACCAACCGCAAGTGGTGGTCGGCACCCCGGTGGCCAACCGTCCACGCCAGGAAACCGAGGCGCTGATCGGCTTCTTCGTCAACACCCTGGCCCTGCGCATCGACGTCCAGGCCCACAGCCGTGTCGACCAGTTGCTGGCGCAGATCAAGGCCACCACCCTTGACGCCTACAGCCATCAGGACCTGCCGTTCGAGCAGGTAGTCGAAGTCCTGCAACCGGAGCGCAGCCTCGGCCACAGCCCGCTGTTCCAGGCCATGCTGGTGCTGGGCAATACCCCGCGCGACCAGGCGTTGGAATTGCCAGGGCTGAGCCTGACCCCACTGCCCCAGCCCACCGGCACCACCCAATTCGACGTGAGTTTGTCGCTCAACGACGATGGCGAAACCATCAGTGGCCAGTTCGAGTACGCCACCGACCTGTTCGACGAGAGCACCATCGCCCGTTGGGGCCAGCATTTGCTGCATCTGCTCGACGCGATGCTCGACGATGCCCACCAAGCGCTGGCGACCCTGCCGTTGCTGGACAACCAGCAACGCCGGCAACTGCTCGGTGGCTTCAATCAGACCCATGCCCCGTTTCCCGAAGGCAGGCTGGTGCATGAGTGGTTCGAACAACAGGTGCAGGATCGCCCCCGCGCCATCGCTGTCCAGGCTGAAAACAGCCGCCTCAGCTATGGCGAACTCAATGCCCGTGCCAACCGTATCGCTCACCGCTTGATCGCCGCCGGCCTGCGCCCGGATGAACGCGTGACGCTGCTGGTGGAACGCAGCCCCGAGATGATCATTGGTATCCTGGCCATCCTCAAGGCCGGCGGCGCCTATGTGCCGCTGGACCCGAACTATCCGCAGGATCGCCTGCAGCACATGCTCAGCGACAGCTCGCCGCGAGTACTGCTGACCCAAGGCAACCTGGCCGGACAACTGCCACCGCTGCCGATCGCGCAGCTGTCGCTGGACGATCCAGCCGCTGGCGATGAACGCAACCCACGGGTCGAAGGCCTGACCTCCCGGCACCTGGCCTACGTCATGTACACCTCGGGCTCCACCGGTAAGCCGAAGGGGGTGATGCTCGAACACCGTTCGGTGTGCAACCAGATCGGCGCCCTGCAAGAGCGTTATGGCCTCAACCCCAAGGACCGCATCCTGCAATTCGCCACCATGACCTTCGACATGTCGGTGGAAGAGATTTTCGGGGCATTACTGTCCGGTGCCACCCTGGTTCTGCGCAGCGATGCCTGGATTGCCGGGACTGCGGCCTTCGCCGCCCTGTGCGAACAACATGCGATCACCGTCGCCAACCTGCCGACCGTGTTCTGGCAGCAGGTCAGCCGCGACCTGCATGTAGCGCTGCCCTCCTCGCTGCGTCAGTTCATGATCGGTGGCGAAGCGGTGGGTAAACAGGCCGTGACCCAGTGGTTCGCCCGGGCCGGTCATCGCCCGGCGCTGTTCAACGCCTACGGCCCGACCGAAGCCACCGTGAACGCCTCGATCCGCCTGATGGAAAGCGATCACGACGACTTCCGCTCGATCGGCAAACCGGTACGCAACACCCAGCTGCACGTGCTCGATGCCAGCGGCAACCTTGTCCCACTGGGGGTCGCCGGAGAAATTCACATTGGCGGTGTCGGTGTCGCGCGCGGTTACCTCAATCGCCAGGAGCTGACCGCCGAACGCTTCATTGCCGACCCTTTCAGCACCGACCCGGACGCGCGCCTGTACAAGACCGGCGACCTCGGTCGCTGGCTGGCCGATGGCACTCTCCAGTACCTGGGACGCAACGACGATCAGGTGAAGATCCGCGGTTTCCGTGTGGAGCTGGGCGAGATCGAAGCCATCCTCGCCGGCTGCGCCGGTGTGCGTGAAGCGGTGGTGGTCGCCCAGGAGAGCAAACCGGGTCAATCGGACAGCAAGCGCTTGATCGCCTATCTGTGTGGTGAATCGGTCCCCGTTGAACAGTTGCGCACCGCGTTGCTCGCGGCACTGCCCGAATACATGGTGCCCAGCGCCTTTGTGCACCTCGAAGCCCTGCCATTGACCCCCAACGGCAAACTCGACCGCCGCGCCCTGCCCGCACCGGGTCAGGAAGCGTTCGCCAGCCGTGCCTACGAGGCACCGCGGGGCGAGGTCGAGCAGATCGTCGCGACCGTCTGGCAGGATCTGCTGGGCATCGAGAAGGTCGGCCGGCATGACCGCTTCTTCGAACTCGGCGGGCATTCGTTGCTGGCTGTCAGCCTGATCGACCGTTTGCGCCAGCACGGCCTCAGCGCCACGGTGCGCACCGTGTTCACCGCCCCCAGCGTACGGGAGATGGCCCAAGCCCTGAGCCGCAGCGAGGAAGTCTTGTTCCTGGCCCCGGCCAACCGGATTCCGGCCGATTGCACGGCGTTGACGCCGGACATGCTGCCCCTGGTGGAACTGACCCCGAGCCAGCTCGAACGTATCGTCAGCGCCGTGCCCGGCGGTGCCGCGAACATCCAGGACATCTACCCCCTGGCCCCATTGCAGCAAGGCATTCTGTTCCATCATTTGCTCGGGCATGAAGGCGACGCCTATCTGGTGCGCTCGATGATCGAGTTCGACGACCGCCAGCGCCTCGATGCCTTTGTCACGGCCCTGCAACAGGTCATTGACCGCCACGACATCCTGCGCAGCGCCGTGCATTGGGTCGGCCAGCCGCAAGCGGTGCAGGTGGTGCAACGTCGGGCCGTGTTGCCGGTCCAGCCCATCACCCTGGCGGCCGATGAGGATCCGCGCGCGCAACTGGAGCGTTTGAGCGATCCACGACACCTGCGCCTGGATTTGCAACAGGCACCGCTGATGCGTGCCTGCATCGCCCAGGACCCGCATTCCCAACGCTGGTGGCTGGCATTGCTGGACCACCACATGATCAGCGACCACGTGTCCCTGGGCATCGTGCTCGAGGAAATCCAGACCCTGATGCAGGGTCAGGGGGCCGACCTGCCGACACCCATGCCGTATCGGGAGTTCGTCGCGCAGATTCTCGCCACCCCGCCCCAGGCCCACGAAGCCTATTTCGCTGGGCGCCTGGCCAGTGTCGATGAGCCGACGGCCCCATTCGGTGTGCTGGATGTCCAGGGCGACGGTGCCCAGGTGGTGGAAACCAGTGTGCGTCTCGACCCGGCCCTGAGCCTGCGGATCCGCGCGCAATCGCGTACGGCCGGGGTGACGCCGGCGGTACTGTTTCATCTGGCCTGGGCCCAGGTGCTCGGGCGGTGCACGGGGCGTGACGACGTAGTGTTCGGCACCGTGGTCACCGGACGCCTGCAAGGTTCACTGGGTGCCGACCGGGCCCTTGGCGTGTTCATCAACACCCTACCAGTACGGGTGCAATTGGCCGGGCTCAGTGTCAGCACGCTGGTGGACGAAACCTATCGCGACCTCAGCGAACTGCTCGCCCACGAACAGGCCTCCCTGGCCCTGGCCCAACGCTGCAGCGGGGTTACCGCGGGCCTGCCGCTGTTCACCACCCTGCTCAACTACCGCCATCAGACCGACGGCGGCTCGTTGGCCAACACAGATCAGGTCCTGGCCTGGGACGGTGTGCGCTTCCTGAGCAATGAAGCCCGTACCAACTATCCGATCGAAGTGGCTGTGGCGGATGAAGGCGACGACTTCTCCCTGACCGCCCAAGCCATCACTGGCATCGACCCGCAACGCATCGCCGCCTACCTCGGCCAAGCCGTGGCCGCCCTGGTGGAAGCCCTTGAACAGGCCCCCGAACGCCTCGCCAGCGATCTGGAAGTGCTGCCCGAAACCGAGCGGCAATTGCTGCTGGCGGACTTCAACCGCACCGCCAGCGACTTCGGGCCTGCCCAGCCAATCCACACCCTGTTCGAAACCCAGGTCCAGGCCAATCCCGAGGCCGTGGCCCTGGTTTGCGAGAACCAGCAACTGAGCTACCGCCAGCTCAACCGCCGCGCCAACCACCTGGCCCGACAGTTGCTCGAACTCGGTATCCAACCCGATCAACGCGTGGCGATCTGTGCCGAGCGCAGCCTGGACATGATCGTCGGCCTGCTGGGGGTGCTCAAGGCCGGCGCCGCCTACGTGCCGATCGACCCGGCCCACCCTGCCGAGCGCATGGCGTTCATGGTGCAGGACAGCCAGCCACGGGCGTTGTTGAGCCAAGCGGCCCTCAACTTGCCGGCAGGCGAGCTGCCGCTGTTGTTGCTCGACACGGTTGATTCGTTGCAGGCTGCGAGCAATCCGGCCTTTGATGCCAATCCGCAAGTGCCAGGCCTGACAGCCGAGCACCTGGCCTATGTGATCTACACCTCCGGCTCCACCGGCCAATCCAAGGGCGTGATGGTCGAGCACCGTTCGGTGTTCAACTTCTGGCAGGTGCTGACCCGCAGCACCCACCGGCACTGCCCGACACCGGCCACCGTGGCGCTGAATGCCGGGTTCTTCTTCGACATGTCGATCAAGGGCATCTCGCAGCTATTCTCCGGCCACCGTTTGGTGATCATCCCGCAACTGATCCGCGCCAGCGGCCACGAGCTGCTGGATTTCCTCGAACAGCATCAGGTGCATGCCTTCGATTCCACGCCGTCGCAGCTCGACACTCTGCTCGCCGCCGGCCTGCTGGAGCGCCAGAGCTATCAGCCGGTGAGCGTGCTGCTCGGTGGCGAGGCGATCAACGCCGCGACCTGGGAGAAACTGCGCAACTGCCCGAACATTCGTTTCTACAACATGTACGGCCCGACCGAATGCACGGTAGACGCCACCATCGACCTGATCCGCGACCTCGGCGAACGGCCGAGCATTGGCCGGCCGATCGCCAACGTCCAGGTGCACGTGCTCGACGCCCGGGGGCAACCGACGCCGCTGGGCGTGGCCGGCGAGCTGCACATCGGCGGGGCCGGTGTGGCCCGCGGTTACCTGAACCGTCCGGAGCTGAGCGCCGAACGTTTTATCGCCGACCGGTTCAGCACTGACCCGAACGCACGCCTGTACAAGACCGGCGACCTCGGTCGTTGGCTGGCCGATGGCACGCTAGAGTACCTGGGGCGTAATGACTTCCAGGTGAAAATCCGTGGTTTCCGCATCGAATTGGGTGAGATTGAGAATGCCCTGGTGGCCTACCCGGGTATCCGCGAGGCCGTGGTCATCGCCCGGGAAGACAATCGCCTGGTGGCGTATCTGTGCGGCGAATCGGTCAGTGCCGAACAACTGCGTAGCACCCTGCTCAAGCACCTGCCCGAATACATGGTGCCCAGCGCCTTCGTGCACCTGGACACCCTGCCCCTCACCGCCAACGGCAAACTCGACCGCCGCGCCCTGCCTGCGCCGGGCCTGGAATCCCTGGCGAGCAAAACCTACGAAGCGCCCCAGGGCGACACTGAAATCGCCATCGCCGAAATCTGGAAACACCTGCTTGGCCTGGATCAGGTCGGCCGTCACGACGGTTTTCTCGAACTCGGCGGTCACTCGCTGCTGACCGTGCAACTGCAAGCGCGTCTGCACCAGGACCTCGGTGTCGAGATCGACCTGCGAACCCTCTTCGCCCAGACCTCGTTGAGTGAACTGGCCCAACGGGTGGAACAGGCCGGCCAGTCCCAGGTCCAGCCGATTGCCGTGGTGTCCCGCGAGCAAGCATTGCCGCTGTCCCTGGCCCAACAACGCCTGTGGTTCCTCGATCAACTGGACCACGCCGCCAGCGTCGCCTATCACATGCCCGCTGCCCTGCACCTGCGCGGCCAGCTGGATCGCCACGCCTTGCAACGCGCCCTGGACCGCATCGTCGCCCGCCACGAAAGCCTGCGCACCACCTTCGAACGCCATGACGGCGAGGTCCGCCAGCGCTTCGCCGCCGCCGACATCGGCTTCGCCTTGCAGGAACACGACCTGCAAGCCCTCGACACCGAGGCCCGGCAGGCGGCCGTCGAGCAATTGACCCAGGCCGAAGCGCGGGACGCTTTCGATCTGAGCCAGGGACCGCTGATTCGTGGCCGCCTGCTGCGCCTGGACGCCGACGAACATATTCTGCTGGTAACCCAGCACCACATCGTTTCCGACGGTTGGTCGGTGGCGGTGTTGATCGGTGAATTCAACGCGCTCTATGCCGCCTTCAGCCAGGATCTCGACGATCCACTGCCGCCCCTGGCCCTGCAATACGCCGA
The DNA here is from genome assembly GCF_004786035.1 of Pseudomonas viciae. NCBI lineage: Bacteria > Pseudomonadati > Pseudomonadota > Gammaproteobacteria > Pseudomonadales > Pseudomonadaceae > Pseudomonas > Pseudomonas viciae. The sequence goes on from NZ_CP035088.1 coordinate 3,768,925, forward strand.
CTACGCCGCCTGGCAACAGCAGCACCTGCAAGGTGAACGCCTGCAAGCCCAGGTCGGCTTCTGGAAGGAACACCTCAGCGGCGCCCCGGCGCTGCTGGAACTGCCCAGCGACCATAACCGCCCGCAAGTGCAAAGCTACCAGGGTGCCGCGCTGGCCCTGCAACTGCCCGCAGCACTCAGCACTCGCCTGCGCCGCTTCAGCCAGCAACAGGGCCTGACCCCGTTCATGACCCTGCTCGGCGCCTGGTCGATCCTGCTTTCGCGCCTGAGCAACCAACCGCAAGTGGTGGTCGGCACCCCGGTGGCCAACCGTCCACGCCAGGAAACCGAGGCGCTGATCGGCTTCTTCGTCAACACCCTGGCCCTGCGCATCGACGTCCAGGCCCACAGCCGTGTCGACCAGTTGCTGGCGCAGATCAAGGCCACCACCCTCGACGCCTACAGCCATCAAGACCTGCCGTTCGAGCAGGTGGTCGAAGTCCTGCAACCGGAGCGCAGCCTCGGCCACAGCCCGCTGTTCCAGGCCATGCTGGTGCTGGGCAATACCCCGCGCGACCAGGCGTTGGAATTGCCAGGGCTGAGCCTGACCCCACTGCCCCAGCCCACCGGCACCACCCAATTCGACGTGAGTTTGTCGCTCAACGACGATGGCGAAACCATCAGTGGCCAGTTCGAGTACGCCACCGACCTGTTCGACGAGAGCACCATCGCCCGTTGGGGCCAGCATTTGCTGCATCTGCTCGACGCGATGCTCGACGATGCCCACCAAGCGCTGGCGACCCTGCCGTTGCTGGATGACTCGCAGCGTCAACAACTGCTGGAAACCTTCAACCCGGCCAACATCGCTTTGGACGAAAGCCCAAGCCGTTTCCCGCACGTGGCGTTCGAAGCACAGGCGAGCCGCACCCCGGACGCCGTGGCGCTGGTCTGCGCCGGGCAAAGCCTGAGCTACGCCGAACTCAATACCCAGGCCAACCGCATCGCCCACGCGCTGATCGCCCTGGGCGTGCAACCCGACGACACCGTCGGCCTCTGCGCCCGGCGCAGTGCGCAAATGGTCATTGGCCTGCTGGGCATCCTCAAGGCCGGCGCGGCCTATGTACCGCTCGATCCGCAGTACCCGGCGCAACGTCTGGCCCATATGCTGGCCGACAGCAAGCCACGAGCCCTGGTTCGCCAGCAAGGCCTGGACGAGTTGCCGCTGCCCCAAGGCCTGGCCACGCTGGAGCTGGGCAGCGCGGCGCTGCTGCAAGTCCCCGAGCACAATCCTTCAGTGACAGCGCTGGGCTTCGGCCACCTGGCCTACGTGATCTACACCTCCGGCTCCACCGGCTTGCCCAAGGGCGTGATGGTCGAACATCGCGGCCTGCGCAACCTGCTGGACTGGTACCTCGAAGACCTGGCGTTCGATGCTGGCGATGCCGTGCTGCTGGCGTCCTCCTACAACTTCGACCTGACCCAGAAAAATATCCTCGCGCCACTGCTGGTCGGCGCCACGCTGCACCTGGCCGAAGAACCCTTCAACCCCGGCGCCATCGTCGCGCAGATCGCCGACGCCGGCATCACGCACCTCAACATGTCGCCCAGCGCCTTCCACGCGCTGGTGGACGCCGATCATCAGCAAGCCCTTGCCTGTCTGAAACGGGTGGTGTTGGGCGGTGAGCCGATCCAGCTCGCCATGCTGGAAAAACTCCCTCTGCCACGGCCAACGGTGATCAACAGCTACGGGCCGACCGAGTGCAGTGACGTGGTCGCCTGGTACACCGCTGATAGCGATCTCGAGACCTACCGGCACCAGTCGATCCCGATTGGCCGACCGATCCGCAACATGCAGTTGCATGTACTGGACAGCCACGGGCAGTTGCTGCCGGTGGGCGTACCCGGTGAGATCCACATCGGCGGTATCGGTGTGGCCCGCGGCTACCTCAACCTGCCGCAGCTCAGCGCCGAGCGCTTTATCGCCGACCCGTTCTACGGCAAGGCCGACGCCCGGCTGTACAAGACCGGTGACATCGGTCGCTGGTTGCCCGACGGCACGTTGCAGTACCTGGGGCGTAATGACGATCAGGTGAAGATTCGCGGCCTGCGTGTCGAACTGGGGGAAATCGAAGCCGCCCTCGCCGCCCTCGCAGGTGTTCGCGAAGCGGCGGTCGTTGCCCACGATCACCAGTCCGGCAAACGCCTGGTGGCCTACCTGTGCGGCGAACCGGCCGCTGCCGGACAATTGCGCGCCGAACTGCTCAGTCGCCTGCCCGAACACATGGTGCCCAGCGCCTTCGTGGTGCTGGACGCATTGCCGCTCACCCCCAACGGCAAGCTCGACCGCCGCGCCCTGCCCGAACCGGACCAGGATGCCTACGCCAGCCGCGCCTACGAGGCACCTGAAGGGCGTGTGGAACAGATCCTCGCCGAAATCTGGCAAGCCTTGCTGGGGATCGAGCGCATCGGTCGTCACGACGGCTTCTTTGAACTGGGCGGCCACTCGCTGATGGCCGTCAGCCTGATCGAACGCCTGCGCGAACAAGGCCTGAACGCCAACGTGCGCATGGTTTTCAGCGCCCCGAGCCTGCGAGAACTGGCCCTGGCCCTGACGACCAGCACAAATCCGGTTTTCCAGGCGCCGGCCAATCGTATTCCGGACGCTTGCCTGGCACTGACACCGCAGATGTTGCCGCTGGTGGACCTGACCTCAGCCCAGCTCAAACACATCGTCGCTGCCGTGCCTGGGGGCGCGCAGAATATCCAGGACATCTACCCCCTGGCGCCACTGCAACAAGGCATCCTGTTCCATCATTTGCTCGGGCATGAAGGCGACGCCTATCTGGTGCGCTCGATGCTTGAGTTCGACAACCGCCAGCGCCTCGACGCCTTCATCGCCGCCTTGCAACAGGTGATCGACCGCCACGACATCCTGCGCACCTGCGTACATTGGGACGGTCTGCCCCAGCCAGTACAGGTCGTACAGCGCCAGGCGCGTTTGCCGGTGCACAGTGTTTCCCTCGACGGCCACAAGGACCCGCGCAGCCAGCTCGAAGCCTTGAGCGACCCACGGCAACTGCGCCTGGATCTGCGCCAGGCGCCGCTGATGCGTGCCTGCATCGCCCAGGATCCGCACTCCGAACGCTGGCTGCTGGCGCTGCTCAACCACCACATGGCCAGCGACCATGTGACCCTGGAAATCGTCCTGGAAGAAATCCACGCGATCCTTCATGGACAAAGCGAGAGCCTGGCGGCACCCCAGCCCTATCGCGACTTCATTGCCCAGGCCCAAGCCATCCCGGCCGACGTTCACGAAGCCTACTTCACCCGCCGGTTGGCGGATATCGATGCCCCCACCGCGCCCTTCGATCTGTTGGAAGTGCAAGGCGACGGCAGCCATATCGAAGAAGCCAGTGTGCCGTTGGGCGTCGAGCTCAACCTGCGCATCCGCGCCCAGGCCCGGGAGCGAGGCATCACCCCGGCGACGCTGTTCCACGTTGCCTGGGCCCAGGTCCTGGCCCGCTGCACCGGCCGCGACGATGTGGTATTCGGTACGGTGGTCGCCGGGCGCCTGCAAGGCTCGGCCGGGGCGGAACGCGCCTTGGGCGTGTTCATCAACACCCTGCCGGTGCGCCTGCAACTGAGCGCCGGGGCCAATGAACAGGTCCTGGCCACCCACCGCGACCTGATCGAGCTGCTGGACCACGAACAGGCCTCCCTGGCCCTGGCACAGCGTTGCAGTGGCGTACCCAACGCCTTGCCGCTGTTCACCACGCTGCTCAACTATCGCCACCAGCGCGACGACAGCCAACTGCACTGGCCGGGCATGCGTATCCTCGACAGTGCCGAGCGGACCAATTACCCACTGACCCTGTCGGTCAACGACTATGGCGATGCCCTGGGCCTGACCGTGCAAAGTGTGCAGGGGGTTGACCCGCAGCGCATCTGCGCCTTGATGCAACGGGCGCTGGAGCAACTGACCCAGGCCTTGATGTACACGCCACAGATCCCACTCACGCAACTGGACGTGCTGCCTGCCCAGGAGCGCACCCTACTGCTGGAAACCTTTAACCAGACCAAGGTGGACTACCCGACGCACCTGTGCATTCAACAGTTGTTCGAAGAGCAGGCGCGCCGCACACCGCACGCCTGTGCACTGCTCGACAGCCGGCAATCGCTCAGTTATGCCGAGCTCAATGCCCAGGCCAACGGTCTGGCGCACCAGTTGATCGCAGCAGGGGTCCAACCGGGGGATCTGGTCGCCATCTGTGTCGAACGCAGCGTGGCGATGATCACTGCCCTGCTGGGGATTCTCAAGGCCGGTGGTGCCTACGTGCCGCTGGATCCGACCTACCCGGCCGAGCGCCTGGCCTCGATCATCGAGGACGCCAGGCCACGCCTGTTGCTGGCCGATCCGGTCGGTCGCACGGCCGTGGGCACACTGCAGGAGGGCACTCGCTACCTGGCCATCGAACGGGCGCTGGCAGTGCGCTCGAGCAGCCAGGACCCACAACGGGATGCCCAGGGCCTGATCCCGGCGCACCTGGCCTATGTGATCTACACCTCTGGCTCCACCGGTAAACCCAAGGGGGTGATGATCGAACATCGTAACCTGGTGGCCTCGACGCTGGCCCGTGGCACGGTGTATGGGCCGGCAACCGGCAAGCGCTTCCTGCTGTTGTCGTCGATTGCCTTCGACAGCTCCGTGGCCGGGGTCTTCGGGACCCTGGTCGGTGGCGGCACCTTGTGCATCCCGGATGCCGAGACCGCCCGGGATCCCGATGCCATCGCCCGGTTCATTGGTGAACAGGCCATCACCTCACTGCTGTGCGTGCCGTCCCTGGGACGCCTGGTGCTGGCAAGCCTCGCCAGCGGCCACGGTCATGGCAGCCTGCAAGAAATGATCGTCGCCGGCGAAGCCTGTCCCGCGCAGTTGGTGCAGGAATGTGCTGGGCTGGAACCTGAGATCACCTTGTACAACGAGTACGGCCCCACCGAAGCCACCGTATGGGCTTCGGTGCATCGCTGCACCGCCCAGGACCGGGGCACGGTGCCCATCGGGCGGGCGATCCCCAACAGTCGCCTGTACGTGCTCGACGAACAGCGCGAGCCGGTGCCACTCGGCGTGCCGGGCGAATTGTACGTAGGCGGCGCGGGGGTGGCGCGAGGTTACCTGGACCGGGCGTCACTGAACGCCGAGCACTTCCTCAGCGACCCATTCGGCCCGGGCGACACGCCACGGATGTACCGCACCGGCGATCTGGTGCGCATGCGCGCCGATGGGGTGATCGAGTTCCTTGGGCGCAACGACCAACAGGTCAAGATCCGTGGTTTCCGTATCGAACCCGGTGAAATCGAAGCCCTGATGCTGACCCTGCCGGGGGTGCGTGAGGCAGCCGTCATCGCCCGCGAAGACACACCGGGAGCCACGCGTCTGGTGGCGTACCTGAGCGTCGAGCCGCACCTGACCGGGCGTAACGCCAGCAGCACGCTACGGCCCTACCTGACCTCGCAGTTACCAGACTACATGGTCCCGGCGGCATTCGTGGTGGTCGAGCAGTTGCCCTTGAGCCCCAACGGCAAGCTCGATCGCAACGCCCTGCCGGCGCCTGCCAGCGAAGACTTCGCGTACCGCCAGTACGAAGCGCCAAGCGGCGAGACCGAAGCGTTGCTGTCGGCCATCTGGTCCGACCTGCTGGGGCTGGAGCGGATTGGCCGTCACGACAATTTCTTCGAGCTCGGCGGCCACTCGCTGCTGGCGGTGCAAGTCACGCTCCGGGCACGAGAAACCTTCGGCGTCGAAGTGCCGCTCAGAGGGCTGTTCGAACACCCCTCGCTGCTGGCCCTGGCCGACCTGATCAACACCCTGCAACTGGCGCAGTACGAGTCGGATGAACTGCTCGACCTGCAACAAGAAATGGCTTCGCTGTCTGAAAGCGAACTGCTCGCTATCGTCTCCAAGGATGCTGAATAAATTGAACGAACATAACGATAGTCTCGACCAGTTGAAACGTGCCGCGCTCCTGCGCCTGCTCAAGCAACGCGGTGCGACACGGGTCATCGAAAGTGCTCCTGACGACATGACCGGCGTCGACCGCGACGCTCCGCTGGCGCTATCGTTCGCCCAGCAGCGGCTGTGGTTCCTCGACCAGTTGGACCCCACCGCCAGCGCCGCCTATCACATGCCTGCCGCCTTGGTGCTGCGCGGCGCCCTCGACCAGGCGGCGCTCAAGGAAGCCCTGAATCGTCTGGTGGCGCGGCATGAAAGCCTGCGCACCACCTTCCGCCGTGAAGGCGAACACCCGGTGCAAATCATCGCCCCGGCCGATTGCGGCTTCAGCCTGGTGGAGCATGACCTGCGCCATCTATCCCGGGACGAAGCCGCGGCCCAGGTCGCGCGCCTGAGCGAAGAGGCAGCCAAACAACCGTTCGATCTGCTGCACGGGCCGCTGATTCGCGGCAGCCTGCTACGCCTGGCCGACGACGAGCACCGGCTGCTGATCACCCAGCACCACATCATCTCCGACGGTTGGTCCATCGGCATCCTGGTCAAGGAATTCGCCACCTTGTACCAGGCATTCAGCGCCGGGCAGCCCGACCCACTGCCACCCCTGCCCCGGCAATACGCCGACTACGCGGCCTGGCAGCGCCAGCACCTGGAAGGCGCACGCCTGGACCAGCAAGTGGAGTTCTGGCGCACTCACCTGGCCGGCGCCCCGCCCCTGCTTTCATTGCCCACCGACCGCCCACGCCCAGCAGTGCAGAGCTACCGCGGCGAAACCCTGGGCTTCGATCTGCCCGCGTCGCTGTCCGGTGCCATCGCCCGGTTCGCCCAGTCCCGCGCCGCCACGCCGTTCATGACCTTGATGGCCGCCTGGGCAGTCCTGCTGGCTCGGATCAGTGGCCAGCAAGACCTGGTGATCGGCACCGTCGCCGCCAACCGCGACCGCCAGGATGTGCAGTCGCTGATCGGTTTCTTCGTTAACACCCTGGCCCTGCGCGTACGCCTGGAAGCCAACCCGACCCTCGATCAGGTGCTGCAACAGGTCAAGCACCTGATGCTGGAATCCTCGCCTCACCAGGACACGCCCTTCGAGCTGGTGGTCGAAGCCCTCAAGCCACCACGCAGCGCCAGCTACAGCCCGGTGTTCCAGACCATGCTCTACACCAATGCCGGGGGCGCAGGTGGCCAGCTGCAGTTGCCGGGGCTGAACCTGGAGTTTTTACCGTCGCCCAAGGACAACACCCAGCACGACCTGTCCCTGCACATCGACGAAGGGGGTCCAAGCCTGTCCTGCAGCCTGTCGTATTCCACCGCGTTGTTCGACGCCTCCACCATCGAGCGACTGGCGGGGCGTTTCGAACGTCTGCTGCACTGCTTCACCGAAGCCCCGGACACCCGGATCGCTGCGCTGGAGCTGGACCCGGCCCTGGCCTTGCCTGAGGTCAAGGCCCTTGTGCCTGTACCGGAGCGACTGCCGCTGTCCTTTCACCAGGAGCGGATGTGGTTCGTCGACACCTTCGAAACCGGCTACCTGTACAACGCCAACCCGGTCTATCACAACATTGCGCTGCTGCTGGAACTGAGCGGCGAGGTCAATCAACCGGCCCTGCAAACCGCCCTCGACGGACTGCTGGCCCGCCACGCCATCCTGCGCTGCCGGGTGCTCAGCGACGGCAGCAGCGCCTGGCAGCAATTCGACGGGCCGGCGACCCTGGCGCTCGAACTGATCCAGGGCAACCCTCACGACCTGGCGGCCCAGGCCCTGGCCGAAACCCGCCGCCCCTTGACCATGGACGGCGGCAGCCTGGTGCGCGCCAGCCTGGTACGAGCGGACGAGCGCCGCGCCATCCTGGCCATCGCCGTGCACCACTTGCTGGCCGACCGCAGCGCCATGCAGTTGCTCAAGCGCGACCTGCTGGCGCTCTATGAAGCCGCCTGCGCCGACCGCCGCGCCGAGCTACCGGCCTTGTCGTTAGGCTACGGCGACTTCGCCGCCTGGCAACGCAACCTGCCGGCCACGGTGCTGGAAAACCTGCGGGCCTACTGGGCCTATCAACTGCGCGGCAAACTGCAAGCCCTGGAGCTGCCACTGAATCGACCGCGGGCGGCGGTGCATGTGTTTGCCGAAGCCAGCCACAGTTTCACCCTCGAACCGGCGCTGGTACGGCGCCTTGAGGCCCTGGCCCGGGAAGTCGGCGTGAGCTGCGATAGCCTGGCCCTGAGCGCTTTCACGGCGCTGCTGCGCCGCTACGCCGGCCACGATGAGCTGGTGGTCGGCACCACGGCCGCCTGTCGTGAGCCGGCCTTGCGCGATGTCGTCGGACCGCTGGACAACCTGCTGGTGATGCGTGGCCAGTGTGACAGCGAGACCACCCTGCAACAGCTGTGGGAACAGACCGCGAGCAACCTGGCCCAGGGCCTGCGGCACCGGCACATGCAGTTCGACCAATTGGTACTGGCCCTCAATCCGGCCAAGGACATGAGCCGCACCGCGTTGTTCGATGTGCTCTTCAACTTCCAGCACACCACCGACGCCAGTGCGCTGGTCGCGGGCCTGGCGGTCAATACCCTGGAAACCAACCTCGGCTACGGCAAGAACGACCTGCACCTGCTGATCACGGCCGGTGAGCCCCAATGGGCCGGGCACCTGGTGTACAACGCGGAGTTCTTCGACGCCGAATTCATCCAACAGCTGATGCGCCATTACGTGCGCTTGCTGGAGGCCTTCGTCGCAGATTCGCAGCAGCGGGTCGACGACGTCCCATTGTTAGATAGCGCCGAACGCCGGCGGCAGATTCTCGACTTCAACGACAGCGAAGCCGCCTGGCCCGACACCCTGACCCTGCATCAGATTTTCGAGGAGCAGGCCCGCCAACACCCGGAACGCACCGCCGTCAACCTGGGCCCGGAGCACTTGAGCTATCGACAGCTCAACGAACAGGCCAACCGCCTCGCCCACCGTTTGCGCTCGGCCGGCGTGCAGCCGCAAGAACTGGTGGCCATCGCCCTGGATCGCTCGGTGCAAATGATCGTCGCCACCCTGGCGGTGCTCAAGGCCGGCGGCGCCTACGTGCCGATCGACCCGAGCTCGCCCCAGGAGCGCATCGCCTATGTGTTGCGTGACAGCGGCGCACGCAAGGCCATCGCTCGCCAGGACATGAGCCCGGCGTTACAGGATCTTGGCATCGAAGTCTTCGATGCCACCCCGGCCAATGGCAGCAGCGCCGCCGACCTGCCGAACCTCACCGCAGCGAACCACCTCTGCTATGTGATCTACACCTCGGGTTCCACTGGCGAACCCAAGGGTGCGTTGCTCGAACATCGCAACGTTGTGCGATTGCTGCACAACAATCGCCTGGATTTTCAGTTCAATGCCGACGATGTCTGGTCGTTGTTCCACTCCAACGCCTTCGATTTCTCGGTCTGGGAAATCTTCGGCGCCCTGCTCTACGGCGCGCGCCTGAGCCTGGTACCCGAAGCCCTGCGTCGTGATCCGGTGGAGCTATTGGGTTTCCTTGAACGCGAACAGGTGACGGTGCTGAACCAGACGCCCTCGGCGTTCCATCAGCTCAGCGCCGCGGCCCTGACGACGCCGGATGTGCGTCTGGAGCACTTGCGTTATGTGATTTTCGGTGGGGAAAGCCTGGAGTTGGGCAGGCTCGACGCCTTCCATCGGGCCTTCGGACATGTGGCGCTGGTGAACATGTACGGCATCACCGAAACCTGCGTGCACGTGACCTACAAGGCCATTGGCGCAGCGGACATCGCCGCCGGCGTCTCCAATGTCGGGCGGCCGATCCCGACCACCGTGGCCTATGTGCTCGATGCCCGTCAGCGGTTGTTGCCGGTGGGGGTGGCCGGTGAGATCTGCGTCGGTGGGCTGGGGGTCGGTCGCGGTTACCTGAACCGTCCGGCCCTGAGTGCCGAGCGTTTCATTGCCGACCCATTCCGTCCCGGGGAACGGCTGTACCGCTCCGGAGACCTGGGCAAGTTGCTGGACAACGGCGAGATCGTTCACCTGGGGCGGATGGACGCCCAGGTGAAGATCCGCGGTTTCCGGATCGAACTGGGGGAGATCGAAGCGAAGCTGCTGGCCTGCGCCGGTGTGCGTGAAGCCCGGGTACTGGCGCGCGAGGACATGAGCCAGGGCAAGCGCCTGATCGCCTACCTGATCCCCCTGCGGGGAACCACGCTGGAAGTGGCCGCATTGCGCAAGCAATTGGGCGCTACCCTGCCCGACTACATGATCCCCAGCGCCTTTGTCAGCCTGCACGCCTACCCACTCACGGCCAACGGCAAGCTGGACCAGGATGCGCTGCCGGCGCCGGACCTGGATGCCATGTCCGAACGTGGCTATGTCGCCCCCGAAGGCGCCACCGAAACCGCCCTGGCGCGGATTTTCCAGGAGCTGCTCGGCCTGGAACGGGTCGGTCGTAGCGACAGTTTCTTTGAATTGGGTGGGCATTCCCTGCTCGCCGCGCAACTGGTCTCCCGAGTGCGGCAACAACTGGGCGGCGACCTGATGCTGCGCGAGTTGTTCAGCCATCCGACCGTGGAGGAACTGGCGCGGGTAGTGGGCGACCGGCAAACAGCACACACCGAGACCATCGGTCTGGTAGACCGCGACAAACCCCTGGCGCTGTCCTTTGCCCAGCAACGCCTGTGGTTCCTCGACCAGCTCGATGCCGACGCGGGCAGCGCATATCACATGCCCGCGGCGCTGCTGCTGCGCGGCAATCTCGACCGTGCCGCGCTCAAGGCAGCCTTGGACCGCTTGGTGGCGCGGCATGAAAGCCTGCGCACCACCTTCGTACGCCGTGGCGAGCAACCGGTACAGGTCATTGCCCCGGCACACTGTGGCTTTGCTCTCAGCGAACAGGACCTGCGCTCGCTGCCGTATGAGCAGGCCAGCCTCAGTGCGGCCCGCATCGGCAATAGCGAAGCCCTGGCGCCGTTCGACCTGGCTCAGGGACCGTTGATTCGCGGTCGCCTGCTGCAGTTGGCCGACGACGAGCACATCCTGCTGATCACCCAGCACCACATCATCTCCGACGGTTGGTCGGTGGGTGTATTGGTCAAGGAATTCGCGGCCCTCTACCGGGCCTTCAGCCAGGGGCAGGTCGATCCGTTGCCGGCGCTGCCGATCCAATACGCCGACTACGCGGCCTGGCAACACCAGGCCCTGAACGGCGAGCGCCTGAGCCGCCAGGCCGACTTCTGGCGTGAGCACCTGGGCGGTGCGCCGGCGTTGCTGTCCTTGCCCACCGATCGTCCGCGTCCGGCGACGCAAAGCTATCGGGGTGGCGACGTCCCGGTGGAGATCGCGCCGGCATTGCGCGAACGCTTGGAACGTTTCGGCCAACGACACAACGTCACCCTGTTCATGACCTTGCTCAGCGCCTGGTCGGTGCTTATGGCACGCCTGGGTAACGAGCGCGACGTGGTCATTGGCGTGCCGACCGCGAACCGCGGTCGCACCGAAACGGAAAACCTGATCGGTTTCTTCGTCAACACCCTGGCCCTGCGCGTGAACCTGACAGAAAACCCGAGCGTGGTGCAGTTGCTGGAACAGATCAAGCACACCACGCTGGCGGCCCACGAACACCAGGACATTCCCTTCGAGCAGGTCATCGAAGCCTTGCAACCACCGCGCTCGTTGAGCCACAACCCGCTGTGCCAGGTTGCCCTGTCGCTGGATAACACCCCCGGTGGCGGCGAATTGAGCCTGCCCGGCCTGACCTTGACCCCCGTGGCCCAAGCCCATGAAACCTCGCAGTTCGACCTGATGCTGACGCTGGGCAATGACGGCGGCAGCCTGGCCGGGGTGATCGAATACGCCAGTGACCTGTTCGACCGTTCCACCGTGGAACGCTTTGCCCAGCACTTTCAAACGTTGCTGGAAGCCCTGGTGGAAGATATCGAACAACCGGTGTTCGCCCTACCGCTGCTCAGCCCGGCACAGCGCCAGGCCTCGCCGGCAACCCTGCCTCCTAAAGCCGCGTTCCCTACGCAACTGCTGATTCATCAGCGCTTCGAACAGATCGCCGCCGCACAACCCAGCGCCACCGCCCTGGTCCTGGGCGAACTCGAACTGAGCTATCAGGCCCTCAATCGCCGCGCCAACCGCATCGCCCGTGAACTGCTCGCCCAAGGTATACGCCCCGATGACCGGGTGGCGATCCTGGCTCGGCGCGGGGTGGAAATGGTCTGCGCGGTGCTGGCCGTGCTCAAGGCCGGTGCCGCCTATGTACCGCTGGATCCGGCGTACCCCAGCGAGCGCCTCGGCTATCTGCTGGCCGACAGTACTCCGGTGGCCTTGCTGGCCCAGCCGGACTGCCTCGACGTGCTGCCCGAACATACCGTGCCGGTGGTGAACCTCAAGGATTACGTCGCGGCAGACGACCTGGCGGACGTGTCCCTGGACTACAACCTTGAGGCCAAGGCGCTGGGCCTGACGCCACGGCACCTGGCCTACGTCATATACACCTCGGGGTCCACTGGGTTGCCCAAGGGTGTGTTGGTGGAACATGGCAATGTCGCTCGGCTGTTCGATGCCACCGCCGGGTTGTTCGACTTCGACCAGAACGACGTGTGGACGCTGTTCCACTCTTTTGCCTTCGATTTCTCGGTCTGGGAAATCTGGGGTGCGTTGAGTTATGGCGGCAAGCTGGTGATCGTCCCGAGTGACGTGGCCCGCTCCCCCGATGACTTCTATGCGCTGGTCTGTCAACAGCACGTCACGGTCCTGAACCAGACGCCGAGTGCCTTCCGTCAGTTCATCGAGGCCCGTGAACGCAGCGACCGGGAACATGCCCTGCGCGAAGTGATCTTCGGCGGCGAGGCCTTGGATTTCCGTAGCCTGCGCCCTTGGACCGTACGCACCGCGCTGTCGCGCACACGCCTGGTGAACATGTACGGAATCACCGAAATCACCGTGCACGCGACTTTCTATCCGATCAGCCAAGTGGAAATCGACACAGGCGCACCAAGCCTGATCGGTCCGCCATTGCCGGACCTGTGCCTGCGCATTCTCGACGAGTACCAGCAACCGGTGCCGGTGGGGGTCAATGGGGAAATCTACATCGGCGGCGCGGGCGTGGCCCGGCATTACCTGAACCGCCCCGAACTCAATGCCGAGCGGTTCATCCGCGACCCGTACGCCGTGGAACCCGCGGCGCGGTTGTATCGCACTGGCGATATCGCCCGCTACCGCGCCGACAGCGGTGTGGTCTACGTGGGCCGCAACGATTCGCAGATCAAGATCCGTGGCTTTCGCATCGAGCTGGGGGAAATCGAAGCCCAGTTGCTGGCCCTGGCCGATGTGCGCGAAGCCTTGGTGATCGTGCGCGAGGACCAGCCCGGCGACAAACGCCTGGTGGCGTACTTGATCGCCCATGACGGAGTTGTGCTGGAGTCTTCGGTCTTGCGCAGCCAACTGGCCGGCGTGCTGGCCGAACATATGTTGCCCGGGGCCTTCGTGACCCTGCAAGCCTGGCCGCTGACCACCAATGGCAAGCTCGACCGCAATGCGTTGCCGGCACCGGATTTGTCTGCCGCCGCGAGCAAGCATTACGAAGCCCCCTTGGGCGAAATCGAACGCACCCTGGCCAGCGCCTGGCAGGAGTTGCTTGGGGTTGAGCGGGTGGGTCGCCAGGACCACTTCTTCGAACTGGGCGGCCACTCGTTCCTGGTCATCAGCCTGATCGAACGCCTGCGTCAGGCCGACCTGCAACTGGATGTGCGCACGGTATTTTCCGCGCCAACGCTCAAGGCCATGGCGGCGGTCCTGGCCGGTGGTAACAACGTCCAGCAGTTCGTGCCGGCCAACCTGATCCCGGCCGACTGCATGGCCATCGAACCGCAGATGCTGCCGCTGGTGAGCCTCAGCCAGGGCGAAATCGAGCAGATCGTCGCCGATGTCCCCGGCGGGGCCAGTAACGTGCAGGACATCTATCCCCTGTCGTCATTGCAGGAAGGCATTCTGTTCCACCACTTGCTGCAGGCCGAAGGCGACGCGTATCTGATGCGTACTGTGGTGACGTTCAATCGTCGCCAGTTGCTCGATGACTTCCTGGCTGCCGTACAGGTGGTGATCGACCGGCACGATATCCTGCGCACCGCGCTGCGCTGGCATGGGTTGCCGCAGCCGGTGCAGGTGGTGCATCGCCAGGCGCAGTTGCCGGTGGTCACCTTGGACTGCGCCCCCGGTGAAGACGCCTTGCAGATTTTGCGCGACCACACCGATACCCACCATCTGCGACTGGATCTGCAGCGGGCGCCGCTGATCGCCGCGTACATCATCTACGACGCGCCGAATGAGCAGTGGCTGCTGGCGTTGCTCGACCACCATTTGGTCAGCGATAACGTGACGCTGCGTCTGATCATGCTGGAGATCCAGGCCGTCCTGGCCGGACAGACCGACAGCCTGCCGCCGTCCCAGCCTTACCGAAACTTCATCGCCCAGGCCGCCAACGTGTCCCAGGCCGACCACGAAGCTTACTTCCGTCGCCTGCTGGCCGATGTCGACTCCACCACCGCGCCTTACGGGGTGCTGGATGTGCGCGGCAATGGCGCCGGGATCAAGCGCGCGGTCGAGCACTTGAGCGAGGCACTCAGTGCCCGGGTGCATCGCATGGCACGCCAGCAAGGGGTGCCGACCTCCGTGCTGTTCCATGCCGCCTGGGGTCTGGTGGTAGCGGCGACCAGCGGACGCGACGACGGGATTTTCGGTACGGTGCTGTCGGGACGTTCCCAAGGCACCGCCGGTGCCGACCATGCCCTGGGCATGTTCATCAACACCTTGCCAATGCGCATTCGCTTGCAGCAGAACACCGTCAGCGACATCGTCCGCGACGCCTACCAGCAGCTCAGTGAATTGCTGACCCACGAACAGGCGTCCCTGGCCCTGGCCCAGCGTTGCAGTGCCGTGGATGCCTCGCTGCCGCTGTTCACGGTGATCCTCAACTGCCGCCATGGCGACCTGGTCAATGCCGCCGGGGAAAACGTCGAGGACATGGGCGATCACGAAGGCATGCACTTCATCGCCTCGGAAACCCGCACCAATTACCCTATCGAAATCGCCGTGGCGAATGTGGGCAAAGGGTTCTCCCTGACCGCCCAATCCATCACCGGCATCGACCCGCAACGCATCGCCGCCTACCTCGGCCAAGCCGTGGCCGCCTTGGTGGAAGCCCTTGAACAGGCCCCCGAACGCCTCGCCAGCGATCTTGAAGTGCTGCCCGAAACCGAGCGGCAATTGCTGCTGGCGGACTTCAACCGCACCGCCAGCGACTTCGGGCCTGCCCAGCCAATCCACACCCTGTTCGAAACCCAGGTCCAGGCCAATCCCGAGGCCGTGGCCCTGGTTTGCGAGAACCAGCAACTGAGCTACCGCCAGCTCAACCGCCGCGCCAACCACCTGGCCCGACAGTTGCTCGAACTCGGTATCCAACCCGATCAACGCGTGGCGATCTGTGCCGAGCGCAGCCTGGACATGATCGTCGGCCTGCTGGGGGTGCTCAAGGCCGGCGCCGCCTACGTGCCGATCGACCCGGCCCATCCTGCCGAGCGCATGGCGTTCATGGTGCAGGACAGCCAGCCACGGGCGTTGTTGAGCCAAGCGGCCCTCAGCTTTCCGGCAGGCGAGATGCCGCTGTTGTTGCTCGACACGGTTGATTCGTTGCAGGCTGCGAGCAATCCGGCCTTTGATGCCAATCCGCAAGTGCCAGGCCTGACAGCCGAGCACCTAGCCTATGTGATCTACACCTCCGGCTCCACCGGCCAATCCAAGGGCGTGATGGTCGAGCACCGTTCGGTGTTCAACTTCTGGCAGGTGCTGACCCGCAGCACCCACCGGCATTGCCCAACACCGGCCACCGTGGCGCTGAATGCCGGGTTCTTCTTCGACATGTCGATCAAGGGCATCTCGCAGCTGTTCTCCGGCCACCGTTTGGTGATCATCCCGCAACTGATCCGCGCCAGCGGCCACGAGCTGCTGGACTTCCTCGAACAGCATCAGGTGCACGCCTTCGATTCCACGCCGTCGCAGCTCGACACCCTGCTCGCCGCCGGCCTGCTGGAGCGCCAGAGCTATCAGCCGGTGAGCGTGCTGCTCGGTGGCGAGGCGATCAACGCCGCGACCTGGGAGAAACTGCGCAACTGCCCGAACATTCGTTTCTACAACATGTACGGCCCGACCGAATGCACGGTAGACGCCACCATCGACCTGATCCGCGACCTCGGCGAGCGGCCGAGCATTGGCCGGCCGATCGCCAACGTCCAGGTGCACGTGCTCGACGCCCGGGGCGAACCGACACCGCTGTGCGTGGCCGGCGAGCTGCACATCGGCGGGGCCGGTGTGGCCCGCGGTTACCTGAACCGCCCGGAGCTGAGCGCCGAACGGTTCATCGCCGATCCGTTCAGCACTGAACCAAACGCACGCCTGTACAAGACCGGTGACCTTGGCCGCTGGTTGGCCGATGGCACGCTGGAGTACCTGGGGCGTAATGACTTCCAGGTGAAGATCCGTGGCTTCCGCATTGAATTGGGTGAAATTGAGAACGCCCTGGTGGCCTACCCGGGTATCCGCGAGGCCGTGGTCATCGCCCGGGAAGACAGCCAAGGCGATTCGGACAACAAGCGTCTGGTCGCCTATGTCTGCGGCGAACCCGTCCCGGCCGAACACCTGCGCAGCGCGTTGTTGAGCGGCCTGCCGGAGTACATGGTGCCCAGCGCCTTCGTGCACCTCGATGCCCTGCCCCTCACCGCCAATGGCAAGCTCGACCGCCGCGCCCTGCCAGCACCTGGTCAGGAATCGTTGGCGAGCAAAACCTATGAAGCGCCCCAGGGCGACACTGAACTCGCCATTGCCGAAATCTGGAAAGGTTTGCTGCATCTGGATCAAGTCGGTCGTCATGACGGCTTCCTCGAACTCGGCGGCCATTCGCTGCTCGCCGTGCAGCTGCTCTCGCGACTGCGGCGCAAGCTGGGCGCACGGATCACCCTGCGCGAACTGTTCGACGCGCCGACCGTGCGTGGCCTCGCCGCCCTGGTGCATGCCGCGTCGCCCACCGAATCGGCGTCGATTCCATTGGCCAACCGCTCGGGGCGACTGCCGTTATCCTTCGCCCAGCAACGGCTGTGGTTCCTCGACCACCTGGACCATGCGGCGGGCGCCGCTTATCACCTGCCCCTGGCCTTGCGCTTGAAGGGTTCGCTGGACAAATCGGCGCTGCAGGCCACCCTCGACCGCCTGGTGGCACGTCACGAAACCTTGCGTACCCGGTTCGAACTGGTGGACGGCGAGCCAGTGCAAAAAATCGCACCGACCGATCACGGTTTCCAATTGGACCAGCAGGACCTGCGCACGCTAGCGCTCGATGAACGCAAGACCAGGCTGGAGCACCTCGGCCAGATCAACGCTACGCAATTGTTCGACCTGAGCCATGGACCACTGATGCGCGGCCATCTGGTGCAACTGGAGGACGAGGAACATGTGCTGTTCATCACCCTGCACCACATCGTTTCCGATGGCTGGTCCAACAGTGTGCTGGCGCGGGAGGTCAGTGTGCTCTACAGCGCGTTTACCCAGGGCCAGAAAGATCCGTTGCCGCCCCTGGCGTTGCAATACGTGGACTATGCCGCCTGGCAACGGCAGTCCCTTGAAGGCCCGGCACTGCAAGCGCAGATCGACTTCTGGCGGCAACATCTGGAAGGTGCGCCCGCGCTGTTGAACCTGCCACTGGATCGTCCGCGCCCGGCAATACAAAGTTATGCCGGCGGTATCCTCGAATGCAGCTTTTCGCCGGCCCTGAGTGCTGATCTGCGGGCTTTCAGCCAGGCCCAGGGCACCACGCTGTTCATGGTGCTGCTGGCCGGCTGGTCGGTGTTGATGAGCCACCTGAGCGGCCAGGCAGATGTGGTGGTCGGCACCCCAGTGGCCAATCGTCAACGGCCGGAGCTGGAGGCGTTGATCGGTTTCTTTGCCAATACCCTGGCCTTGAGAGTCAGCACAGAACGCGATACCCGTGTCGAAGAACTGCTGGCGCGGATCAAGAACCTGACCCTGAGCGCCTACAATCATCAGGACCTGCCTTTCGAGCAGGTGGTGAGCGCATTGCAACCGACCCGCAGCATGAGCCACAGCCCGTTGTTCCAGGTCATGTTGAGCCTGGACAACACGCCACCGGCACCGCTGCAGTTGCCTGGGCTTGAGGTGAAAACCCTGGAAAGCCCCCATAACACCACGCAGTTCGACCTCTCGCTGTCCCTCATTGACAACGGCGAGCGCATCGGCGGCAGCCTGCAATACGCCAATGACCTGTTCGACAGGCCGACGGTACAGAACATTGCCGAGCTCTTCGCCAAGCTCCTGGAAAACCTGGTGACCGACGGGCAGCAATCCATCGGCCAACTGCTGGAGAGCACACCGCCGTTGGTGCGCTCGGTCAATGCCATCGCCCAGTCGGGCTTTGGCGATGACAGCCCTGCCCCGGCCTTGCCTTACGAGGCGCCCAAGGGCGACACCGAGATCGCCATCGCGGCCCTCTGGCAAGAATTGCTCAAACTGGAACGGGTCAGCCGCCATGATGATTTCTTCAGCCTCGGCGGGATTTCGTTGATGGCGGTGCAGATGGCCTCGCGTCTGCGCAAGGTCCTCGGTAAGCCGATTGCCGTGCGCGACCTGTTTGTCGAGCCGACCATTGCCGGCTTCGCCAGGACCCTCGACGGCCAGGCCCGGCCGGGCGGCCACAGCAATCTGGTGCCGATCCGGCGCACCGGCTCCCAGCGGCCGCTGTATCTGGTCCATCCGCTGGGCGGTGAGGTGCAATATGCACGGGACCTGGCGCCGATGCTCGATCCCCAGGTCCCCGTCTACGGCTTGGCGGCCAGTGGCCTGGTGGCGGGTGAGGCGCCGCTGGCCGATGTGCCGACCATCGCGGCGCGTTACCTGACGGCCATCCGACAAACCCAGCCGCAAGGTCCGTATCGGATCGCTGGTTGGTCGGCCGGTGGCCTGATCGCCTATGAAATGGCTCGTCAGTTGCAGACCGGTGGCGAGGTCGTGGAATTCCTCGGCATCATTGATGCATCGGCACGCCCCGATCCGGTACCGACGCAATCGATCAGCGAAGCACAGTTCCTGATGGCCTGGCTGCCGGAGCAGATCGATCCCGGGCTGATGCGGCAACTGACGACACTGGCGGAACACTCGGACATCGACGCGATGCTGGCGCTGTGCATCACCCAGCGCCTGCTACCGGAGGAACTGCCCCACGACATCGATGCCGCCCTGCTGCGTACTCACCTGGAAGTCGCCTATCGGATGCGGCAGGCCATCGGCGCCTACGTCAGCCCACCCAGCCCGCTCAAGGTGTCGCTGTTCACCGCGAGCGAACAGCAACGCAGCGACCCCACCCTGGGCTGGCGTGCGCTGCTGGCGGATCAGGTCAACGTGACACCACTGCCCGGCACCCATAACACGCTGGTCAAGGCACCTCATGTGGCCAAGCTGGGCGCGGCGATTTCGCAGGCGTTGAAAACCGCCGCGGTGTCGTAAAGGCGCCTGGGGTGTCCGGTGAGCAATGCACCGGGTACCCCAGGATTCGACACATACTCCGTGGGAACGTGCGTGCTCGCGATAGCGGTGGTTCCGTGCCGCTGTCATCGCGAGCAAGCTCGCTCCCGCAGGGTCAACAGCCCTGATCCGCACGCCAGGATGTCCCCGTTTTCCGCTACAGACGCTGCCTACCTGCAACCGCTTAAATACGCCCCTCAAGCTGAATCGTTTCTGTGGATGGACTCCACAGGCGATGCCTGGTCGCCCGTCGATCAGACCTGTCACCCACCGCACGATCACTCTAGAGGGAGCCTTATGCACGTGATCATTACGGCCATCGGTTCAGCCGGTGACGTCCACCCGTTTGTCGGGATCGGTCGTACGCTCGCAGCACGCGGGCATCGGATAACGTTTTGCGCCAGCGCGGTGTTCGCCCCGGTGATCGAGCGCTGCGGCTTCAAGTTCCTGCCATTGGGTACCCGCGAGGAATATCAAGCGGTCATGGCTGACCCGGCGCTGTGGCACCCGCGCACGTCACTGCCCACCCTCTGGAAAACCGTCGGCGGCACCTTGCGCGAACAGTACCGGCTACTGGAGCAAGCGTGTGACGACGACACCGTCATGCTCGGTTCGTTATGGGCGTTTTCCGCCCGCCTGCTGCAAGAAAAGCACGGCATCCCGCTGGTCACCGGGCAGGTCACACCGTTCGCCATCTGGTCGCCCCTCGCACGCCCTACCCATCCACCGGGAGCGAACCTGCCGGCCTTTGTCCCGTATCCCTTGAGACGCCTGCTGCTGGGGGTCATCGAGCACGCCTTCCTCGATCGGCTCATGAAACCGGAACTCAACGGTTTTCGCCGCGAATTGGGCCTGCCCCCGGTCAAGCGCATCATCAGCCAGTGGATCTCCTCGCCCGATCGGGTCTTGGGCCTGTTCCCGGACTGGTTCGCCCGAATCCAACAGGACTGGCCTGCCCAGACGGTACTGACCGGATTCCCGTTATTCGATGAATCCGGCTTCGAGGAACCTGACGCCGAACTGGAAGATTTCTTGAGCGTGGCCCCACCGGTGGTGTTCACCCCGGGTTCGACCACAGTCAATGCCGAGCAATATTTCGCCGCCGCGGCTCAAGCGCTGAAGTTGATCGACCGCCGCGGAGTGTTCCTGACCAGTCAGCCGGTAGACCCGGCGCTGTCCAGCGACGGCAGGATCCTGGTCAGGCGCTACGTCCCCATGAGCCGCATCCTCCCTCACACCTCGGCCCTGGTGCATCACGGAGGCGTCGGGACCACGGCCCTGGCGATCGCCGCTGGGGTGCCACAGATCATCACGCCATTTGCGCACGACCATTTCGACAATGCCGCACGAATGCAAAGCCTGGGGTGCGGCCTGCGGATTTTCTCGCCTGCTTCTGCCGAGTCACTGGCCACGGCCCTGGACAAGGTGCTGAACAGTCATGACGTGCGCGCCAGTTGTGACCGCTACAGCAAGCTGATGCCCAGTGGTGAAAGCGCCCGCGAAGCGGCAGCGCTGCAAGTCGAGGCACTCGCTCGCACGGCCACGTATCGCGTCGCGTAATCACGGATTGATCGGCGTTTGACTCTGCGCTGCCAATGGCCCGGCCTGAAGGCATCACTCTTTTCATTCGTTTCATCGGGCCAGCGGATCGGCCCACGGAGAACCTCATGACTCAGACCATGCCCGCTTCGAGCGCAGAGCAGGTGCTTTATCCCCTCACCGCTCCGCAACTGGATATCTGGCTGGACCAGGTGCTGCACGGTGACAGTCCGTTGTACAACATCGGCGGCTATGCACGCATCAACGGCGCGGTCGATGCATCACTGATGCAAACGGCCATCGATCAAGTAGTCAACCGCCACGACGCGCTGCGGATCCAGCTGGTACCCGGCTCAAGCGAACATCCTCTGCCACGGCAACGGTTCCTGGGGGCTGTCAGCGTTCCGATGACGGTACATGACGTATCGGGCCATGACGATCCGCAGGCCAGCGCACTGGCGTTGCTGCAGGAAAACCTGCAGACCCCGTTTTCCTTTGACCGCGGACTGCTGTTGCGCGCCGACCTGATCAAGATTCGGGAAAACCTCTACTACTTTTTCGTCAACTGCCATCACCTGATCGTCGATGGCTGGTCCTTCGCCATGATCGGCCGTGCTGTCAGCCAGGCCTATACCGCCCTGCACGAGCAGACGCACAACCCAGTCACGGCGCCGAGCTATCAAGCATTTATCGAGCAGCAAGTCACCCACAAGGATTCGGCCGCGTTCCAGCGCCAACGCCAATACTGGTTGGACAAGTACCGTACCCTGCCCGAGCCCCTGCTCGCCCCCCGCTATCAGAGTCGCTTCGGCCAGCACCTGGCACCCAGTCAGAACCATGCCTGGCGCCTGCCACGGGCGCTTTACAATCGCCTCGCCGAACAGGCGAAAGACTCGGGCCAGGGGACTGTCTTCCACGTCATGCTGGCCGCGCTGTACAGCTACTTTGCACGCATCGAGCAGCGCGATGAGCTCGTGATCGGCCTGCCCATCCTCAACCGCGCCAATGCCGCGCACAAGGCCACGCTCGGTCTGTTCGTCGGCATGAGCCCGGTACGCCTGGACCTGGGCACCGACCTGAGTTTTGCCGAGCTGGTCGGCAAGATTGCCCTGACGCTCAAGCAGGACTATCGCTATCAACGCTTTCCGTTGAGTGAACTGAACCGTGAACTCGGGCTGCAGAACCTCGGCCGGCGACAGTTGTTCGACGTGGTGGTGTCCTACGAACAGGACCAGGACACCTGGTACGGGCCGGCACTGGCGCAACCGGTCAAGCTCAGCAATGGCTACGAACAGTTGCCACTGGCGATGCACATTCGCGAGGCAGCGCCAGAGGACGATGTGTGGATGCATTTCATCTACAACGAAGCCTATTTCGAAGCCGCGCAGATCGAGACACTGCAACAGCGCTTCATGCACATCGTGCAGGTCGTGGCGGATAACTTCGACGTACCGGTCAACACCCTCGATCTGATGCCGGCGCATGAACGCCAGGTGCTGCATGAATGCAATTGCACTGACGTCGACTACCCCAGGGATGTGCTGCTCCATCAATTGATCGAGGCCCAGGTCACGGCTCGCCCCGAAGCCCTCGCAGTACGGTTCGCGGAGCAAGCGCTGACCTACGACCAACTGAACCGACAGGCCAACCGGCTGGCCCACGCCCTGCTGGAAACCGGCCTTGGCCCGGACGCCCGAGTCGCCATCTGCGTGGAGCGCAGCCTGGAGATGGTGGTAGGCCTGCTGGGCATTCTCAAAGCGGGCGCCGCCTACGTGCCCCTGGATCCGGGTTATCCGGCCGACCGCTTGAGCCACATGCTGAGCGACAGTGCACCCAGCGCGCTGATAACCACCCGAGGGTTATTGGCGAGCCTGCCCGCCGCGACGATGCCGGTACTGTGCCTGGATACCGACCAGGAACGCTTGTCCCGGCAGCCGGAGCACAACCCGGACGCCGCTGCGCTCGGGCTGACGCCCCAACATTTGGCCTACGTGATCTACACCTCCGGCTCCACGGGCCTGCCCAAAGGCGTCATGAACCAACATGACGGGGTGGTGAATCGACTGCTCTGGGCCCGCGATGCCTATGGCGTCGATGAGCACAGCCGCGCGCTGCAGAAGACTCCGTTCAGTTTCGACGTGTCCGTCTGGGAATTTTTCCTGCCGTTGCTCAGTGGCGCGCAACTGGTCGTCGCTGCTCCCGACGGGCACAAGGATCCAGGCTATTTGATGGACATCATGGCGAGCGCCGGCATCACGCTGTTGCATTTCGTGCCGTCGATGTTGCAAATCTTCCTCGATCAGGTCGAACCACAGCGTTTGCCGGCGCTCGAGCAGGTACTGTGCAGTGGCGAAGCCTTGCCCCATGCCTTGCAGAAGCGTTTTTTTGAACGCTTGCCCAACGTGCAGCTGCACAACCTCTATGGCCCCACCGAAGCAGCCATTGATGTCACGGCCTGGCATTGCCGGGCCGACATGCACGAAGGCATCGTGCCGATCGGCCAGCCGATCGCGAACATTCAAATGCATGTCCTGGATGCGAACCTGCAACTGCTGCCACCTGGTGTGGCTGGCGAGCTTCATATTGGTGGGCTGGGTGTCGCCCGAGGTTACCTGAACCGTCCCGAGCTGACGGCCGAACGCTTCATCCAGGACCCATTCCGGGATGACCCGCAGGCCCGCCTGTACAAGACCGGCGACCTGGGGCGTTGGCTGCCCGATGGCAGCCTCGAATACCTGGGGCGCAATGATTTCCAGGTGAAGATCCGCGGCCTGCGCATTGAACTCGGCGAGATCGAAGCGCACCTGCTCGCCTGCGAGGGCGTCAAGGACGTGGTGGTGATCGCTCGCCAGGAAACCGAAGGTGATGCGTACTTGTGCGCCTATCTGGTGAGCGAACCCGGATGCAAGCTGTCACCGCAAGCGCTGCAAGATGATTTGCGCCAGCAGGTACCCGACTACATGGTGCCCAGGCACCTGATCGAGCTTGAACAATTGCCGTTGAATGTAAATGGCAAGCTGGACCGCAAGGCCTTGCCCGAGCCTGCCGACACCCTGGGCACCGATACCACAGCGCCGCGCACGGCATTGGAGCAGGCGCTGGCCGACCTCTGGCAGGAAAACCTCAAACGCACGACGCTGGGCATCCACGACAACTATTTCATGCTTGGCGGCGATTCCTTGAAGGTCATTCACTTGCAGATCCATGCACGTGAACAAGGCATAGCGCTGACCCTGGCGCAAATTTACCAGCACCCCACTATCGCGCAACTGGCCCAGTCGCTACAGACGCAAGACCTGTCATCCACCCCGCTGCTGCCTTTGAAGCACGTGGCACCTTTTGCCCAGGTGCCGGCAGAGATCCGCGTGACCAGCGCGGGTCTGTACGATGATGTGTTTGCGGCTTCGCAGCTGCAAGTCGGGATGATCTATCACTCGATGATGCATCCGGAGTCGGCGATCTATCACGACATCTTCCGCTATCGCCTGCGTCTGCGTTGGGATGCAACGGCTTGGGATCGTGCCTGCGAGACATTGATCCGGCGCCACCCGGCCCTGCGCATGTCATTCGACATCGGCCACGCCGAAGTGCCCATGGCCCGGGTGCATTCGACGGTCGAATCGCCGGTGCAAGTCATCGATGTCGTTGCACTGAGCCCGGACGCACGTGCCCAGGTCATTGCCACCTACGTGGAGGAACGCAAGGGTTACCGCGAAGACTGGCAGCGGGCGCCGCTGTATCAGTTCTGCGTGTTCGTCGCGGAGGCTGAAATCGACCTGGTCTTGAGCTTCCATCATGCGATCCTCGATGGCTGGAGCGTTGCCACCTTGATGCGCGACTTGATCACGCTCTACACCTCGGCGCCTGGAACCGACGCCCTGCCAGCCCTGACCACCACGCCGGCCGACTTCATTGCCCAGGAGCAGGCCGCCATGGCAAGCGATGTTCACCGCCGGTTCTGGGGCGAATACCTGCGCGATGCGCCTGCCGCCGCCATGACCAGCTGGATCCACGCGGTCGCTCCGGATCCGACGCCGCATCGCTCGGCCTATCGGGAATTGCCTGCAGCGGAGCTGGCCCGCCTCGAAGCGTTCTGTCGGGCCCACGACCTGCCGTTGCGGGCGGTCTTGCTGACGGCCCACGGTTTCGCCCAAGCCATCATGTCCAATCAAAAGGAAGTGCTGTGCGGCGTCATCAGCCATGGGCGGCCAGAGTTCGAGGATGCCGCCTCGGTCCTGGGGCTGTTCCTCAACACCCTGCCGGTGCGCTTCAACACCCAGGGCCAGAATTGGCTTGAAGTCATCCGGGCCTTGATTGCCCAGGAACAACAGGTGTTCGCTCACCGGCGCTATCCGTTTGCTCTGATTCATCGCGAAACCGATGTCGCTCTGAACGTGGTGTTCAATTACGTCGATTTTTATGTGCTCAAAGACATGCTGGCCCAGGGCCAAGAAGTCCTCACCGAGTGGGAAACCACCGAAGCCAGCAACTATGACTTGCTGACCACGCTGGGCCGCCACCCTGGCAACGGTTCGCTGATGCTGAAAATGGACTACTGCACAACGCGTGTCGCCACGAGCCAGGTCGAGGCCTACGCCGAATACTTGCTGCGCACACTGGAACTGATGATCGCCGCCCCCGATGCCAAGCCCAGCATCCCGGCCTGGCTGCCGCGCCTCGAACGACCCACGCCACAGGCAGCCGCGACAGTTGCCCCTGACAATCTGTCGGCCCTGCTACTGGACAGCTTCGCCCGCCACGAGCAGCAGACCGCCGTCAGTTTTGGCCAGGCCCGCCTGTCTTATCGCCAGTTGGGAGATACCTGCGCACAACTGGCGAGTTGGCTGCACCAGCAGGGTATCGGCCAGGGCGACCGGGTCGCGATCATGATGCCGCGCTCGCCTGACCTGATCATTGCCTTGCTCGGCGTCCTACAGGCTGGTGCCGCGTATGTACCGATTGACCTGAGTTATCCGAATGAGCGCATCCAGCTGATTCTCGAAGACTCGCAACCGGGACTGGTGCTCTTCACCGATGCATCTGCGCATCTGGCGATGACCCTGGCCGGCCAGGCCGACACCCGGCACTGGGACAGTGTGGTCGCCGGCTTCGACACCAACCTGGCGCGCAGCCACGCACGGGTTGCCTCCATTGCCACCGACATCGTGGCTGACGATAACGCCTACTTACTCTATACATCCGGCTCGACGGGCCGTCCCAAGGGCGTGGCGATGCCGCACCGGGCGTTGACCAATATGATCCTCTGGCAGAACCGCCAGCCGCCGACCGGACCACTGAAGACGCTGCAATACTCGCCGATCTCGTTCGACGTTTCGTTCCAGGAGATTCTCTCGACGCTGTCTAGCGGCGAAGAACTGGTGATGATTGATGAGGGGCTGCGCTATGACTTCATCCGGCTGTTGAAATTCATCTGCGCGCAACAGGTCAATCGCCTGTTCCTGCCCTACGTCGCCTTCCAGGGGTTGGCCGAAGTCGCCATGCAGCTCGGCATCCGACCGGTATCGCTGCGCCAGATCAACGTGGCCGGCGAACAATTGAAAATCACCGCCGAAATCCGTGAACTGATCGATGGCATCGGCGATTGCCGGGTCGAAAACCACTATGGCCCGACCGAGGCCCATGTGGTCACCCGCCTGACGCTTGAAGGCGCCACGGCGAGCTGGCCGAGCATGCCGTCGATTGGCACGCCCATCGACGGGGTGCGCATGCATGTCCTGGATGGGGCGGGCAACCCCTGCCCGGTTGGAGTCATGGGCGACCTGTTCATCGAAGGAGAATGCCTGGCCAACGGCTACTGGAACCGACCTGACCTGACCGACGAACGTTTTATCTATCGCCAGTTGGCAGGCCAGACCCGGCGCTTGTATGAAACCGGCGACATCGGTTTCTACCTGCCCGGAGGCGATCTGGTCTACCAAGGCCGCAGCGACGCACAAGTCAAGATCCGTGGCTATCGCGTCGAGCTGGGCGAGATCGAAGTGGCCATGCTCGGCTCCGCCCGGTTCAGGGCCGACATCCAGCAGGTGGCGGTCATCGACAAGCCCGCGCCCGATGGCAGTCGGTATCTGGTGGGCTTCGTCCAGCCCCTGCCGGGCCGCGAGCCGGACCTGGACCAACTCAAGGCTGAAATGCGCCTGGCGCTGCCCGACTACATGGTGCCGAACACCCTGGTCAGCATCGCCAAGCTACCCCTCGGGCCTACCGGCAAGATCGACCGGCTGCGGTTGCAGAAGGTAGAAGTCCACAGCACGCTGCAGCGTCCCTTCATCGCACCGAGAAATGCCATGGAGGACCTGCTGCAAGCCTACTGGCAAGAAACCCTGGGCCTGGAAGACATCAGCGTTTACGACAACTTCTTCGAACTGGGGGGCAACTCGCTCAAGGCCGTGCAACTGGTTGCCATGCTCGCCAGGCATCAGGGCCTGGAGCCGTCGCTGTCGGACTTCATCCAGGCCCCGACCATCGCCGAATTCGCCCAGGTGCTGCAACACACCGAAACCGGGCACCCTGAGACCGGTGCGCTGGTGGACTTCAAGAACGCCACGCGCAAGCCACCGTTGTTCCTGGTGCACCCCATCGGTGGACATGTGCTGTGTTATGCGGCACTGGCACGGGTGCTCAAGGACCAGGTCCACCTGTACGCACTGCAAGCACCAGGTACATGGGATGCCCGTGCCCCTTTGCAATCGGTACAGGCCCAGGCGCTGTACTACGCGGATGCCATTGAACAGGTCGCGCCTGAAGGGCCACTGAACATTGGCGGCTGGTCCTATGGCGGCGTCGTGGCGTATGAGCTGGCGAGCGAGTTGCAGCGGCGCGGGCGGCGTCTGCATAACGTGTTTCTGCTCGACACCATCGTGCGCGTCAGACAGGGCGAGGTGCAGATAGAACGCACCGAGTTCATGAATTGGTTCATGTGGGAACTGCTCAGCGGCGATGGGCAAAAGGAATACGCCTACCACGCCCTGGACTTCACCTCCATGGGCGACTCCCAGGCCTTCGCGGCGATCAGGCAGCACGGCATCGACCAGGGCATTTTCGACCAGACCATCACCCTGGCGACACTGGATCAGCTGTTCCGGGTATTTCACGCAAACTGGCAAGGTTTGCTGGACTATCGCTTCCCGCCCCTGGACTTGCCGATCACGTTGTTCGCGGCGGATGTCGAACTGCCCGATGTGCTGCAAGCGCCCCATGAACTGGTGGGTACGGCCTTTCGCGACCCCTACCGTGGCTGGCGCTCGATTGCGCCCCAGGTGCAGCGAGTCGCCGTAGAGGGCGACCATTTGACCATGATGCGCGAACCTCATATCGAGCGAGTGGGCCAATTCATCGAGTCACGAATGGACGCGGCCCGGGCCAGGAATGCCGGAGCCATGCCGGCATTCGCATAACCGTTACCGACTGGTCACGGGGCAGGATTGGCTGCCCCGCCAGACTCATATGCCCGGTCGTTCCGGGCCAGAAACAGGTGAAACAACATGACAGAACCCAGAAAAGCCATTGTGGCTGGCGCCGGGATCGGCGGCCTGACCGCCGCCATCGCGCTGCAGCGAGCAGGCTGGCAGGTCAAGGTCTTCGAAGCGGCCCAGACGCTGCGTACCGGCGGCACCGGCTTGTCGATCATGGCCAATGCCATGGCGGCGCTGCATTCGATCGACGCCCATGTTCCGGTGGAGCAGGCAGGCCAGGTGATCCGCCAGTTTTTCTTCAAGAAACAAAACGGCGATCCCATCACCAGCATGCCTATCCACGAGATCGGCGAACAGTTGGGCTACCCCAACGTGAATATCCAGCGTCCCCTGCTGCTGCGTGCCCTGGCGCAGCAACTCACGCCCGACACCCTGACGACCGGATTGCGTTGCGTGGGTTATATCCATCGCCCGGATGGCGTGGTGGTGCAGTTCGAAGATGGCAGCAGCCAGGAGGCTGACCTGCTGATCGGCGCCGATGGCCTGAACTCGGTGATCCGCCAGCAGATGCTCGGTGAAACGCCCACCCGCCCATCGGGTTATGTCGCCTGGCTGGCGGTGACGCCCTTCAGCCATCCAGTCATGACCGACGGCTATGTCGCGCACTATTGGGGGCGTGGCAAGCGTTTCGGGCTCTGCGATGTGGGGGACGGCCAGGCGTATTGGTGGGGAACCTGCAACCACGCGAACGCGGCGGATGCAGCCTTGAACATCAGCAAGCAGGAAGTGCTCAGTGCCTACAGCGGCTGGGCGCCGGAAGTCATGGCGGCCATCGAGGCGACACCCGAGAGTGTCATATTGAAAATGCACGCCCGGGATCGCCATCCCGTGGAGCAATTCTGTGACGGCCATGTGGTGCTGTTGGGTGATGCGGCTCATCCCATGCTGCCCAGCCTCGGCCAGGGCGCGGCGCAGGCGATCGAGGATGCGGTGGTGCTGGGCAATCGCCTGGCGCACACCCAGGACCTGCGCACCGCACTGGCAGACTACCAGGCGTATCGCCACCCCCGGGCCAATGGGATCGTCAATGCCGCTCGCTTCATGAGCGGCATCGAACAGGCCGAGTCGACACTCGCCTGCTGGCTTCGGGAATGGTATTTCCGCCTGACCCCGCAAAGCAGCCTGCGTAAAAAGAACATCGACATCCTGTCGTTCAAGCCTTGCGCATAAGCCGTCAAGGGCAACCGGTCTGGCCATGACGCGCCAGCGTGTCTTGGCCGGGCGAACTCCGGATGAGTCAATGACGAAAAGCGACTCCTACACAGACAGAAAACGACACTTTCATGGAGGAGAATCGAGAAATCAGAATAATTCGCCATAATCGGAATCTGAATTTCTGACATTTCTACCAGAGAATTCCCACACGCAAGATCGTCAAAAAACAGATAACGAATGCCCTCAAAGGAGCACAAACAGAACCCAAGCCACTGATTTAAATAAATATTTTACAAAAAACAGCTTAAGGCCCGTCCTTCGTCGCAATCACTGCCCGAAGAAAAGCCTTTCTCCAAATGTGTACTTTTTGCCAGGAGCCTAACGAAACGGCGCCACCCTACTGTCCAGGAATGTCCCTGTTTTCCCTTACAGACTTTTCCTACGCTGGAACGCTTAATAGCCCTACCCGCTGAACCGTTGTTTGTGAATGGATTCACAGGTGATATTTGACCCCAGGTATCAAATCCAGAAGAGGCTTCAGCATTTTGAGAAGCGGTCGGATTTTCTTCCGTCAACGATCACTGAGATGCAGAGCTTTTTCGCAGTATGCAGGATAAGCATAATGAATCGACATGCGTATATTGAGGGCGCGGAGAAATCGCACCTCTACGTAGAGCTAGGAAAGCTGATTTCAAGTGTCGGGCACGAGAGTTTCTTGACCAACATGCACCAGATGATCGAAACATCGGTGTCTGTCAGTCGACTCGAATTGAGTGAATGGACAGTCGACGATACCCAATCGAACGTCCTCGATGTCCAGCTGTTAGGGCATGTGGGTTTAGAGAAATACGCGCAAATGCAATCCGCCTGCCCTACCAGCGCGGTACAGCGCAACGATCACCCTTTGGTGAAAAGAGTGCTGGAGGTGGATGACGCCCTGCTGATTCATCTGAACGCCCGGATGAAGGACGAAAAAGGCAACACCTGCCTCGGCACATCCCATCAATGCAATCTGATTTCCCGCAAGGCCAATCGTCGTTGTGTGATCTCGTTGCATCGCCCTCAGGTACAACGCGACTTTTCCCTCCGGGAACTGTCCTTTTTGAAATACCTTTCCGAGACACTGCTGCCTCTGGCGGAGCGCCATGCGCACCTCAATCGGCAGTCTTGCTTCAAAACCCCTGGCAACGCCACGAGCCAGTTACTCAATGCCGTTGACCAGACTCAGTTGCAGCGCGATTTCCATGAGCGGCTGAGCCCGTGCGACGTGACCCTTTCGGTGCGGGAAAAAGAAGTGTGCCTGGGGTTGCTGGCCGGAGGCACCGTACCGGAGATCGCAGAAAAGCTCAGGGTCAAGAACAGCTCCATCGAAACCTATCTCAAACGTGCCGCCGCCAAGCTGGGCGTCAGCGGGCGACATGGGCTGGCGAAATGGATGATCGGATCATGACGACGCGCGGCGGGTGAGCGCGGACCCAACAGAACCCGCCTGCCCGCGCCTGCGGGACCTGAACGGGTACCACGATGAGGCAGGTCAATGCGTAGACTCTTGAGCCCCCTGGCGGCCGCGGCATTCATGCTCGGTGGTTGTTCGCTTATCCCGGACTACCAACGCCCCGTTGCACCGATAGCTGGACAATACCCACAGACGTCTGCCTATGCCCCAGCCCTGTCAGGTCCTATCGCGGCCGAGCAGGGTTGGCGCGACTTGTTCCAGGATCCAGTGCTGCAGCAACTTATCGAAGGTGCACTGCTCAACAACCGCGATTTGCGGGTGGCGGCCCTGAACGTCGAGGCTTACCAGGCGCAATATCGGATTCAGCGAGCGGACCTTTTCCCGGCGGTCAGTGCCAATGGCACTGGTACGCGCCAGCGACTGCCGGCCGACCTGACGGGAACCGGCGCCCCCGGCATTAGCCGCTCGTATTCGGCAACATTGGGAATCAGTGCCTATGAGCTGGACTTGTTCGGGCGAATACGCAGCCTCAGCGACGAGGCCTCGCTGGTCTACCTGTCCAGCGAAGAAGCCCGTCGCAGCACCCAATTGAGTCTGGTGGCCAGCGTGGCCAGCGCCTACCTGACCTGGCGTGCCGATCAGGAACTGTTGGCGCTGACCCACGACACCCTACAGTCCTACGAGCAAAGCCTGCGCCTGACCGAGCGCAGTAATCAGGTCGGCACCGCCTCGGCGCTGGACTTGAGCCAATCGCGCACTTCGGTGGAAAGCGCCAAGGCCAGCTTGGCCAAATTCCAGCGCCAGGTCGCCCAGGACCTCAACAACCTGACGTTGCTGGTGGGCACGTCGGTCGCCGATGAGCTGCCCGGCCGCCCACTGGCGTCCGACTTGCTCAGCGAAGTGCCCGCAGGCTTGCCTTCGGACTTGTTGCAACGGCGGCCGGACATTCTTGAGGCCGAGTACCTGCTGCAATCGGCCAATGCCAACATCGGTGCGGCCCGTGCCGCATTCTTTCCGAGCATCAGCCTGACCGCCAATGCCGGCAGTTCGAGCAGCGAACTGTCCGGGTTGTTCAAGGGTGGTTCGGGCAGTTGGACGTTCCAACCGCAGATCAACCTGCCGATTTTCAATGCCGGCAGCCTTCGGGCGAGCCTCAATTATTCGAAGATCCAGAAAGACATCCGCGTGTCGCAATACGAGAAAGCCATCCAGACCGCCTTCCAGGAAGTGTCCGATGGCTTGGCGGCGCGCAAGACCTATAAAGACCAATTGATCGCCCAACGCGATCTGGTCCAGGCCAACCAGGACTACTACCGCTTGGCGGAACGACGCTATCGCATTGGCGTGGATAGCAGCCTGACGTTCCTGGATGCCCAACGCTCGCTGTTCAGCGCCCGACAAACCCTGATCGTCGACCGGCTGTCGCAGTTGCTGGCCGAGGTCAACCTGTACAAGGCCCTGGGCGGAGGTTGGGTAGAACGCACAAACAAAGTGACTGTGAGGTGACTGCAGATGGGCACATTCGAACCAGGGGCACTTGTACGCCTACGCTCGGGAGGTAAAACAATGGTGGTCAAACACTCTTCGTCGATCTCCCAGTTGCCCGATACCTTGCTGCTGCTGTGCGAGTACCGGGCCAAGAAGCGCCTGGTACAAGGCTTCTATGCGATCCGCGACTTGATCCCGATCTCTGGAACCCCGGGCAGCGAAAGATCCTAGCGAACCTGGGAATCGGGACGAACACCAGCCCTTGTGACGAGGGCAGCCCGATGCCCCCTGCTCTTTCTTACCTGCGTCGTCAGACCGTACGTGAATACTGGACCGTCTTGTCGACCTCCAGATACGCGTCAAAAGCCATGGCGACGCTGCGCATCATCAATTGCCCTTGGGGCAGCAGCACCAGCGCTTGATCGGTGATGTCCAGCAGGCCGTCGCGAACCTGCTCGCGGAGCCGCTCCAGCGCATCGGCGAAATACTCGGTAAAACGAATGCCGTGCTCGGCCTCGATCTGGCCGAACTCTACCCGTCCATGGCACATCAGCTCGCTGATGACCTCGCGCCGCAAGCGGTCATCGTCGCTCAGGCGATAGCCGCGCTGCACCGGTAGCAAGCCTTGATCCAGACGGGCGTAATACTGGGATAGCTCCTTGACGTTCTGGTTGTAGCTATCGCCGACCTTGCCGATCGAGGACACGCCCAGGCCAATCAAATCGCAGTCGGCGTGAGTGGAATAGCCCTGGAAGTTACGCTGCAACGTGCCCTGGGCGCGGGCGCGCACCAGCTCATCGTCCGGCAAGGCGAAATGGTCCATGCCAATGTAGACATAACCGGCTTCGGTGAGGCGATTGATGGTCAGCTCGAGCAGCTCCAGCTTGCGTTCCGGCGGCGGCATGTCTTCGGGGCGGATCATCCGCTGCGCCCTCACCCGTTGTGGCAGATGCGCATAGCTGTAGGCGGCAATGCGGTCGGGTCGCAGTGCGATGATCTTGCTCAAGGTGACATCGAAACTGGCGATGGTTTGCAGTGGCAAGCCATAAATCAGGTCCACACTGACAGACTTGAAGCGCGCCAGGCGGGCCGCCGTCACCAGCTCGGCCACCTGTGCTTCGCTTTGTACTCGATTGACCGCCACCTGCACCTGGGCGTCGAAATCCTGGACGCCGAAACTCAGGCGGTTGAACCCCAACTGGCGCAGGCCTTGGATCTGTTGCCCATCGATGGTCCGAGGATCGACCTCGATGGAAAACTCATGCTCGTCGCTGTCGTCCATGTCGAACGATTGGTGCAGGCAGTCCATCAGATCAGCCAATTGTTCATGGGTCAGGTAAGTCGGTGTACCTCCTCCCAAGTGCAGTTGGGTCAGTTTGCGCGAGCGGTCGAACAAGGTGGCCTGCTGGGCAATCTCGCGCTTGAGGTACGTCAGGTATTCGGCGGCGCGATGGGTCTTGCGCGTGATGATTTTATTGCACGCGCAGTAATAGCAGAGGCTCTGGCAGAACGGGATATGGATGTACACCGATAACGGCTTGGGCACTGCCGCCTGGTTGCTGCGCTGGGCAGCGTGGCGGTATTCGTCCATGGCAAACGCCTGGTGAAACTGCGGGGCCGTGGGATAAGAGGTGTAGCGCGGCCCCGGGCGGTCGTATTTTTCCACCAGGGCACGATTGAAACCGGATACAGCATTCATGAAGGATTCAACTTTTCAAAAGTATGTGGGCCTGCGTCATCCAACGTGGGATCGAACAGATTGCAGATCGCGTCCACAGTCAGGCGCCCAGCGGGCAGGATGCCGATGAAACGGCTCGACAGTTCAATCAAGCCCTTGTCGTGCAACATCTCCAGCAACGGCCAGATCGACGCGAAGTGTTCGCGAAACTGCAAGCCAAAACGCGCCTCGATGGCCGGGATATCCAGCTCCAGGTCGCAGGAAAGCTGTTCGATCACGGTCGCACTGACCTGATCCTGCGCCTCGCAGCGCCAGCCACGACACACCGGCAACTGCCCGGCGTCCAGCTGCTGACAGTACTGCAGCAGATCGTCAGTGTTCTGCACGTACAAATGTTCGATCTGGGTGACGGCCGACAAGCCAAACCCCACGTGATCGCAGCAACCGTGGCGGGTAAAACCCTGGCAATTGCGATGCAGGCGACCGTGCTCCTGGGCAACCGCCAGGTCATCGTCGGCCCTGACGAACTGCCCCAGGCCGATGTAGTGATAACCCGCGCCGAGCAGTTGCTCGCAGCAAATCCGCCGCATGGCCTCCTTGTCGGCCTGGCTGCAAAAAGCGCCGGCCACCCCAGCGTTTTTCGAGCGGTAACGATAAGGCGCGCGGGCATAGTCGAAAACGTACAGCCGATCGGGCTCCAGCTCGATCAGCGTGGCCAGCTTCAGGGCGAAACTGTGGGGCGTCTGCCAGGCATGGCCGTAGCCAAGGTCAATGTTGATCGAGCGAAAACCAAAGGTCCGCGCCGCATCGATCAGCGAATGAATCGGGGCCGGGTTCTGATAGCAATCGACCGACAAATCACTGTCAGCGCCGATGTCCGGCACACCAATGCTGACATGGGTGAAACCCTGGTCCCGAATCAGACCCATGGTCGACCAGTCGGTGTGGTGCAGATCCACTTCGATGCTGTGATCGCCGCTGTCGTATTCGCAGAAGTCGAAGCGTTTGCGCAGATCACTCATCAGCTTCTGCAAATGAGCGATCACTGGGGTGCCACCGGTCAGGCAAAACTGTTCGACCCGCCGCCCCGGCCCCAGATGGCAGCCGACCAGGCCCATCTCATACGTCAGGCGTTGCAGATAGCCCTCGATTTCCCCGCACCGACAAACGCTGGCCAATGGCGAACACGACGCCAGTCTCAAACGCGAAGGCAGATGCACCGAAAGGGACAGAGGGCGCCGCGTCTGGCGGCTGTCACGCAATCCGCGCAGCAGGTCGAGCGAGCCGATACCACCATGGAATTTTCGCGTGCCGACCGGGCAATCGGCATCAGCCACCGCCGGGGCACTTCCCGCAGGTCGCTCTCCGAGGGTTTGAAACAGGTCGAACATGACAATCTCCGAGTGGCAGCACGGCGACAGTGTCCGACGTTATCCGCCGGGGCTCCTTGACCTGTATCAAGCGCCTTGGAACCACGCCGCTATCGCTCACCACGTGACGTAGAACATGCCCTTGGCCAGCAACACAATCGCCACCATATGGAGAAACACACTGGTATGGATGATGTGCACGTAACGGGCGTTCATGCGGGCGCTTCTGAACAACCACATGGCCCAGAGAAAATGTCCCAGCACACTGCCCGCCAGCAGGATCTTCAGCCCCAGCAGCAAACCGAAGGATGATTGCAATGGCGACGACAGCAACGGCCAATAGCGCAGCCAGACCATGGCGCCACCGGCGCCGAACAGCACCAGCAGCACCCACGGCATCAACTGGCGCGCGCGTTGGCTGATGCCTTGCTCCAGCAGCACCATGACCTTGGCGGGCAGTTGTTTACGGATGCTCTCGAGGAACAGCACCTCGAAAAACACCGTGCCGATGAACACCAGTGCGGCGAACAGGTGCAATGTCAGAAACAGCGGATAGCTCATGGGACTCCTCGGCCACCCGGCTTGACCGGGCGGCGGTTTATTCGAGGTTATCGCGCGGGCGGTACGAGGGGGTTGATGCCAATCAAGGAAAGCATGTGTCCGGTATAAGCTCGCTTGTATGTTTAGACTTGAAGGGGTGGGCGGGACTAAAAGCTCGATTCCGACTCTAGCCAGTACGGACCGTGGGAGACTTCTCGTTCCGCCCTTTCTACCTAAAGCGCCGATAAGGAATTCATCGGTAAAACCGACGATAGAGGCAAGCCAGCGCAAAGGTAGACCCCGACAAGCACCTAAACCCTAGCTCCGAGGATTCGTCATGACAATCCTTAACTCACCAACGGTTATTGGTATCGATGTAGCGAAGGCCGAAATCGTCGTTTACCGCGAAGACCTGAAAATCACTCAAGCCATCGACAACAATCGAGACGCTCTTGGCCGGTGGCTCAAAACACTACCAGCCCAAAGCTCGATTGCGCTGGAAGCCACCAGTTTTTATCACCTGGACACAGCTGAGCTGGCCCATGGAATGGGGTTTCATGTTTACGTTGTGGATCCTTATCGGGTGGCTCATTACCGTGAAAGTATTGGTCTGCGGGCTAAAACTGATCCTTGTGATGCGCGTTTGCTGGCTCGTTATCTAACGAACGAACAAGCAAGGCTGCGTATCTGGAGCCCACCTCCAGAAGCCTACAAAGTGTTAAAAAGCCTGCTTAGAAAACGTGCGGCACTCATCAAGGCCCGCGTCAGCATCGTGCTGAGCTTTTCGAACGAACCGCGTCTGAAGGACATCTTGGCCCGGCAGTTGGAGGTCTTCAAAGAGTCCGATCAGGCCATTCAGAAACTAATGCGTGAGGCCAGCCAAGCGGCAGGGATCACTGAAAACATCAACCGCTGCAAAGCCATTGAAGGGATTGGTGAACTGACGGCCATTGGCTTGGCGACCGCATTCATGCGCGGTCACTTCGTCAGTGGCGATGCATTCATTGCTTTCTTGGGGATGGATTTGCGTCCAAAAGATTCAGGGAAGAAGCACAGTCCTCGTCACTTGAGCAAAAAAGGGGACGGGGAGCTACGACGCTTGGCGCACAACGCCGCGATGGCGGCCTGTCGGTCTCCTGCCTGGAAACCTTACTATGAGGCCTTCTTGGCACGAGGCCTGGCCAGAACTCAGGCCTTGGTTATCCTCGCTCGCAAGTTGTGTCGGGTAGCATTCGCCCTGATGAAAAATCAGAGCGAATACCAACCAAATTCAGGGTTGCAGGGTTCCCCTGCAACATAGAATCTCCCACAGGATTACGCCGCTGAAACCGTCAACATAACGTTACTTTTTTGAAACACCTCACAACCGTTGATCAGTTACTCCGTTTTTTTGACACTTCACCGATATTCGGTCACAACTTTTGCGCTCCGCTGGGTCATAACACGGTGGCTGCCGATGGAATATTGGCATCTAGCGCGGTTCTAGCCAGATACGGAGATAAGCTCATGATTTTCAACGTACAATATTTTGGCGCCAAAGGAGATGGCATCACCGATGACACGGCGGCGATACAAAGTGCGATTGATGCGGCGGCCGCGGCAGGTGGAGGTCAGGTGTACATGCCGACCGGAACTTATATCGTTTCGGCAGGCGAGGAACCCTCCGACGGCTGTTTGATGCTTAAAAGCAACGTCTACCTGTACGGCGACGGCATGGGCGAAACCACGGTCAAGGTGGCGGACGGCTCCGACACCAAAATCACCGGGATCATCCGCTCCGCCTATGGCGAGGAAACCCACGACTTCGGAGTCAGCAACCTCACCATCGACGGCAACCGTGACAACACCACAGGCAAGATCGACGGCTGGTTCAACGGCTATATCCCTGGCGAAGAGGGCTACGACTCCAACGTCACCCTCGACAGCGTCGAGATCAAGGACTGCTCCGGGTACGGTTTCGACCCCCATGAGCAAACCGTCAACATGGTCATCAAGAACAGCGTGGCCCACGGCAACGGCCTGGATGGCTTCGTTGCCGACTTCCTCAGTGACAGCACCTTCGAAAACAACATCGCCTACGACAACGACCGTCACGGTTTCAACGTCGTCACCAGCACCCACGATTTCACCATGACCAATAACGTCGCCTACGACAATGGCGGCAATGGCATCGTGGTGCAGCGTGGCAGCGAGGACATTCCCTCGCCCAGCAACATCACCATCACCGGTGGCGAGGTGTACGGCAACGGCGCCGAAGGGGTGCTGATCAAGCTGTCCAGCGAAGTGACCGTCAGCGGCGTCGACATTCACGACAACACCAGCGCCGGGATCCGCATCTACGGCAGTAACCACGTCGAGATCATCGATAACACACTCAACAACAATTCCCTGGGCGCACCGGTACCGGAAATCATCATCCAGTCCTACGATGACACCCTGGGGGTGTCCGGCAAGTACTTCAACGGCAGCGATAACACGATCCAGGGCAACGTCATCAGCGGCAGCGACCTGTCGACCTACGGTGTCGCCGAACGCAACGAAGACGGCACTGATCGCAACGCGATCATTGCCAACACCATCAGCCACACCAGCAAGGGCGCCACGCTGGTCTATGGCGACGGCAGCTATGTCAGCGCCACCGTGCCGATGACCACCGTGCAAGGCACGGCGGGCAACGACACCCTGCTGGGCAGCGCCGCCAGCGAGATTTTCTACGGCGGCGCCGGCAACGACACCATCAATGGCGGAGCCGGTGTCGATATTCTGGTGGGTGGTGCAGGCCTCGACAAACTCACTGGCGGCACGGGCGCCGATACGTTCCGGTTCGTCGCTCAATCCGACAGTTACCGGAACGCCACCTCAAGTTTCGATGACACCATCACCGACTTCGATGTCACCCAGGACAAGATCGACCTCGCCGGCCTCGGTTTCACCGGCCTGGGCAATGGCCGTGGCGGCACCCTGCAAGTCAGCTACAACGCCAGCAGCAACCGCACCTACATCAAGGACTACGACGCCGATGCCAGCGGCAATCGCTTCGAACTGATCCTTTCGGGCAACCTGGCCAGCACCCTGACCGCCAGCAACTTCATCTTCAATCGTGTGATCACCGGCACCAGCGCCAGCGACTCGCTGTCGGGTAGCGATGCCGCTGACACCCTGCTCGGCCTGGCGGGCAACGACAGCCTCAGTGGCGGCGCGGGCGACGACAAACTCGACGGCGGCGCCGGCATGGATACCCTTACCGGTGGCACCGGGGCGGACACCTTTGTGTTTTCCAACCGCCTGGACAGTTACCGCAACTACAACACCGGCGGCGCCAATCTTGGCGACGTGATCACCGACTTCAATATCTCCGCCGACAAAATCGACCTTTCAGCCATGGGCTTCACTGGCCTGGGGGATGGCAGGAACAACACCGTGTACCTGGTACTCAACAGTGCCGGCACCAAGACCTACATCAAGTCCCTGGACGCCGACGCCAATGGCAACCGCTTCGAAGTGGCATTGGACGGCAACTACCTCAACACGCTGACCAACGCCAATTTTGTCTTCGCCACCTCCTCGCCAACCAACCAGGCACCGGTACTGGCCACGCCGTTGCTGGACCAGAACGCGACCGAAAACACCCCGTTCAGCTACGTGGTGCCGGCCACCAGCTTTACCGACCCGGATAACGACAGCCTCAGCTACACCGCCAAGCTGGCCAATGGCAGCGCCCTGCCCAGTTGGCTGGTTTTCGATGCGGCCACCCGTACGTTCAGCGGCACCCCCAGCGACACTGCGTCGGGTACTTACTCCATACAGGTCACCGCGACCGACGGCAGCAACGCCACCGTCAGCGACAGCTTTACCCTCGCGGTGCAGGACGTGCCCACCGCCCCCACCGTGATCAACGGCACACCAAACAACGACACGCTGACCGGCACCGCGGCCAACGAGCAGCTGTTTGGCGGCGCCGGTAACGACACCCTCAATGGCGCCGCCGGCAACGACATCCTGGTGGGGGGTACTGGCGTGGACAAACTCACCGGCGGTGCGGGTGCCGATGTGTTTCGCTACGCCTCCAAGCTCGACAGCTACCGCACCAGCTCCACCAGCGCCAGTGACCAGATCCTCGATTTCGATGTGGCCGCCGACAAAATCGACGTCTCGGCGCTCGGCTACACCGGCCTGGGCAATGGCCTGAACGGCACACTGCAAGTGACCTACAGCGCCTCCACCAACCGCACCTACCTCAAGGACCTCACGGTGGACGCCAACGGCAACCGCTTCGAGGTATCGCTGGCGGGCAACCTGGTGAGCAGCCTGACGGCCAGTCATTTTGTCTTCGCCGACCAGAACACGCCCAGCAATGTGGCACCGGTCGTGGCCATCCCGCTCCTCGACCAGAATGCCACCGAAAGCACGCCGTTCAGCTACACCGTGACCCACGACAGCTTCACCGATGCCAACCAGGATGTACTGACCTACACCGCAACCCTGGCCGATGGCAGCGCCCTGCCCGCCTGGCTGAGCTTCAATGCCAGCAACCTGACCTTCACCGGTACCCCCACCAGCACCGCGTCCGGCAACTACAACGTCCTGGTCAAGGCCACCGATCCTTCAGGCGCTTCGGTCAGCGACAGCTTCGCCCTGACCGTGGCCGATGCGCCCGCCAACACCATCACCGGCACTAACAACGCCGAAACCCTCAACGGCACGGCCGGCGCGGACCTGATCCTCGGCCTCGCTGGCAACGACACGATCAAGGCCGGCACCGGCACGGACATCGTCGACGGCGGCGCCGGACGCGACTCGCTGTACGGCGGCGACGGTGCCGACACCTTCCGCTACACCAACGTCCTCGACAGCTATCGCGACTACGACACGGGTGGCGTGACGGCCACCGACACGATCTATGACTTCACCGCAGGCGTCGACAAAATCGACGTTTCAGGACTGGGTTTTCTCGGCCTTGGCGATGGCAGCAATGGCACGCTGTACATGACCCTGAACGCGGCTGGCGACAAGACCTACATCAAATCCGCCGAGGCCGACGCCGAGGGCAATCGTTTTGAAATCGCCCTCAGCGGCAACTACCTCAACACCCTGACCGCCAGTGATTTCGTGTTTGGCGAACGTGCCCAGCAAGACATCCTCTACATGCCGACCCTTGGCCAATCCAATGCGCGCCTGCTGCGCATGACCGAAGATGACGACCAGTCCGGCACCTCCATGCTGGTCAATGACCTGGACCGGTACACCACCTATGACGTGCGCAGCCAGTTCACCGATGCCGACGGCAATGGCATCGACATCGCGGTGGGCGGCAGCACGGTCAACGGCCTGTCCACCCTGGGACCCGATGAGCTCAAATTGTGCTGGTGGTTGACCGACACCAACCAACCGGGACCTGCGCTGTTGCGGGCCGTGACGCTGTTGCGCGAACAACTCACCGAGCTGCAATCGATCGATAACGTCACCATGGGCATCATTTGGGGCCAGGGCGAGGAAGCCGCCCAGGAGATCGCCCGGTCCACGGACAAAGTGGCGGCGGCAGCGGCCTACAAGGCCGCGACCCTGAAGGTGTTTGATTACCTGCACGCCCAGTTCGGCAATTTCAGCGTGTACCTGATGGAAACCGGTCACTACGAGGAGGATGCCGCCCGTGCCCGGGGCTATTCGGAGGAGAAAATCGCCTCCATCGTCGAGGGTGTCGGCTACGTCCGCGCCGCCCAGGAGGCCATGGCCGCCGAACGCGCCGACGTCAAACTGGCGGTGGACTACACCGACCTGCCCTTGCGCTACGAAGTCGATCCGCTGGTGTACCCCGATGACGTCTGGCACTTGCACGAGGAATCGGCGGAAATCGTCGGCCAGCGCCTGGCCGACTACATCGCCGATGATCTTGGCTTCCAGGGCAACCCCAACGACAACAACAGCGTGCAGGACATTTTCGACAACGCGCAGAACCAAGGTGGAATGATTGCCGGCACCGACCAGGACGATACCCTGGTCGGCAGCTCGGGTAACGACACCCTGGATGGCGACCTGGGTGCCGACACCCTGACCGGTGGCGATGGCAACGATATCTATGTGGTCGACAACGCGTTCGACAGCGTGGTGGAAAGCAACACCTCGACCGCTCAGGTCGATACGGTGCAAGCGTCGGTCAGTTGGACCCTGGGCGCCAATCTCGAAAACCTGGTGCTCACCGGGGTGTCGGAGATCGACGGCACTGGCAATGAGCGGCGCAACTTCATCACCGGCAACGCCGCCAATAACGTGATCGATGGCGCCGCCGGGGTCGACAGCATGAGCGGTGGCGATGGCAACGACACTTACTATGTCGACAACGCCGACGACGCCGTGATCGAGACCAACAGCAACACGGTGCCTGGCGGCATCGACAGTGTCCACAGCAGCTTGGCGGCCTATACCCTGGGCAACAACGTCGAGAATTTGTATATCGACAGCACGGGCGCCGCCAATGGCACGGGCAACGCCCTGGACAACACGCTGTTCGCCGGCGCCGGCAACAACGTGCTGGATGGGCGCGACGGCAATGACACGGTCTCGTTTGAACGGGCCCTGGCCGGCGTTACCGTGAACCTCTCGACCTCTGCGCAACAGAACACCGTGGAGTCCGGGCTCGACACCCTGAAATTCATCGAGAACCTCACGGGAGGCGCCTACGCCGACACGCTGTCGGGAAATAGCGCGGCGAACGTTCTGAACGGTGGCGCGGGCAACGATACGCTGGTGGGTGGTTCGGGCGATGATCGACTGATTGGCGGCGCAGGCACCGACAACCTCACCGGTGGCACGGGCGCCGACACCTATGCGTTCGGCGCGTTGTCGGACATGGGCGTCGGTGCTTTGCGCGATGTGATCAACGGCTTCAAGACCACCGAGGGCGATCACCTTGATCTCACCGGCCTGGACGCCAACCCGCTGACCGCCACGGTCGACGCCTTCACGTTCATCGGCAGCAACGCCTTCGACCCCACCAACGCCACCGGCCAACTGCGCTTTGTCGATGGCATCGTCTACGGCAGCACCAACGCCGACGCCACCCCCGAGTTCGAATTCGAACTGGTGGGCGTCAAGGAGCTGCATGCCAGCGACTTCACCGCCTGATCTGATGGGGCGAGTCATTCAGCATGGATGCTGAGCGACCCACCGCTATCGCGAGCAGGCTCGCTCCCACAGGGGATTGGCTGTGCCTCAAAACTCGAAGTTCACCACAGGCAGTAGGCTGAGATCTTAAGCTTTGGTGGGCATCCCGGGTTGTTCAAAACAGGCTTTGCACCCGCTCCAGGACCGCGCGGTTCATCTGGCCGGTGTGGGTGTGCAGGCTCACATAGCTTTGCAGCATGTCGAGTTTGGTGTTGAGCAGGTCTCGACGGGCCTGGAATAGCCGTTGCTGCGCATCAAGAATATCCACCGTGGAGCGCACGCCGCCCTGGAAGCCTTTTTCCGTGGAGGTCAGTGCCCGCTGATTGGACTCCACCGCACGCTGCATCGCCTTGCTCTTGGTGAACCCGGCCACCACCCCCAGGTAATCGGCTTCGATATCCTCGGCCAATTGTTGCCGCTGCACGTCATAGTCGGACTGGGCACCGGCCAGTTGCGCTTCGGCCTTGGCCACGGAAGCGCGTACCGCGCCGCCACGGTACAACGGAATATCCAACTGAACCCCCACGTAGTAGGTGTCCTGGCGCGGGTCGAGCTCCTGGTACTGGCGGGTTTCCCGGCGGGTCAGTTGCGTGGTCAGCGACAGGGTCGGGTAATGCCCGGCGCGCTGGCTGTCGGCCTGCGC
Source organism: Pseudomonas viciae (assembly GCF_004786035.1). Lineage (NCBI taxonomy): Bacteria > Pseudomonadati > Pseudomonadota > Gammaproteobacteria > Pseudomonadales > Pseudomonadaceae > Pseudomonas > Pseudomonas viciae. Next base: position 3,813,007 of record NZ_CP035088.1, read on the forward strand.
CTCGGCGACTCTCACCGCCGCCAGCCGCGCCGCCAGTTCCGGGCTAGCCTCACGGGCGATCGCCGTCCAGTAGGGCAAATCCTGCTCCGGTGGGATCGGACTGCCGGCGGCAATCTCCTCGCGCATCGGCTGGATATCATCGATGGGCACACTCGCCCGACCGGACAACGCTCGCAGCGCAGCCACTCGACGGGCCTGGGCTTCGGCCTCCTGGGCCTCCACCAGATCGAGTCGCGCCTGGGCTTCGTCGATATCGGTGATCGCGCCCTGGCCTCCCTGATAGAGTTTTTTGCTCTGGGTGACCAACCCGTTGATGACGGCTTTCTGCTGGGTGATCAACTTGATTTCGTTCTCGGCCCGGGCGACGTCGAAATACCCTTTGGCCACCCGGTCGTACAGGGTCTGGCCGGCAACGTCGAATAACTGATTGCCCAATTGCCCCCTGGCCTTGCCCTCTTGATACGCCGCCCAGCGCCCCTTGTCGTAGAGCGGTTGCTGCGCAGCCAGGGTGACGTTGTTCGCCTGGTAATCGTTACTGTTGACGTAGCCACTGTCGTCACCGCCGTCGGTACGCCCACCGTAGCCGTAGCGCGAGGACAGCGACACTTGCGGGTAGAGGCCGCCGCGACCGATGTCCTCCTCATGCCGCGAAGCCTCAAAGGCGTGGGCGGCCGATTGCACAGTCGGATCGTTGAGGCGTGAGGCGTCGTAGGCAGCGGTCAGGCTCAGCCCCTCCTCAGCGGCCCATACAGGAATGATTGCTGCCCAACTGGTACACAGGCCTAGCAGTACACGAGAGCGATAGCGGCAACGGTCGGTCATGCTCATTCCTCTTTGAAAGCCGCAAGCAAGCGTTCGCGCAGGGGTTTCATCAGGTAATTCATCAAGGTGCGTTCCCCCGTCACCACCGTGACATCGGCGAGCATGCCGGGGCGCACCAGCAGCCCGGCGCCCTGCAACGAAGCAACGGTCTGGGCAGGAATCTCGACCTTGGCGGAGAAGTACGGTTGGTGCGTCTGTTCATCGATCAATTGGTCCGCCGATACCGTGGTCACCGTACCGGTGACGGTCGGCGTATCCACCCGCTGCAGCGCGGTGAAATGCACATGCACCGGCAACCCGGGGCGCAATTTGTTGGCCATCAGCGGCTCGAAACGCGCAGTAATCGCCATCGGCGCATCCAGTGGCACCACCTGCATCAAAGTTTGCCCGGCCTGCGCGACGCCTCCGACCGTATGAATGCTCAGGTCCATGACCTGCCCGGCCACGGGTGCACGGATCGCGCCGTTGTCGACTTCAAACTGCAAGGCACGAATCTGATCGGCATAACCCGACGCCTCGGCAGAGACCTCGCTCAGCTGGGTTTCGGCATCGCGGCGGAACTCCTGCTGCGCCTGCAAGGCCTTGAGCCGGCTTTCGTTGATCGCCTGGCGAGTCCTGCCGACATCACCCACACCAGACGCAATCTGCCCGGCCAATTGAGCCGCATTGCGCTCGGCCTCGAAGAGCTTGTTGCGCGGAACGTAGCCTTCGCGGGCCAGATCACGCAGGCCTTCGAGTTCCTGTTGCTGGAAGCGCATCTGTGCGTCGTAGTTACGCTTGACGCCTTCATAGCCGAGCAACTGCTGCTGCAACGCCGCCGCTTCGTGTTCGATGATCTGCAAGCGGCTGCCCAGCTCCGCGCGACGGGTCAGAAACAACTGGCTCTGCAAAGCCATGGCCGCCTTGACCCGCGGCTCATCGGCGCGCTCCAGCAGCTCGGCTGGCCACTGGATCTCGGCGCTGCCCAGGCGCTCGGCGATCAACCGCGCCTCGACACTGCGATCGTTGAGCAACTTGCCCAGGGTCACGTCCAGTTGCGACTGCGCCTGCACGGTATTGAGCTGCACCAGCAACTGGCCCTGAGTGACGCGGTCGCCATCACTGACCAGCAGCTTTTCCACGACCCCGCCGACCAATGACTGCACAGCCTTGCGCTCGCCCGCCACCACCACGGTGCCGCTGCCCACGACGCCCTGGTCGAGCGGCGCGAGGAACGCCCAGAGCAGAAAACCGCCCAACGTCAGGACCAGGAAGCCCATGCCATAACGGGCGGCGCCGCCGGCATCGGTACTGGCGCTGGGCAAGGTATTGGCGCTGATCACTCGCATCGCCTGTTCGCTGTGCGTTTGCGCACCTGGAGTCAGATCACGCATCTTCGCCAGCCTCCCGTACCGTGGCCGATCTCGGTGCGGGCATCAACGCCTTGAGCACCCGGTCCCGAGGGCCGAATGCCTGTTGGGTACCGTCCTTGAGCACCAGGATGTGATCGACGATCGCCAGTACGCTGGGCCGATGGGTAATCAGCACCACAGTGCTGCCGGCGGCTTTGAGCACGTTGATGGCCTGCACCAGCGCCGCCTCGCCAGCGTCATCAAGATTGGAATTGGGCTCGTCGAGGACGATCAGCGTCGGGTGCCCATACAGCGCGCGGGCCAGGCCCAGACGCTGTTTCTGCCCACCGGACAAACCAAGCCCGCCGGGCCCCAACGGCGTGTCGTAACCCTTGGGAAACCGCAGGATCATCTCGTGAATACCGGCGTGACGGCTGGCGGCGATGATCTTGTCGGCGTCCTGCTCACCGAAGCGGGCAATGTTGTCGGCCACGCTGCCGTCGAACAGCTCGATATCCTGCGGCAAGTAGCCGAGGTGCGGGCCCAAGGCGTCGTGGGACCACTGGCTGATCTCAGCGTCGTCCAGGCGCACCGACCCGCCCATGGCCGGCCATACCCCGACCAGCGCCCTGGCCAGGGTCGACTTGCCACTGGCACTGGCGCCAACAACGGCAAGCACATCCCCTTTGGCCAGGCTGAAATTAATGCCCCGCAGGATCGGCTGCGAGGCGCCGGGCGGGCCGACATACAGCTGCTCCAGGCGCACCGCGCCGGTGGGCGGTGGCAACGGCATGCGCAGGCGATCGCGTGGGTGCTGGGTCAGGAGCTGGCTCAGGCGCTGATAGCTCTGGCGCCCGGCGTTAAATTGCTTCCACGAGCCGATGGCGATTTCCACGGGGGCCAGGGCACGCCCCAGCAGCAGCGACATCGCAATCATCATGCCCGCCGACAGTTGGCCTTCGAGCACCAGCAATGCCCCGAGGCCCAGGGCCAGCGACTGCCCGGAGATGCGCACGAAACGGGTTGTCGAGGTGATACGGGCACTGCGGTCGCTGGCGTGGGCCTGGGCGGCAATGATGCGCTGTTGCAGCAAACTCCAGCGCTGGCGCAACGGCCCGAGCATGCCCAGCGCCTGGATGACTTCGGCATTGTGCAGCGTGCTGTTCACATAGATCGACGACTGCACACCGAGCCGATTGGCCTCCCCCAGGCGCGCCCGGGTCGCCAGCTCGCCCCACAGCGCCAGGCCGACCAGCACCAGGGCGAGCACCAGCGTCAGCACCCCGAACCACGGATGAAAGATGAACGCCACCAGCAGGAAGATCGGCAACCACGGCGCATCGAGCAAGGCGATCAGGCCCTGCCCGGTGATCAACTGCCGCAGCGTCGCCAGGTCACTGAGTACCTGGGCCGGGTTGGCGTTGTGCTCGCGCAGGCTGCGGGCGAAAGCGGCGTCGAAAATCCGCTCGCCCAGGGCATCGTCCAGCCCCGCGCTCATGCGAATCATCACCTGGCCGCGCACCCACTCGATCAGGGCACTGAACATGAACAGGCCCAGGGCGATCAAGGTGAGCATGAACAAGGTGGTTTCGTTACGGCTGGTGAGGACTCGGTCGTACACCTGCATCATGTAGAGCGACGGCACCAAAACCAGCAGATTGATCACGCCACTGAACAGCGCCAAGGACCAGAAAACCCGGCGATAGCTGAGCAAGGCAGCATCAATGTCATGACGCGGATCGAGTAGAAAGCGCATAGAGAATCAACCCGCAAAAGGAATAGTCGGTCCCAGCGCAATCCATCGCGAGTTATTTGCCCGAAGGCGTCAAAAAAAAGTGCGTCATGTTGCTGACGTGCGGCTATCTGAGCCGATCGTCGGCGCTACAGACGCCAAATACTGACAACGTAACCTTGGGTTAGTGCCGGGCACACAGTGAGCGTTTTCACATCAATGACCAGTGGAACGCTGCCCTTGAAAAAGGACACTGTCGAAATAACTGCTTTAAAAATTTTACTCAGTTAAGTATTTTGCTTGAGTACACAGGTGTAGGCCATGCCACAAACCTGTGGGAGCGAGCTTGCTCGCGATGGCGTCATGTCAGCCACATCAATGTCAACTGGTCGACCGCTATCGCGAGCAAGCTCGCTCCCACAGGATTACCGCATTGCGCCGCCCTCCTCTTTCTATGACAAGGACCTCCCGTGAGCGGACTGCGTGAACGTCAAAAAGCCGAACGACGCCAAGCCATCAGCAAGGCAGCGGTGGAATTGTTCGAGCGCCAGGGTTTCCAGAACACCACCATCGAACAAATCGCCAGCCAGGCCGGAGTATCGGCACCCACCGTGTTCAAGTACTTCGGCAACAAACAGGAGATCATCCTCGAGATCCTGCACGACGCCGACCAGCGTGCGCTCACGGACACCCGCAGCCAGATCCCGGAAATGGAAGATCCGGTCGAAGCGCTGTGTTACCTGGAGCGGCTGCTTACCGGCTACGCCCTGGAAGTCATGCACCCCAGTCTCTGGCGCGAACTGCTGCCGCTGATTCTGTTTGGTGGCGACAACGGCCTGCCCGAAGGCTATCGCGCCATGAACGATGCGCTCAGGGCTGAAATCAGCGGTTTGATCAGAGAATTGCAGCAGGCCGGCAAGCTGCGCGCCGACCTCGACGTTGAGCTGGCCGCCTTCCTGCTGAACGACTACTCACACTTGCAGCTGTTCAGGCTGGTCAATCAGGAACAGCCGGATATCGAGGCACATTCCACACAGGTGCGGCGTATCACCGAGCTGCTGTTTCAGGGCATGCGCGCCTGAGTACACCCAGCCAGTAAACGCCCGACGCCGCGACGCCGGGCCACGCTGATCAGCGATGGGTCTTGATGGCGGTCCAGGTGCGGGTGCGGATCCGTTCCACGGCGGCCGGCACCGGTTCCAGCGCGAACAGGGTCTTGCGGGCTTCATCCGGCACATACATGGCGGGGTTGTTGCGGATATCGGCGTTCACCAACGCAGTGGCGTCCTTGTTCGGGTTGGGGTAACCGATCTTGTTGCTGATCCGGGCAATCACATCCGGACGCAGGATGTAGTTGATGAACGCGTAAGCCTCTGTGGCATGAGGGGCGTTGGTGGGCACCATCATCACGTCTGACCACATCGGCGCACCCTCCTTGGGCAGCGCCATCTCCACCTTGACGCCCTTGCCAGCATCTTCGGCCAACCGCTTGGCCAAAGCCACGCCGCCAGACCAGCCCACCCCTACGCAGATCTCACCGTTGGCCAGGTCCATGCCGTAGCGCGACGAATTGAAATAGGTGATGTAGGGACGAACCCTGGCCATTGCCTTCTGCGCCTGCTGGTAGTCTTCGCGCTTCTGGCTATTGGGGTCCAGGCCCTCGTAGTGCAAGGCGATGGGTACGATCTCATTGGCCGCATCAAGCAAACCGACACCGCAACTGGCCAGCTTGGCCATATTCTCTTCCTTGAACAGGATGTCCCAGGTATTCATCTGCACGTCGGCCCCAAGCACCTGGCGAACCTTGTCGACGTTGTAGCCGATCAGCGTGGTGCCCCAGAGGTACGGCGCTGCATAGCGATTGCCTTCGTCACCGACGGCCTCCAGGGACTTCATGAACTCGGGGTCCAGATGCTGCCAGTTGGGCAGTTGGCTGCGGTCCAGGGGTTGCACTGCGCCGGCAGCGATCAGGTGACTGACGTTGGAGCTGCTCGGGTACACCACGTCATACCCGGAGTTGCCGGTCAGCAGTTTGGATTCCAGCGTCTCGACACTGTCGAAGACGTCATAGATCGGGCGGATGCCGGTTTCCTCCTGGAAGCTCTTCAGGATTTCCGGCGGCAGGTACTCGATCCAGTTGTAGATCCGCACCGTCCGCTCTTCGGCCAGGCTCGCGCCACTGACCAGCATCGAAACAGCAGTACCCAACAAGGTGTTACGCAAAAGCCTGTTCATGATCAAACACTCCAGCGCGGCCGCGAAGGCTCGCGGCACTTAATAGCGGTAGGTGAAATAGAGTTCCAGCGCGCTGAATTTTTTATCGTCGCCGAACACCTGCTTGGCCGCGGCCATCGGCTTGACCCAGTTGTAGGACAGCGAGGTGCTCAGCGACTTCGAAGCAGCCCAGTCGAGGAAGACTACGCTCTCGTCGGCAAATCGGCGGTCACTGACGGCTGCGCCCATGTAGTTTTTCTCATCCAGCCAGAACTGGTAGTGAATCGCGCCGAGGGTCAGGCCTTCGTTGAGGTGAGTCTTGAGTGAAAACTGCTGGACGTTTTCGTTGCTGTTGAACAGCAGGTAGTTGCCAACAACATCGCCGATCAACCAGGTGCTCCAGTCGACGAACCCCTTGCTCAGGGACTCCCACGCCTCCTGGCGGTTGTCTGTGAGATTGCCGTCGCCGGAAAAGCTCGCGTAGCGGTAACCAATGATCGGGGTCAGCGGCAACGTGTTGAAGGCGTAATCCGCCTGGCCATACCAAGCCTTGGCATCGTAATCCACGCCTTCTCCACTGCCTCGCTCCAGGGCATATTCAGCATTCAGGGTCAGGTCAGGGATGCCCGGGACCTTGGCATTCAACGCCCTCACGTTGTACACCAGCATGCCATCGCGATGTCGCGGCGATGCCCGGCTTATGGGGCCCATGGCCTTGACCTTCATGGCCGTAGCCCCCAGCGTTACCTGATCGTCGAGGTTGTAATCCAGGTTCGCGCCACTCATGCGAAAGTCGCCAAGGTCGCTGTCGGTCCCCAGGCTGAACGCTTGAGCCTTCAAGGCGCCATGGTCCCAGGCAATCACTGCGGAATCCTTGAACGCTGTACGCGGGGCGAGCCAATAGGCGCCGTCTTTCAACTGATCAAGGTTGCCATCCATCACGATGAAACCGGTGCCGATCATGTAGTTCTGACGACCGGCGGTGACTGTCCACTCCCCCGCCCGGAAACCGCCGTAGAGCTCTTCGGTGTCCACCTTGCCATCGGAACGGCGGGTGAAGCCACCCGCATCGCCGTCGCCCAACGTGGTCGCCCCCACCAAAGAGCCGCCAGCCAGCAGGCTGAAGTCCGGCTGCACGGCGTACTCCAGCTTGACGCCGGGTTTGACGTAGAACTCCTGCCAGTCGATTTTGGTGCCGCCGTTCTTACCGCTGCGCATATCGACGCGACCACCGCCGAAATTGACATTACGGGTAGAAACAGCCGCCCCACCGGCAGTGAGGTTGACCTCGCCCTTGAGGTTGCCGTCCTCGAAGGTGTAGCCCGCCCATGCAAGCTGGGTGGTCAGGGGTAACCCAAGCGCTAAGAGCGTTCGGGAAAAACGCGTCATGGAAACCATTTGAAGCTCCTGTGTGATTATTGTTGTTACAGGGCAGTGAATGGCGGCGCAAAACGTCGCCAACACCTGGCCGGGCCAGGTGAACGGAACGCGGATCTCTTGTTTTATCGGGTCACGTCAGCGGGCAAGGTCCGCCGCGATGGCACGCAGCATGCGCACGCTGTCCCCGTCGAACGGGCTGACGGCCTCGCTCAGCGATGACTGCTTGACGATCACCACGCCGGAGGGTTTGTCGACGAACAGGTACTGGCCGTGAATGCCGCCGGCCATGAGTGCCTGGCTGTGGTCGTTGAAGACGTACCACTGGCTGCGATAGGACGCGCCTGGGGTCCATGCCGCGAAGTCTGGGGACGTGACATAGATCGCCGGGTCGGCACCGGCGGCGATCCGGGGGATCGTCTCGCTCGACAGCAGTTGTCGTTCATCCTGACGACCATCGTTGGCCAACAGGCGACCGAAGCGCGCCATGTCTCGCAAGGTCGCACTGAAACCGGCACCGGCAACGCTACGCCCCCAGGGATCGGCCATGAAGTAGCCGTCGCGCTCACAGCCCAATTGGCTCCATAGATCCTGCAGCAACCGGTCGCACGCCTTGCCGCTGGCGCGCTCCATCACCCAGGCCAAGGCTTCGGTGGTGGCGGTCACATAATGGAAGAAGCCACCGTGGCTGCCGCGTTTTTTCAGTGACGGCAGGTATTGATACAAAGACTCGAACTGAGCGTACTGCGCCGGAGCTGGCTGGAAACCACAGGCGTAGCCGTACTGGGAGCTCTCTGAATCCGGATCCTCATAAACCTCGCTGTAATCGATGCCCACCGCCATGTCGAACAGTTGCCTGACCGTGGCATCGCCAAACGCGCTGCCCACCAGTTCCGGCACGTAATACGCGGCGGACAACGTCGGATCCAGTACACCCTCACTGACCAACTGTTCGCCCAGGGTGCCGATCAGCGACTTGGTCACTGAAAACATGATGTGCCGGTCCTGGGGACGCTGGCCGTTGAAGTACCGTTCAAACAGCAGTGTGTCGCCTTGCAGCACCAGAAAGGCGTCGGTCTGGCTGGCGATCAGATGCTCGATCACGCTGATGCTCAAACCCGACTCGCTGTCGAAGTGCAGCTCATCCAGCGGCCGAGGAGCCTGTTCAAACCGACTGATCGGCCCGCCCCCTGCCTGCACATCAATGGACGGACGCAGACGCGCCAGGTTGCGAAACCCCCATTGATTGAACGGAGGTCGCATCCAGTTGCTCCAGGTAACGCGACGGTGTGGTTCGGCCGGAAAGCCTTGCATGAGTAATGGCGCGCTGCAGGTGTCGGACGGCGATTCAGTCGCCTCGACGTAAAGACGTGCCAACGAAGGCATGGTGTTCTGACTCATCGGGTTGCCCCTGAAAAGTGACTCTGCGTGAAAGCAGATGCAGGGGAATAATTACTCGCTATTTATTTTTAGTCAATAAAGTTTTTTATTGATTGTTTTTTATTTGACACAGCTTTTCGCAGGGCTATGCGCAAGAGTTGCTTCATTCCAGTGCCATGACTGTCGTCGAAGACGCTAAGCAAATAACTTAAAGTTATTTGTTCTGTTGTTTTTAGATCATTTAGATTAATCCTTACGCCCAATGGCTCCGCGCGGTGATGCCATCACGGAGCGTTGGCACTCACCATCAGTCACTGCACTCTCATTAACGGGCCACCGTCATGCAGCTCCTCACGCTTCCCCCTTCTCCCGGCCTGGCCACCTCGATTCGCGCCACGGCCCAAGTCTTTGAAGACCCGACGTCCCGGGCGCTGTTGGCGCATCTGCAACGCGTAGCGCCCAGTGATGCCAGTGTGTTGATCATTGGCCAGACCGGCACCGGCAAGGAGCTGGTCGCCCGCCATGTACACAACCTCAGCGCCCGCCGCGACAAGCCGTTCGTGGCGGTCAACTGCGGGGCGTTTTCCGAGACGCTGGTGGAGGCCGAACTGTTCGGCCATGAAAAAGGCGCCTTCACCGGCGCATTGACGGCCAAGGCCGGCTGGTTCGAGGAGGCCGACGGTGGCACGCTGTTCCTGGATGAAATCGGTGATTTGCCGCTGCCGATCCAGGTGAAGCTGCTGCGGGTGCTGCAAGAGCGTGAAGTGGTCCGCCTGGGCTCGCGCAAGAGCATCAAGATCAATGTCCGGGTACTGGCGGCCACCAATGTGCAACTGGAAAAAGCCATCAACGCCGGGCACTTTCGCGAGGATCTCTACTACCGTCTCAATGTCGTCAGCCTGGCGCTCAAGCCCTTGCGCGAACGCCCCGGCGACATCCTCCCGTTGATCCGCCACTTCATCGCCGAGTACAGCCGCAGGCTGGGTCACGGTGAGGTAACGCTGGACGCCCAGGCGCAGCGCAAACTGCTCGACTACTCCTGGCCGGGGAATATCCGCGAGCTGGAAAACGTCATCCATCACACGCTGCTGATTTGCCGTAACAACGTGATCGGCGAACAGGACCTGCACCTGTCGAACTTTCGCATCGAGCGCCAGGACAACCCGCAGGAAAGCGCCCCTCAAAGCGCCGAGACACTCTTGCAAAAGGCCTTTGAAAAACTGCTCGAGCAGGAGCACGGCAACCTCCATGAGCAGGTCGAAGCAGCGCTGTTGCGTGCCGCCTATCGTTACGCCAATTGCAATCAGGTGCACACCGCCAGCTTGCTGGGCCTGAGCCGCAACGTCACGCGCACGCTGCTGATCAAGTTTGGTGAGCTGGTGGTCAACAAACGTCGTTCAACGTTGAGCACACAGGATGGTCGGGTGATCAACCTGTCTACCTGAATTCCCCCCATGGCGAGGGAGCAAGCTCCCTCGCCACAATAGCAACTCGGCGGTGTGCTCGTTTATGGGGAGCGCTGCTCTTCAATCCCGGCAGCTTCCTGCCCTCTCGCTTGCGCGCCCAAATAAAAATCCTGGAGATCGTCGCGGGTCGCCAGTTGTTCGGCGCTGCCTTCGCTGACCACGCGACCGCTTTCCAACACATAGCCATAGTGGGCATGACGCAGGGCGATGTTGATGTTCTGTTCGGCGATCAAAAAGCTCACGCCATCGCGCTGATTGAGTTGGCGGACGATTTCGAAGATTTCCTCGACGATCTGCGGCGCCAGGCCCATCGACGGTTCGTCCAGCAACACCAGTTGCGGCTTGGCCATCAGCGCGCGTCCGATCGCGATCATCTGTTGCTCGCCACCCGAGGTGTAGCCGGCCAGGCTTTTGCGCCGCAGTTTCAGACGGGGAAAATGGGCGTAGACCCACTCCAGGTCGGCCAGAAGCTGGCGCCGCGGAACCTGGCGCGCCAGGGCGCCGGCCAAGAGATTTTCTTCCACGGTCAACTGGGCAAAGCAGTGCCGGCCCTCCAGCACTTGCAGCAATCCGTTCGCCGCCAGCGTGTGAGGCGCACTGTGGGTCACCTCCTTTCCCTGGTACACAATCCGCCCCCGCACCACTTCGCCCCGTTCGGCGCGCACCAGGTTGGAGGCCGCTTTCAAGGTCGTGCTCTTACCCGCGCCGTTGGCGCCCAGCAGCACCACGACCTGCCCTTTTGCCACCGTCAGCGACACGCTGCGCACGGCCAGGATGGTGTGTTCGTAGAGCACTTCAATATCGTCGATCTGCAGGATCGGCACTTGCGTGGTCATGCTTTTCGCCTCTTCAGGGAGCGACCGGACGCGAGCGTCCGGGTCGCCGTGATACCTCAGGATTCCTTGCTGCAATCACGCGGGGTAATGCCTTTTTCCCGGGCGTACTGATGCGAAGAGGCTTCAATGATCGGCCGCAGCAAGGCGCGGTCGGCCTGCACCCAGTCGCTGATCAGCTTCCACTGGGTCCCGTCCCATTGCTGGAAGCGCACCGCACCACCGCCTTCATGGTCCGCGCACGACAGCTGCAATGGCTGCACCAGGCCCAGCGCCCCCAGTTCCTTGAGTCGGGCGTCGTCGAGCTTGAGATTCTCGAACCCCCAACGCACCTGCTCACCGGTCAGCGGCTGCTTGCCGAACTTCTGCTGGGCAATCCGTAGCGCCTCAACGTTGAGGATGCCGTTGACCACGCCGAGGTTGTAATACACGGTGCCGAACCGCTTGGGATCGGCCAAGTCGCCATGACCGGCGTCGACCACTTGCTGCTTGATGCCCTGCAGAACCGGAAAATCGGTGCCCGAAGGGTGAGTGGTGATGGCGATGAAGCCCTTGGCCGCGGCACCGGCCGGCGCCGCGTCATCCTCGGAATTGCTCCAGATATTGCCAATGATGTGGTCGGCCGGGAAACCGACTTTCTGCGCGGTTTTCAGCGCCACCGGGTTCATCACCCCCCAACCGCGCAAGATCACCCAATCGGGTTTTTCCCGGCGGATATTCAGCCATTGCGATTGTTGCTCGTTGCCCGGGTGCGGCACCTCCAGCAAGGTCAGCGCAAAGCCGTACTTGTCGGCCAGGGTTTGCAGGACCTCGTTGGTTTCCTTGCCATAGGGCGAGCCGTGATACAAGGTGACGATCTTCAGGCCCTTGAGTTTGTCCAACCCGCCAGCGCGCTGGCCGATGTAGTTGATGATCGCCGAGACCTCGGAATACGGGTTCAACTGCAACGGAAAAACGTAGGGAAACACACTGCCGTCGGTGGAATCCGTGCGACCGTGGTTGATGGTGATCAGCGGCAGTTTGTCGGCTGTCGAACGCTCCAAAGTGGCATAGGCGATGCCCACCGACAACGGGTTGGTGGCCGCCGCTGGCGCGCCGTTCAAGCCTTTCTTCAGGCGCTCATAGCACTCGACGCCTTTTTCCACCACGTACTCGGTTTCGCACTCGCTCCAGGTCAGCTTGACGCCATTCACGCCGCCGTTGGCGTTGACGTACTTGAGGTAGTCGATGAAGCCGCCGAAAAAACCGGTCCCGCCGGCCGCATAAGGACCGACACGATAGCTTTGCAGCGGGAAGTATTGTTCGTTGTCCGCCTGGACGGAAAAGGCTGCGGCGGTGAGGCTGAGCGCCAGTGCCAGGCTGCTGGCGAATGATCGTTTGAACATCGGATTTTCCTTGTGATGAAGCCAGTGATAAGCCAACAAAATGGAACTGCAAACCCGCTTGTGCGCATCGCTCAGTAGCGCAACGGCCACAGCCGTGCGCGCTCGCGAAAGCGCTGCCAGAGGCGCGCAAGGCCCTCTGGTTCCTTGATCAGGAACAGGATGATCAGCGCGCCGAATAGCATCTTCTGCAGGTTCTCCACCTGGCCGGCGTCCACCAGCCCGCCGGGCAGCAAAGCCACCAGGTTCGAGAGCAACACCGGAAACAAAACGATGAAGGCCGCGCCGAGAAAGTTGCCCAGCAGGCTGCCGAGGCCGCCGATAATGATGATGAACAGGATCTGGAACGACCGGTTGAGATCGAAGCCATGGGGCTCCACGGTGCCCAGGTAGGCAAAGGCCCACAGGGCACCGGCCACACCGAGAAAAAAACCACTGATGGCGAAGGCCAGCAGCTTGGTTTTCGCCAATGGGATGCCGATCACCGCTGCGGCGGTGTCCATGTCACGCACCGCCATCCAGTTGCGCCCCAGCTCGCTGCGCACCAGGTTCTTACCCAGCCAGAACAGTGCCACCACGACTGTCAGGGTCAGCAGATAGCGCCCGGCCGGTGCGTCCAGGCTCACCCCGAATACGTCCAGGCGCGGCGCGGTGATCACGCCCGAGGCGCTGTTGTTGGAAAACCAGCTGAACCGGGTCAACGCCCAGGTTACGAAAAACTGTGCCGCCAGGGTCGAGACCAACAGGTAAAAACCCTTGATGCGCAGGCTCGGCAGACCGAACAGCACCGCCACCAGCGCCGCCGTCAGCCCGCCCAGGGCGATGCTGAACAACAACGGCAAGCCGGCGACACGCAGTTCGAGGTTGTAGGTGGCAAAGGCCCCCACCGCCATGAACGCGGCTGAGCCGAGGGACAATTGCCCGGCATAACCGGTCAGCAGGTTGAGCCCCAGCCCGGCCAGGGACAGCACCAGGAACGGAATCAGGATCGCGCTGAACCAGTAGTCATTCCCCAGCCAGGGCACCACGACGAACGCAACCAGCAACAATACGGCGAGCCCGTGGCGATCCTGGCGCAGGGCGAAGACACGGCGGTCCTGGGCATAGCGGGTGTTGAACTGACCTGCTTCTCGATAAAACATGTGGCTTCTCCCCTAGACTCGCTCGATGGCCCGCTCGCCAAACAATCCGGCCGGACGCACCAGCAAGAACAGCAGCGCCAGCACATAGGGAAACCAGTTCTCGATGCCACTGCCGATGAAGGGCCCGAGGTAAACCTCCGCCAGCTTCTCCGAGGCACCGATAATCAGCCCGCCGACGATCGCCCCGCTGATGGAGGTAAAGCCGCCGATGATCAACACCGGCAGGGCCTTGAGCACCACCAGCGAGAGCGAGAACTGCACGCCCAGGCGAGCGCCCCAGAGCAGGCCGGCGACCAACCCGACAAACCCCGCCACCGCCCACACCACCACCCAGACCCGTTGCAAGCGGATGCCCACGGCCAACGCCGCCAGTGGGTCATCGGCCACCGCGCGCAACGCCAGCCCCAGTCGGGTCTTGTTGAACAGCCAGGACAACAGCAGTACCAACGCAGCGGCCGTCAGCGCGGCAAAAATGTCGAACTGCGACAACAACATCCCACCCAACTCCAGCGGTTCATCGCTGATGCCCAGTTCCAGGCCGTGCACCTGGGCACCCCACAGCGCCTGGGCGAAACCCTCGACGACGTAGGAAAGCCCGAGAGTGGCCATGAACAGCGTGATCGGTGAGCGGTTGACCAACGGCCGCAGCACCACGCGCTCCACCGCCACGGCGATCAGCACCATCGCTGCCAGGCTGATGACGAACGCCAGCCAGAACGGCACACCGCGCTCCAGCAGGCTGACAAAGGTCAGTGCCGAGAACAGCACCATCGCGCCCTGGGCGAAATTGAACACGCCGGAGGCCTTGTAGATCAGCACAAAACCGATGGCCACCAGGGCATACATCACCCCCGCCAACAGCCCGCCAATCAATACTTCAAAGAAAAATTCCATGCCTGTTCCTGTTCTGCGGGCGCAACTTGCCTGCCCTCTCCAAACGGAGAAGCCTGCGAATGCCCAGGGTTAGTGGCGCGTGCCCAGATAGGCCGCAATGACCTCGGGGTTCTGCCGTACATCTTCGGGCGGTCCGTCGCCGATCTTGCGACCGTAATCGAGCACCACCACGTGATCGCTGATGCCCATGACCACGCCGATGTCATGCTCGATCAACACCACAGTGGTGCCCAGTTCACGGTTGATGTCGACGATGAAGCGGCTCATCTGCTGCTTCTCCTCGGCATTCATCCCGGCCATGGGTTCGTCCAGCAGCAACAGCCGGGGCTCCGCCGCCAGGGCCCGGGCCAGCTCCACGCGTTTCTGCAAGCCATAGGGCAACTTGCCGACCAGCACGTCGCGCCAAGGCTGCAAGTGCAGGAACTCGATGACCTGCTCCGCCGCTTCACGCTGGATGTCATCCTCGGCCCGAGCCCGGCCGATGCGCAGGGCCTGTTCAATCCAACTGCTGCGCCGCTTGAGATTGCGTCCGGTGAGCACGTTGTCGAGCACGCTCATGCCCTTGAACAAGGCGATGTTCTGGAACGTCCGGGCGATGCCGCGCACCGCCACCTCGTGGGCGCGCATCCGGCGCCGCTCCTGCCGGTCGAAACGTATGCGCCCGTCCTGGGCCTGGTACACGCCGCTGATGACATTCAACAGCGAACTCTTGCCAGCACCGTTGGGGCCGATCAAGGCGCAGATCTCACCGGTGGCCACCCGAAAACTGATGTCGGTAACCGCCTTGACGCCTTTGAATGACAGTGAAATATGCTCCAGCTCCAACAAATGCGTGGCGGCCGTGTGTGTCATGGGTCGCCTCCTCTCAGGCCAATTGCGAATGGCGTTCTATCCAATCGTCGGTGGTTTCTTTCACGGGAGTTTCTGGTGCATCCCACTCGGTCGAATCGCGCCAATGGCGGACCTGGATCCCCAAGGCCTCGAAAAACGCCTGGGTCTCGGGGCTCAAGGCATCCCCCACCAGCAACGGCGCGCGAGTGCGAGAAAAACCCAGGACGTCGCGCAAGGGTCGCCGGACCAACCAGTGCCCCAAATAGCGTTGCAACAGACCCGGGCGCGCTGCCAAGGCCCAGTCCACCAGCCGGCGCTGCCAACTGCCCGCCTCCGGCAAACGCGCCAGCGCCTCCCTGTGCAGGCGCGCGTAGGTCTCACGCGTGCCCGCCACCAGCGTCGGGCCCAGCTCACGCCGGTCACGATCACGGGTCGCCAGGTTCTCCGGGAAGTTCAGGCGAAAGCCGGCAATCAGCCAAGGCGCCAACAAGTAGCGAGCCTGACCGCCCGAGGCGAAAGCCCGGGCCGCCAGTGCTTCTTCCTGGCGCCCCAACCCTTCCCGTTGCACCAGGCGCCGACCTTCCTGCAACAGCTCGGCGTGGCTGATGCGTTGTTGCTCGATGGCCTGCGGGCCCTGGCGGTAAAAGACAAAAGCCGTATGCAGCGGCCGCGCTTGCGGCGTCAGTTCAGCGGACGTGCGCTCGGCCACCAAGGCCGAGTAGTCCAGCACTTGACCGAACGCGGCTGAACCCGACTGGCCACGCTTGTCGAGATAGATCACAACCTGCGGCCTCACCCGCGCAGCACACAGCAGAAGGATTTCCTCGTGCCCTTCGGCCAGTACGAAATCCGGTTGCAGTTCGCCGAGCAGTGACGTGCTCGACAGGTCCAACGGATCGATCAGGCTCGCCACGCCGCCCAACCACTGCGCAGCCAAGGCCGCCAGCAGCGCCTGCGGCCGCGGGCGGCTGATGATCGTCAGGGTCGCGCCCACCGAAAAGCCCAAGGCCTGCAAGGCACTCGCCAGACTGTGCACCTCGTTAGCCAGCTGCCGCCAGGTTCGCTCCTGCCAAACGCCCAGGTGCTTATGGCGCAGGGCAATGCCGCTGCCGTGCCAGTGCGCCTGCTGGCGCAGCCACTGGGGCAAACTGGCCGGCATCGCGTGCCGTGGTGTGTCGGTGGACGTGACCATGTGCTCTCCCGGGCCTAAGCGACTGCCGCCGTTCTGGGCGCCACTGTGCGTTGTTCGAGTTCACGCACCAGCGGCAGGACCTTGCGGCCGAAATACTCGACTTCTTCCTGGAAGTGCAAAAAGCCCGCGAGCACCAGGTCAACCCCCACGGCCTTGAGCGCCACGATGCGCTCGGCGATCTGCTGCGGCGTGCCGATCAGGTTGGTCTTGAAGCCGTCGTTGTACTGCACAAGGTCCTCGAAGCTGGATTTGGCCCAGTTGCCCTCACCTTCCGGGCTGGACTTGCCGGCCTGTTTCGCCGCATCACCGAAGGCATTCACCGCTTCGGGGTCGGCCTGGTCGATGATCTGGGCGAGGACCGCACGCGCCTCTTCCTCGGTGTCGCGGGCGATGACGAACGCGTTCACCCCGACCTTGACCTTGTGGTTGTTGGCCGCGGCTTTCGCCTGGATGTCATCGACCTGAGCCTTGATCCCCTCGACGGTATTGCCGTTGGTGAAATACCAGTCGGAGACACGGGCGGCCATGTCCCGGGCGGCACGTGAGCTGCCGCCCTGGAAGATTTCCGGATGCTGCTGCAACGGCTTTGGCTTGAGGGTGTAGTCATGAAAGCGGTAGAAGTCACCGCGAAAGGTGAAGTTGTCGGTGGTCCAGATGCCCTTGAGTGCCGTGATGAATTCCTCGGAACGGCGATAGCGCTCATCGTGCTCCAGCCACGGTTCGCCAATGGCGGTGAACTCGCCCTTGAACCAGCCCGACACGATGTTGACCGCCACTCGGCCGCCGGTCAGGTGATCGATGGTTGCGATCTGCTTGGCCAGCACCGACGGCGTCCATGGCCCCGGCAACACGGCGGCGATGACTTTCAGGCGTGTGGTGGCGGCCAGCAAGGCGTGACTGAACGCCACCGATTCATGCTGGTATTCGGCACCGTACCCGGCGGTAAAGCGCACCTGGGAAAGGGCGTAGTCGAAGCCTGCATCCTCAGCGATTTGCGCAAGCTTGCGGTTGTAGTCGATCCCCCAGTCGGTGCGCTGTTCGATCTTGCTGACCACCAACCCTCCGCTGACATTGGGCACCCAGTAAGCAAATTTGATCGTGTCCTGGCTCATTGCATGTACTCCACGGCTCGTTGAAATGAAGTGATTGATCAGGCGGCGCTGGCGTTGCGCCGCACATCCGGGACAAGGCTCAGCAACGCCGACTCGACAGCGCGCTCGATGCGCTCCAGCACCTGCGCGCTGGAGATCCCGTAGTGAGTGAAATCGGTTTCGCTGGCATACACCCCCACGGGCAGACTGAGGGCCTGGAAGAAGCCGAACAGTGGCCGCAACTGGTGGTCGATGATCAAGGCATGGCGATCGGAACCCCCAGTCGCGGCCAGCAGCACCGGCACGTTTTTAAGGGCTTCGTGATGAACGAAATCGAATAGATGCTTGAACAGGCCGGTGTACGACGCCCGATAGACCGGGCTCGCCGCAATCAGCAGATCAGCGCTTTCAATGGCCTGCAGGTCTTCTTGCACGGCGGCGGGCAACGCCTCGCGACGCAGTACGCCGGCGAACTGTGGACCGATCCTGGCCAGCTCGACCAAACGCACCTCGATCGGCAATTGCTGCCCGAGCCTTTCCACCAGCGCCTTGAGCAGGACCAGGGTGCGCGACGGTTGCTGCACGCTGCCTGACACCGCCACCACTTTGAATTGCTTGCTCATCACTTACCTCATGCCAGTAGACGCCGTCGCAGCGTCTGCACAAGGTCTACAGCAGCAACCGTGCCACCTTAATATTCCGTTATTAATCAAATACTTAATAGGTTAAGACAATCTCTGTGCTGTCGCCCGACCGACAAGCTGTTGCTGCGCTGTTGCCTGGGCAACACCCCGGGGTGTCGTTGCTCGCGGCGATGACTGTTGCCCAGCACACAGTCGCGCAACAGATTGTCCGCAGGCCGACACCCCTTTCACCCATGAGGGCCGTGCAGCCCCAGGTTTTACGGGCCTTTGACGTCAGGCATGGAGCGTGCAATGGCTCCAGGCACCGGCAGGTCTTCAGCCTGCCCACCCTCTCGTCATCAGTAGGAACTTCATCATGACCGCACAGCAACAACACCTGCCGCCTGTCCTGTCCACCGGCACTGACTACCAAGCCTTGGCCGAGCGGTTTCGGCCGATTTTCGCGCGTATCCAGAGCGGCGCCCTGGAGCGTGAGCAGACCCGCAGCCTGCCCTTCGAACAGGTCAAGTGGTTGAAGGAAGCCGGCTTTGGCGCCGTGCGCGTACCGGTCGAGTTCGGCGGTGCCGGGGCTTCGCTGCCGCAATTATTGCAACTGCTGATCGAACTGGCCGAGGCCGACTCCAACCTGCCCCAGGCCCTGCGCGGCCACTTCGCCTTTGTCGAGGACCGCCTCAATGCCCACGCCAGCAGTCCACAGGACACCTGGTTCAAGCGCTTCGTCGAGGGCGATCTGGTGGGTAATGCCTGGACCGAAATTGGCGCGGTGAAAATCGGCGAAGTCGGTACCCGCGTGTCCCGCCAGGGCGATCAATGGGTCGTCAACGGCACCAAGTACTACAGCACCGGCAGTATTTTTGCCGACTGGATCGACCTGTATGCCCAGCGTGACGACAACGGCAGCGACGTGATCGCCGCCGTCAATGTCCACCAGCCGGGCGTCAAGCAAAGTGACGATTGGGACGGCTTTGGCCAACGCACCACCGGCAGCGGGACGTCGGTGTTCGAGAACGCCGTGGTCGAGGCCGAAAACCTCATCGACTTCGCCACTCGCTTCAAGTACCAGACGGCGTTCTATCAACTGGTGTTGCTGGCGGTGCTGGCCGGCTCCGGTCGCGCAGCCGTACGCGACATCACCGAGCAGGTGAACAAACGCACACGGATCTTCAGCACCGGCAATGCCAGCCAAGTCAGCCAGGACGTCCAAGTGCAACAAGTGGTCGGCAAGGCCTCGGCCCAGGTCTACGCTGCCGAAGCCACTGCCCTGCGTGCCGCGGGCGCCTCGCAACGCGCCTACGAAAGCCGCTTTGGCAATAACTCCGAGGCCGAGCACACCGCCAACATCGCCGCCGAACTGGAATCCGCCCAGGCCCAGGTGGTGATCTCCGACCTGGTGCTGCGCGCCACCAGCGACCTGTTCAACGCCCTCGGCGCTTCGGCCACCAGCACCGGCAAAGCCCTCGACCGCCACTGGCGCAATGCGCGCACCGCCGCCTCGCACAACCCGCTGATCTATAAGGAGCGCATCATTGGCGACTGGGAAATCAACGGCACGGAGCCGCCGTATGTCTGGCAGATTGGCAGAGGGTCCAAACAAGGCTGAGCACTGAGTCTGCGGGGTAGATCATTGGGGCGTATTTGATTCATGGTTGCGAGGGGGCTTGCTCGCGAAGGGGGCTACTGCGCAGCCCAGCGCGAGCAAGCTCCCTCGCCACGGGGTTATCTGCTGTCCATGGAAACGGCTTCGATCAGCACCTGTTCCAGGATGGCAAAAAAACATTTGATATGGGCCTGTTTCAATGCCTGTGGCCGGGTCACCAGATAAACCTCCAAGTCTGGAAGCTCGATCTGCGGGAACACCTCGACCAGATCCTTTGCAAGAATCCGCGGCAACACGCCTACCCCCATACCTCGTCTCACCGATTCAAGCTGTGCGGCGAAGGAGCTCACGCTGATCTGCGCGCGCTCCAGGCCCGCGGCTGTTGCCGCACGCATTTGCGGCAACATGTCCAACGGCGGCAACAGGGCAATGTTGGCCGCAGTGGCCAGCGTCATGCCGGGAAACCGTTGCAGATAACTGGCAGCCGCGAAGACACCGTAGGCGAATTTGCCGATGGGGCGATAAATCAGCGACGGCTCGCCCAAATGGGCCGTGCGTACCGCAATGTCCGCCACGCCGCGGACGATTTTGTGGAAGTCTGGCGTTGACAGCAACTCCACCGAACAGCGCGGATGCAAAGCAGTAAAGCGACTGGCGGCCTCCAGCACGCCAGATGAAAAACCCTCCCCGGCACTGACGACAACACTGCCCGATAGCTCCTTGGGCTGCTCGGACAGGTCCGCCACGGCTTGGCGTCGCAAACCCGATTCCGCAGCCAGGGCAACCTCCAGCAGCGATTGGCCGCGCGGGGTCAGCCAGCATCCATCCACGCCCCGCTCCACCAGTGGCTCACCCAGGGCGCTCTCCAACTGGGTCAAACGGCGGGACACCGTGGACGGTGCTATCCCCAGCAACTGGCCCGCTTGAAGAAAGCTGCCACGCCGCGAAACCGCCAACAGCAGGCGAAGATCATCCCAATTTGCTTGCAACGCCATGCGTCATCCTTCCCTGGTCTGCATATATGCAAAGCCATTATGCAGCAGCCGCTGTTTTTCGCGAGGGGCCTGGACGGTATATCTACACGCCGTCAAAACAACAGGAAGGATTCGAACCATGTACAGCGTCTTCGTCACTGGCGCCACGGGCTTGCTGGGCAACAACTTGGTGCGTGAATTGATCGCGCGTGGCTACGCGGTCAAAGCCCTGGTCCGGTCAAGGGCCAAAGGTGAACAGCAGTTCGCCAAGCTGCCACGGGTGGAACTGATCGTGGGGGACATGGCCGACGTCGAGGCCTTCGCACCGGCGCTGCAAGGCTGCGATACGGTGTTTCACACGGCGGCATTCTTTCGCGACAACTACAAGGGCGGCAGCCACTGGAAAGCTCTGGAAAAGATCAATGTCACCGGTACCCGGGAGCTGATTGACCAGGCCTTCCGCGCCGGCATCCGACGGTTCATCCATACCTCATCGATCGCCGTGCTCGACGGGGCGCCCGGCACATCCATCGATGAAACCTGTTTGCGTGCCGAGGCCGACGCGGATGACTACTACCGCAGCAAGATTCTCGCCGACCGAGTCATTCTGTCGTTTCTGCAAGACCATCCCGAAATGCATGCCTGCATGGTCCTGCCTGGCTGGATGTGGGGCCCCGCCGACATTGGGCCGACCTCCTCGGGGCAGTTGGTCAACGATGTCGTGAACGGCAAATTGCCCGGCCTGATCCCCGGCAGTTTTTCCGTGGTCGATGCCCGCGATGTGGCATTGGCGCATATTGCCGCTGCCGACCATGGGCGCCGGGGAGAACGTTATCTCGCCGCAGGCCGGCATATGACCATGGGCGAACTGGTGCCTGTCCTTGGACGCATCGCGGGCGTCAAGACACCCGCTCGACAAGTACCGCTGCCCCTTCTATACATACTGGCGGCGGTGCAAGAGCTCTATGCGCGTATCACCCGCAAACCGGTTCTGCTGAGCATGGCCACCTTGCGCCTGTTAGTGCGAGAAGCCGGCCGCAGCCGGTTCAATCACAGCAAAAGTGAACAAGAGCTCGGCGTACGCTTTCGCACGCTGGAGCGGACCATCAGCGATACCGTGGCGTGGTATCGTGAGCATGATTGGTTCAAAAACTACAGTGCACCTGCCTCGCAGGAAAAACGCACCTGATACAAGGACGTCACAGACTGTGCCCAGAGAAATAATCCTGATGCGTCACGGCCAGCCAAAACTGGGCGCGACCGCCAAGGTATCAGCGCTCGATATGAAAGACTGGATCGAACACTACGACCGCTCGGAAATCACTCATCACCCCGCCCCGGATGCCAGCCAACAGCTCGCCGCGACCGCCACGGTCATCGTTTCCAGCTCCGCGCCCCGTGCGCTGGCCTCTGCCCTGGCGCTAGGCCTGGAGCCCACAGTCGTCGACGCGCTTTTCTGTGAAGCGCAACTGCCTTATGGCCGCTGGAAATGGCCAAGGCTCTCACCGTTTACCTGGGCGTTCATCCTGCGGATCTTATGGTTGTGCGGCTACTCACGCCGAGTTGAATCCGCAGGTGCCGCGAAGCTGCGTGCCAACAGCGCAGCGCAACGGCTGCAGGCACTTGCCGGCAATGGCCCGGTCCTGCTGCTGGGGCATGGCTGGATGAATCGAATGATCGCCAAGCAATTGGAGGCAGACGGCTGGACTCGTCAGAAGCGCAACAGCAGCCAGTATTGGAGTGCGGCGGTCTACCAGGGCTAGTCCCCGCGGTTTTTTTTACACCAGCGCACAGCCTGACAGTATTTGACCTTGAAAAATCTGCCTACTTTTCCACAAAGCCGCTAGCAACCCATACCAGACGGCCGAGAATGCTGGCAGCATGCCTTTCCTTCTTTGCACTCATGGAGTGACTGTGACGAATCTTGGTGCCGCCCCTCAGTTCCTACCCGCCCCCACTTCTGCGGGTTACCGCTTCTTCCGGCGATTGGGCATGTTCGTTCTTGCCACCCTGGTGTTTTTTCTAGCCGCAATACCCGCGGTTCTCCTCATACCGGCAGAGTCGTACCTATCGCTTACCGCCACGATGGGCTCAGTCGCGCTTATTCTCCTCGCCCTGTTCGTCTGGCAATACCGTGCCGATTCGTGCGCCCAACTGCGCGGTAACGCCATCAGTAAACCGCTGCGGGTCGGCGCGCTCGGCATCATCGGGGCCTATGCGCTTTGCGGGGTCGCCATCGCCGCGCTCGGGTTGCCTCAAGAGGCCTTCATGGCCGAATTCCTGGCAGGCCTCACCGGTTGGCAACTCGCGATCAAAGTCGCCTCACTGATCGTGCTTCCACCCATCGCCGAGGAGTTGTTTTTCCGCCATTACCTGCTGCGACTGTTCCCCTACGAGAACAGCGCTGCCTGGAAATGGATCGCGATCATCGTGACGTCGGCCATCTTCGCCGGCATTCACATCCAATACGGTAACTGGACAACCGTCGCGCTGCTCTTTGCTTGTGGCTGCGTGCTCGCCATCGCGAGAATCAACAGCGGTGGCCTGCTGGTCCCGATACTGCTGCACTCGCTGGCGGAGATCGTAGCCCTGACCACTGATGGGGCTTTTCGCCTGTTGGGGCTCTACAGTTGATCTACAAGTACCTGACTTCTCGGCTGGCCAGGCAACTGGTCTTGGGCGTTTTTGCAGCACATCCCCCCTCCAGGCATTCGCAACAATGAAAAATCATACGATGGGTTATGCCCTGGCTGCTTTGGCACTTTCAATTCTGGCTGAGCCAGCACAAGCCGCCACCTGGCAAATTTGCCGTTTGGAACTGCGTATCGTTGAAGTGCTGAAACAACCGTATCCGCAGCTACAGGCCCAGGTCCTGAAAGTCAGTCCGGCATCGACCAGCGTAGAATGCCCGGAGGCAGGGACCACGCTCACTTTCACGCCAGAAACGACTGATTACCAAGCCACGCTCCCCCGCCGGCAATGGCCCAAGAAAGGCCAATCGGTACGTATCGATTACCGGTATCTGGATGGCATATGTAAAGGCGACGGCAACAGCTACGCCTGTCGTATCAAGCACTACCCGTTAGCGGGTCGATAAAGGAAGGTCGGTGTGAGCATGAACCCTGTCACCATTCGTACCCTGCACAGTTCGGATACTGAAGCGCTACTGGCCTTTGAGCTGGACAACCGCGAGTGGTTCGAGCGCCACATTGACCCTCGCGATCCGGCTTTTTACTCGGTGCAGGGCGTCACCGAGCACATCGCAACATACCTGTCTGATTTCGCCGCCGGAACCTGGCATCCATTTGTCATCGAAGATTCTGAGGGGAAAATCGTGGGCCGAGCGAACCTCAAAGACATCGACATGGCCGAGGGGTCAGCAGAGGTCGGCTATCGGATAGCCCAAAGCGCCTGCGGACAGGGACTGGCGACACTGGCGGTGAAGCACCTGATCCAGCAGGCTCAGGCGCACTGGAACCTTAAACGCTTGGTGGCCCACGTCTACGCCGACAATATCGGCTCGACCAAAGTACTCAAGCGGTGTGGTTTCCTGATCGAGCAATTAGCGCTGCACGAAGGGACAGAACGCGATTATCGGTTTGGCCTGTGGGTTTAGGAAGGTGGTACGCGGATCCCCTTTGGGCACGACGACCAAGGCGCACCATTCAAGTGACCGGCATTTATCAGAGCCGTCGCGAACTGCACTGCATACGTCCGGCAGCCGTAGATAGGACTGGCGAACAAAGCGCAGAACAGGCAAAACAGAGCACCAATCAAACAATGAACGCGAACACGATATCCCGGGATCATAGGCGCTCCATTCATCCTGGTATAAAGCAGGCTTTCATTCTGGCACACGAGTATCATCCAGGATAACCAAGCCCGCCGGACCCACGCTGATGCCCGCCTCCCAAATCCGATCCTCTGCCGCGCCATTGCTCAAGCCTGGCGAGACCGTGGTCTTGTTCGACGGCGTGTGCAAGCTGTGCAATGGCTGGGCGAGATTTTTGATCCGCCATGACCACGACCGACGCGTCCGGTTGGCCGCCGTACAGTCGCCCGAGGGCCAGGCGCTGCTTGACTGGGCAGGCTTGCCCCTGGATCAATTCGACACCATGGCGGTGATTCGTGACCGGCACTACTGGGTACGTTCGGATGCGTTTTTCGAAGTCGCCGCCCAGTTGCCCGCCCGTTGGCGATCGGTGAAGCTTTTACGCATTTTCCCCCGCGCGCTTCGCGATTGGGCCTATGACCGGGTTGCCTTGAATCGCTATTGGCTCTTCGGAAAATACGACACGTGCCTTCTGCCGGACCCGGATCATGAACGACGTTTCTTGAAGGCGCCCAGCTGATCGCCCTCCTACGCCAACAACCCAACCAATCGCCATGGCGTCATCTTGGTCACCATGATCATCACGATCACAAACATCCCCGAAAATCCGCAGATACCCAACCAGAACCATTTTCTGTACACGGGAAGGTACTGATCATCGAGCGTTTTTCCAGTTTCGACCGCGCTTGACGCCAGCACGAACAACCGCTTCTGCAGCACCAATACCGGCAGCCAAAGCGCCCCCACGCACAGGAAGATGATCAGCGAGGTCATCACCCATTCGGTGGTCAGGGGAAGCCCGGCGAGCGTCAGCAGCAGGTAGCCCGTGATGATCTGAATAAAGCCGGCCGGCGTGGTAATCCAGGTGTCGAACCGTACGACCGCCCTGGCCACGTGCGCGATCACTTGAGGGTTGGCCGTGCGGCTGGCGGCGATCAGGTACAGGTAGGAGCCCATGCCGAATCCGAACAGGAAAACAGCGGCGATGACGTGGATGTATTTCAGGCACAGATAGAGCATGGTCAGCCCTGCTCGTCAGAAAAGTGCACGGACAGGCTCAGGTTTTCCGGATCGTTGATCGCGGCCATGTATTCGTCGACGGTGATTTCGCCGACGCACGCGCGGGCACCGGGTGCGGGCAAGTAGCCCTGGGCGAGTTTCGCAGCCAAGGCAACGGTAGCGCAGCTGGGGATTTCCGGGCCCTTGTCATTCAAGGCCGTGAGCTGCGCCGTCATGAACAACGGTTTTCCTTCAAGCCCGATGCCTCGGACATCGATGTACATCGCGCTTTTGCCATCGCCGAATCGCTCGAACCACAGCCCCCAGCGATGAAGCCTTGCGGCCCAGGGGGCATGGTCACGGACGATGCCTTTGCGCAGTGCCTGGGCCAGCAGGTAGTTGGCCACGCCGCCGAGCTTAAGGCCTGAACCGGCCTTGAAACTCAGGGTCTGGGCGCCATAGCGGCCGGCAAAGATATCCATGTCCGGCACGTCGACATTGGCCAGCAGCCGAGTGCCCATGTGCTGCATTTTGCGCAGTTCAAGATCCTGCCAGCCCAACACCTCATGCACCTGGCCGTTCCTGAGCTGCTTGATCGGCTTGCCGGCGTAGGCCAGGACGCCTTCGACGGTGGACAGTCCGGGCATCTTGGCCGAAGAGGAAATACCATGTTCGATCGAGTCGATGCGTTTAAAGCGATAGCGCTGCTGATCAATGATCGCGGCCGATAGCGTCGGCACTGAACTGCAACCACTGAGGATCGCCACGCCCGCCTGTTTTGCCCGGGCATCGAGAGCGCCAATGCCAGTGACGAAGGCCCTGGAATCGGACAGGTCACAGTAGTTCACGCCCGCGTCGATACAACTCTCAGCCACTGCATAGGATTGCCCCTGGAACGGCCCGCCGGTGTGGATGACCAACTGAATGTTCATCGAGCCCAGCACGGATTTGAACTCAGGCCCCATGGCATCGCCGCACCAGCTGTCGCAGACCGTGCCCGATTGGGTGTTCAACTCAGCGACTTTGCGCAGCAACTTCTTGGGATCACGGCCCGAGAGCACCAGCTCTATACCTGGCATCACCGCCAAATGCCTGCAAACAATGCTGCCGAAATTGCCATACCCACCGACCACCAACACCCTGAACGCCATTCAAATGCTTCCCTAATAAGTCGATGAGCCAGCGCCCTTGCCGCAGCCCTGTCCAGCATTAATCCATGCCTGCACATCGTATTCGTTAAATATTCGATGACGCTAAATCATTGATCCTATTATCGGCTGAGCGCCACCACAAACTCTAGAAACGCTCGCACCTTGGCCGGCGGCAAGTGCCTTGAAGGGTACAAAGCGTAGAGCGGGAAATGTTCATCTGGCCAATCCGGAAAGAGTTCGATGAGCCTTCCTTCACGCAGGGCAGCGTCCAGACCCAACTCCAATACCTGGGCAACGGCCTGACCTTCCTCACAGATTCGGTGCATCGTGCCTACATCATTGACCATCAGTCTTCCGTGCGTTTTGATACTCAAACGCTCGGCACCTCGATGGAATTCCCAAATGAAAGGCTTGCCTGTTTGAGGATTTCGAAAGTCCACGCATACATGCTCCGCGCGCTCGAGCTCGGACGGATGCAGCGGACGACCGTGTTTTTCCAGGTAAGCCGGGGACGCGACGGTAAGCACCCGAGTTTGCAGCAACTGCCGGCCTATCAGTGACGAAGAAGGTTGCTCGCCAAAGCGCACAGCCAGGTCAACTCCATCTGCTATCAGGTCCCCCATCTGCTCGCGGGTCACTAGATCCAGCTCAATCGCAGGGTAGGTTGCCATGAAGCCCCCAAGGGCAGGCGCCAAGATCAACCTGGAGAAATACGGGTCAACATTGACCCTAAGCTTTCCCCGTACAGCCGTAGCACTGCCAGATGCGAACGTCGCCGCCTCCTCCAATCCGGCGAGCAATGGCGCTATCTCTTCGTAAAGACGGCGTCCTTCATCTGTGAGTTTCACCGAGCGAGTAGTCCTGTCAAACAAGCGAATTCCTAGCCTTGCTTCGAGGCGAGCGACAGCCCTGCTGACCCCGGACTGAGTCATATCCAGCGCATTCGCAGCCTTAACGAAACTTCCGCTATCGACCACCGCCGAGAGTATCCCCATACCGCTGACCAAACGCCCGTCGAAGCTCATTAATGATTCTCCGTCATATAAGCAATGAGACTCATGATATCGAAGAAAAATTAGAGGCAACGCAATAATTCGCCCATAGCGGCACCAGGTCGCTCTTCGAGAGGAATTCGTATGTATACGGTTATGGGTGTTACGGGTCAGGTAGGTGCCGAAGTTGCTCGCAACCTGCTGGCTGCAAACAAGCGAGTTAGAGTTGTAGTGCGGGATGGGGAGAAAGGCAAAGCGTGGGCCGCGAAAGGTTGCGAAGTCGCGGTTGCCGACGCTAATGACATCAGCGCACTGATCCCTGCTTTCAGTGCCAGTACTGGAGTGTTCATTCTGCTGCCTGCCAACTTCGATCCTTCCGAAGGCTTTCCGGAGACACGTCAGATCATCGAAAACCTGCGCGTAGCGCTTGAGACAGCCAAGCCTGAAAAGGTGCTGTGCATCTCCACGATTGGCGCCCAGGCACATCAGCCAAATCTGCTGAACCAGCTTCAAATCCTCGAACAGAGTTTTGGCATGCTGAACCTGCCAATCACTTTTCTACGCCCAGCCTGGTTCATGGAAAACAGCCTTTGGGACATTGAGCCCGCCAAGAACAACGGCGTGATCCTGAGCTTCCTCCAGCCACTGGATAAGCCAGTTCCTATGATCGCTACAGCCGACGTAGGCAGAGTAAGCGCCGAATTGCTGCAGGAAGATTGGTGCGGCAAGCGAATCGTCGAGCTGGAATCTGAACAACAGGTTACGCCCAATGACATCGCAGCTGCTTTTTCGGAGCTGCTGGATAAACCCGTGAAAATGGAAGTGGTACCCAGCCATGCCTGGGAGACACTGTTCCGCTCTCAAGGCATGAGCAACCCCAATCCGCGCATCCAGATGCTCCATGGTTTCAATGAAGGCTGGATTCACTTCGAAGGTATTCCACGCAAAGGGAGTGTTGGCTTGAAAGAAGTATTGTCGGCGCTTCTCTCTCGCTGACCACAGTGCGGGTCAGTGAGTCGCTGCGTTAGCGCCCTGTTGATATTCCCGAGGCGTGCAGCCAAATTCGCGGCGGAACACTGTGTGCAGGTACTGCGCCGACTTGAAGCCGCAATTCTGCGCAATGTCGGCAATTGGCGAATCAGTGTTTTCCAGTCCGCTGGCGGCCGCTGCCAGTTTGAAGCGCAGGATCTCGTCGTGGACGCTGCAGCCCCGTTCCTTGCGAAAGTGCGATTCCAGCGATGAGCGCGACACGCCGACATAGGCCGCCACCTGGGCAGTCTTGATGCCCTGACAGGCGTATTGGCGGATGAACAGCAGCGCCTGCATGACATAGGGATTGCCCAACGGTTGATGCAGGCTCGAGGCTTGCACGTTGATCGCATCGGGGGGAATCAGCACCTGTGTACCCGTGGACGGCATGCCGTGGAGCATTTGATGAAGCAGGCGCGCGGCGGTGCGGCCCATGGTTTCGGTGCCTTGGATTACCGAACTCAACGGCACTCGCGTCAGGCTGCGGGTCAGCGGGTCGTTATCGATGCCGATCAACGCCACCTGCTCGGGCACCGCGATGCCGGCGGTCAGGCAGGCTTGCAGCAGTTGCCTAGCGCGCGCGTCGCTGACGGCGATGATGCCGATGGGTTTGGGCAGGCTTTGCAGCCAGGCGATCTGTTGTTCGACGGCACTGTCCCACAGCGGCGCGCTGGTGCCCATGCCGCGATAGACCTCGACGTGCAGACCATCGCGCTGCAGCAGTCGGCGAAAAGCTTTTTCCCGTTCCTGGGCCCAGCGATTGGTTTGTGCTTCCGGCAAGCTGAAACAGGCAAAACGTGTCAAGCCGGCCTCGATCAGGTGCTCGTAGGCCAATTTCATCAGCGCATCATTGTCGGTGGCGACATAGGGAATGCCTTTGGGATAGGCGCGCGCATCCTGATAAGACCCGCCCACCGCCACGACCGGCAACTTGATCCCGGCCAGCGCCTCGCCAATCAGCGGGTCGTCGAAGTCGGCAATGATCCCGTCGCCCTGCCAGCGCTCGATCCCTTTCAAGCGACAGAGAAAATCTTCCTCGAGGAACAAATCCCAGGACGCGCGGGTGCTGCTCAGGTAATTGCCGATACCGCTGATGATGCCGCGGTCGTAGATCTTGCTGCCATTGAACAACAGTGCAATGCGGTGGACGGGCGGGACGGTTTTCATTGTTTTTACCCTGGACCAGTGAACACAGACTAGGCGCGCAATCAACGAATCTCAATACTCAAAATCGAACGACCTGTTGGTGATTTTCATAATCAGCAGCCACAGGCACGGCGTTAGTATCGAGACACCGCCAAGAATAAAAAGGAAATCGCCCATGCCGTACTTCCCCGGTGTCGACAAGATTCGCTATGAAGGCCCCAACAGCCACTCGTCCCTCGCCTTCCGCCACTACGATGCCGACAAGCTGGTGCTCGGCAAACCCATGCGCGAGCACCTGCGCATGGCGGTTTGTTACTGGCATACCTTCGTCTGGCCGGGCTCCGATGTGTTCGGCGCCGGCACCTTCAAGCGCCCGTGGCAGCGCAGCGGGGATCCGATGGAGTTGGCCATCGGCAAGGCCGAAGCGGCTTTCGAGTTCTTCTCCAAACTGGGCATCGACTACTACTGCTTCCACGACACCGATGTCGCCCCGGAAGGCAATTCACTGAAGGACTACCGTAACAACTTCGCGCAGATGGTCGACCACCTGGAGCGCCATCAGGAGCAGGCCGGGATCAAGCTGTTGTGGGGCACCGCCAACTGTTTCAGCAACCCGCGTTTTGCCGCCGGCGCCGCCAGTAACCCGGACCCGGAAGTGTTCGCCTGTGCCGCCGCCCAGGTGTTCAGCGCCATGAACGCCACCCAACGGCTCAAAGGCTCCAATTACGTGTTGTGGGGCGGTCGCGAAGGTTATGAAACCCTGCTCAACACCGACTTGAAGCGCGAGCGCGAACAACTGGGCCGCTTCATGCAAATGGTGGTCGAGCACAAGCACAAGATCGGCTTCAAGGGCGACCTGCTGATCGAGCCCAAGCCCCAGGAGCCGACCAAGCACCAATACGATTACGACAGCGCCACGGTGTTCGGCTTCCTGCAACAGTACGGCCTGGAGAACGAGATCAAGGTCAACATCGAGGCCAACCACGCGACCCTGGCCGGGCACAGCTTCCATCACGAGATCGCCACGGCGGTGTCGCTGGGGATCTTCGGCAGCATCGACGCCAACCGTGGCGATCCGCAGAACGGCTGGGACACCGACCAGTTCCCCAATAGCGTCGAGGAAATGACCCTGGCCACCTACGAGATCCTCAAGGCCGGCGGTTTCACTAACGGTGGGTTCAACTTCGACTCCAAGGTCCGCCGCCAGAGCGTCGACGACGTCGACCTGTTCCACGGCCACGTCGCCGCCATGGACGTCCTCGCCCTGGCCCTGGAACGCGCGGCGACCATGGTGCAGAACGATCAACTGCAGCAATTCAAGGACCAACGCTACGCAGGCTGGCAGCAGCCATTCGGCCAGGCAGTGCTGGCGGGTGAGTTCAGCCTCGCGTCACTGGCTGAGCATGCCTTCAATAACGAACTCAATCCCCAGGCTGTCAGCGGTCGACAGGAGATGCTGGAAAACGTGGTCAACCGCTTTATCTACCCCTGACAACAGGCGGCGTCCGCAACGCAGAGGCTGTTACATTCTCGCGACAAATCTCTGCACGCGGCGCCCGGTGAGTCTCTACAGTTCTATCCGCACCACGCTCATCGTCAGGCAGTGTCTTTCAAACAACAATAAAAGGACGCACCACCATGAAAAAACTACAACGCACGTTACTCGCCGGCGCCCTGGCCCTGCTCTCGCTGCCGGTCATGGCCGATGCGGCCCACCCCAAGATCGGCTTTTCCATCGATGACCTGCGTCTGGAACGCTGGTCGCGGGATCGTGACTACTTCGTCGCCGCAGCGGAAAAACTCGACGCCAAGGTCTTCGTGCAGTCGGCCGACGCCAACGAGCAGAAGCAGATATCCCAGATCGAAAACCTCATTTCCCGTGGCGTCGATGTGATCGTCATCGTGCCGTTCAACGCCACCGTGCTGACCAACGCCGTCGCCGAAGCCAAGAAGGCCGGGATCAAGGTGGTGTCCTATGACCGCCTGATCCTCAATGCCGACATCGACGCCTACATCTCCTTCGATAACGAAAAAGTCGGCGAGATGCAGGCCAGTGGCGTGTTGAAAGCGGCGCCCAAGGGCAACTACTTCTTGCTCGGTGGCGCGCCAACGGACAACAACGCCAAGGTCCTGCGCGAAGGCCAGATGAAGGTGCTGCAACCGGCCATCGACAAGGGTGATATCAAGATTGTCGGCCAACAGTGGGTGAAGGAATGGAACCCCACCGAAGCCCTGAGCATCGTTGAAAACGCCCTGACCCGCAACGACAACAAAATCGATGGCATCGTCGCCTCCAACGATGCCACCGCTGGCGGCGCGATCCAGGCCCTGGCGGCGCAGAAAATGGCCGGTAAGGTGCCGATCTCGGGGCAGGACGCCGACCTGGCAGCGGTCAAGCGGGTGATCGATGGCACCCAGACCATGACGGTCTACAAGCCGCTGAAACTGATCGCCTCGGAAGCCGCCAAGCTCTCGGTGCAACTGGCGCGTAACGAGAAACCCAGCTACAGCTCGCAATACGACAATGGCAGCAAAAAAGTCGACACCATCCTGCTCACTCCGATCCCATTGACCAAGGACAACATCGACTTGCTGGAAAAGGATGGGTTCTACACCAAGGCGCAGATCGCCGGGCAGTGATTTCTGTAGGAGCGGGCTTGCTCGCGAAAGCGGTGGGTCAGTCAACATCAATGCAGACTGATGCACCGCTTTCGCGAGCAAGCCCGCTCCCACAGGGACTTTGCCTGACTCTGGCATTAGGGTGCGCCTGGCCCCCGGCCATCCCCACCTGCTTATGTGTGAGCCCTTTTCTATGAGCCCTCGCCATGTCCGATTACCTGCTGCAAATGAATGGCATCGTCAAAACCTTCAGCGGTGTCAAAGCCCTGAACGGCATCGACATCAAGGTCCGGCCGGGTGAATGCGTCGGCCTGTGCGGCGAGAACGGCGCCGGTAAATCCACGCTGATGAAAGTCCTCTCGGCGGTCTACCCCTACGGCACCTGGGACGGTGAAATCCTCTGGGACGGCCAGCCGCTCAAGGCGCAGTCCATCAGCGAAACCGAAGCCGCCGGGATCGTCATCATTCACCAGGAACTGACCCTGGTCCCCGACCTGTCGGTCGCCGAAAACATCTTCATGGGCCACGAGCTGACGCTGCCCGGCGGGCGCATGAACTACCCGGCGATGATCCACCGCGCCGAGGCCCTGATGCGTGAACTCAAAGTGCCGGACATGAACGTCTCGCTACCGGTTTCCCAGTACGGTGGTGGCTACCAGCAACTGGTGGAAATTGCCAAGGCGCTGAACAAGCAAGCGCGGCTGCTGATCCTCGATGAGCCCTCCTCGGCCCTGACCCGTTCGGAAATCGAGGTGCTGCTGGACATCATCCGCGACCTCAAGGCCAAGGGCGTTGCCTGCGTGTACATCTCCCACAAGCTCGATGAAGTGGCCGCCGTGTGCGACACCATTTCGGTGATCCGCGATGGCAAACACATCGCCACCACCGCCATGACCGAGATGGATATTCCGAAGATCATCACCCAGATGGTCGGACGGGAAATGAGCAACCTCTACCCCACCGAACCCCATGACATCGGCGAGGTGATATTCGAGGCGCGCCACGTCACCTGCTACGACGTCGACAACCCCAAGCGCAAACGGGTCGACGACATTTCCTTCTCTCTCAAGCGCGGGGAAATCCTCGGCATCGCCGGGCTGGTCGGCGCCGGTCGCACCGAGCTAGTGTCGGCACTGTTCGGCGCCTATCCCGGCCGCTACGAAGGCGAAGTCTGGCTCAACGGCCAACAGGTCGATACGCGCACACCGCTCAAGTCGATCCGCGCCGGCCTGTGCATGGTCCCTGAGGACCGCAAGCGCCAAGGCATCATTCCGGACCTGGGAGTTGGCCAGAACATCACCCTGGCCGTGCTGGACAACTACTCGAAAATGACTCGGATCGACGCCGAAGCCGAACTGGGCAGCATCGACAAGGAAATCTCGCGCATGCACCTCAAGACCGCGAGCCCGTTCCTGCCGATCACCAGCCTTTCCGGCGGCAACCAGCAAAAAGCCGTGCTGGCGAAGATGCTGCTGACCAAACCCCGCGTGTTGATCCTCGACGAGCCGACCCGCGGCGTGGATGTCGGCGCCAAATATGAAATCTACAAGCTGATGGGCGCGCTGGCGGCCGAAGGCGTGTCGATCATCATGGTCTCCTCGGAACTGGCCGAAGTGCTGGGGGTATCCGACCGCGTGCTGGTGATCGGCGAAGGCCAGTTGCGCGGCGACTTCATCAACCACGAACTCACCCAGGAACAGGTGCTCGCCGCCGCACTCAGCCAGCCCGATGGCCATAACAATAATGATCGGAAGTCCGCGTAGATGAATCAGGTCAAACAACTCTTCAGCCGCTACAAAATGCTCGCCCTGGTGATCGCCGTGGCGGTGATCTGGCTGTTCTTCAGCTGGCAGACCGACGGCGGGTTCCTGACCCCGCGCAACCTCTCCAACCTGCTGCGGCAG
Source organism: Pseudomonas viciae (assembly GCF_004786035.1). Taxonomy (NCBI): domain Bacteria; kingdom Pseudomonadati; phylum Pseudomonadota; class Gammaproteobacteria; order Pseudomonadales; family Pseudomonadaceae; genus Pseudomonas; species Pseudomonas viciae. The sequence continues at coordinate 3,847,581 of NZ_CP035088.1, forward strand.
ATGTCCATCACCGGGATCCTGGCCTGCGGCATGGTGCTGGTGATCATCAGCGGCGAGATCGATTTGTCGGTGGGTTCATTGCTTGGGCTGCTCGGTGGCCTGGCGGCGATTCTCGACGTGGTCTATCACATCCCGTTGCTGGCGAACCTGAGCCTGGTCGCCTTGTGCGGTTTGGTGATTGGCTTGGGCAACGGCTACATGACCGCCTACCTGCGTATCCCGTCGTTCATTGTCGGCCTGGGCGGCATGCTCGCCTTTCGCGGCATTCTGCTGGGGGTGACCGGCGGCACCACCATTGCCCCGGTATCGCCGGAGCTGGTCTACGTCGGCCAGGGTTATTTGCCGCACACAGTCGGGACCGGGCTGGGTGTGCTGCTGTTCGCCTTGACCCTGTTCCTGACCTGGAAACAGCGGCGCAATCGTGCCCTGCATGGCCTGGCGGCGCATTCACTGGTGCGTGACGTATTGCGCGTGGTGCTGATCGGCGCGGTGCTGGCCGGCTTCGTCTATACCCTCAACAGCTACGACGGCATCCCGGTGCCGGTGCTGCTCTTGTTGGTCCTGCTGGGGGTGTTCAGCTACGTCACCAGCCAGACCGTGTTCGGCCGCCGCGTCTACTCGGTGGGCAGCAACATGGAAGCCACGCGCCTGTCGGGCATCAACGTGCAAGCGGTGAAACTGTGGATCTTTGGCATCATGGGCGTGATGTGCGCCCTCGCCGGCATGGTCAACACCGCGCGCCTGGCCGCCGGCTCGCCCTCGGCCGGCAACATGGGCGAACTCGATGCCATCGCCGCCTGCTTCATCGGCGGCACCTCCATGCGCGGCGGCTCCGGCACCGTCTACGGCGCACTCCTCGGCGCGCTGGTCATCACCAGCCTGGACAACGGCATGTCCATGCTCGACGTCGACAGCTATTGGCAGATGATCGTCAAAGGCAGCATTCTGGTGTTGGCGGTTTGGGTGGATGTGAGTACGCGCACGGGACGGCGTTGACTTGTATGCGTCACTTGCTGGCAGAAGCCATCAGCACGCCAAATCCGAGGAAGGTGATACCCGACAGCTTGCCGACAATCCTCGCGCCCTTGTTAGTGGAGAGCCAGCCTCTTGCGGCTTGGGCCGTCAGGGCATAACCGGAATGCACCAAGACCACGAGCAAACTGTAGGACGACACCAGCAAGAAGAACTGGCTGTAGTAGTCACCCGCCGGCCTGATGAACTGGGGAAAGACAGCCAGGAAGAAGAACCCCGCCTTGGGGTTGAGCAACTGGATTGACAACGCTTCGATAAATCGTCGCCAAGGACGCGGCGACGTGGCGTTGAGTTCGGGAATAAAACGCTGGGTACGCCACATCTTGATGCCCAGGTACAACAAGTACAGGGCACCGATGTATTTGAGCAGCGTGAAGGCTGTTGCCGAGGCGGCCAGGATCAATCCCAGGCTACTGGCGCAAATGCCCGCCACGATAAAAGCGCCCAAGGCGATCCCGAAGATGCCCGGCAGCGCACCGTTCCAGCCATGACGCAAGGCATTGGAGATCGTCAGCACCACGCCGGGGCCCGGGCTGAGCACCGTCAGGGTCGCCAGAATCAGAAAAAGTCCGTAACTGGCCATTAATCACTCCACATTGAAGGGCGCATTGATTCGGCCTGCAGATTGACGTGGCCCCCCAACGCTGACAAACGCTTTAATTGCACCTCATATGTGACTAAATTAGACACATGATTGCCAACCTCCCCCCGTTGAACGCCGTCCGCGCCTTCGCCGCTGCCGCTCGCCACCAGAGTTTCAGCCGCGCAGCCGAGGAGCTGCACGTCAGCCACAGTGCCGTCAGCCGGCACGTAAAGTTGCTCGAAGAGCGCTTGGGCGTGCCGCTGTTCGAACGTCGAACCCGCCAGTCCTTGCTCACTCCTGCCGGTCGGATTTTCTACGAGCAGGTCAGCGAGGCACTGACCCAGATCGCCAACGCCGCCACCGCACTGACTCGCAGTGCTGCCCAGCGCAGAGTGACCATTAACGTACGCCCCTCCTTCGCGGTGCGTTGGCTGATCCCACGGTTGCCCGATTTCATGGCGCGCCATCCGGACATCAAGCCTGACGTCGCCACCAGCACGCGGCCTCCCGATCCATCACGGGAACCGTTCGACGTGGTCATCCGTCGCGGGCACGCCGGCTGGTCGCCCTATGTACAGCCCACGGTGTTGCTGGAAGACGACCTGCTGCTGGTCGCCGCACCGTCGTTGCTGCAAAGCATGCCATTGGAAAACGTCCACGACCTGGCCCGGCACACCTTGTTGTCGGGCAGGACACGCAGCAGCGATTGGCAAGATTGGGTGGAGCACGCGGGGATCGATCCATTGAACAACCTGCCGCCGCTGCAATTCGATCACATGCACCTCGTGCTGCAAGCCGCCGTCGATGGCCTGGGCGTGGCGTTGTGTCCGGCTTCGCTGCTGGGCAGGGATTTGTCCAACGGGCGCCTGACCTGTCCACTGCCGTCGTTGCGTCTGCCGTTAGCCCGCTATTACTACGGGGTTTCCGGGGATGCGGTGGCTGAGACGCAGGTTTTTGTTGATTGGTTGCTGACCCATTGTGGGAGCGAGCTTGCTCGCGATGGCGGCGGCAGAACCAACATCTGCGCAAACTGACGGACCGCTTTCGCAAGCAAGCTGACATACCCACTTGCCAAACCTGACGGCCGGACGTTAGTGTCAGCACCATGAACCTGCCACAGTTTGCCTCGACCACCACGACCACGACCGCCAAGGCGGGTCGTGAGGTGTCGTGAGCCAATAACACACGTATCCCAAAGGCCCGCCAGTGATGGTAAGGGCCTTTTCTTTTGCCCTTGTGTCACTGGCCCAAACGCAAGGAAAGCACGATGCATGCTCTGTTGATTCTCGATATGCAGGTCGGGTTGTTTCATGGCCCGGAAAAACCCTGGGCCGGCGAAGCGCTGCTGGACACTTTGAATGGCTTGCTGCTCAAGGCCCGGAGGGCTGGAGCACCGATTTTCCTGGCGCGCCACGTCGGCCCACCTGGCTCGCCCATCGAACCAGCGAGTCCGTTGACGCAATTGGTGCAAGAGCTACGACTGGAAGGCGACGAGGTCATCTTCGAAAAAAGCCGCCCCAACGCTTTTGCCATGACAGACCTGGCCAATCGCTTGAAAGCCTGTGGCGCTGAAGGCGTGGTTATCACCGGCATGAAGACCCAGTATTGTGTCGACAGCACCTGCCGTGCGGCCCGGGACCTGGGTTTCGATGCGGTGTTGATCGCCGACGGCCATACTTGCGCCGACACGTCTGAATTGACGGCAGAAATGATCATCGCCCATCACAATACAACCCTGGCTGGCCCCTTCTGCCGAGTCGTTTACGCTGAAGAGTGGAGTTTCTAGTCCATAGCAGAGGATCGGCTCAAGCTGGGCCGTTCCTCTTCCACAAGGAGTGACCTACATGGAAACCCACCCTCCGTTGCAACCCTCGGAATGCGCAGGCATGGAGGATATCCGGCGCGAAGTCGATGCCCTCGACCAGGCCATTATCAAGCTGTTGGGCAAGCGCCTTGGCTACGTGCAGGCGGCCTCGAAATTCAAGACCTCGGCGACTGCAGTGCAGGCTCCGGAGCGTTTCAAGGCCATGCTCGGGACACGACGCGAGTGGGCTAAGGCCGAAGGCCTGAACCCAGATGTCATCGAAAAGATGTACAGCGACCTGGTGACTCACTTCATTGCTGAAGAGATGAAGCAGTGGACGGCTCATCAATCCGACACCTGAGCCGCCACTCTTCCTCACCACGGGGGCGCGTGCCCCCATGGCTCACTAGGCACTCACTTGCGACTCTGTCAGCGCCGCCAGCACCAGTGGGTGCAGGACCGCGTCAGGGTGTGTTGTCTGCCAAGCCATTAACTCGCGGCGCATGCCCGGCGTCCAGAAGCTCTTCATATGCTGCCGTACCCCATTGACGGCCAGTGTGTGGTCCGGTTCGCTGGCGAAGTACTGGGCAATCTGGTTGGCCATTTTGATCAGGCTTTCAGAGCTCATCGACGCACCTCGGCTTTCTCGGCATGGCGGCGCTCCTTCAGCAGGCGCCCCTGTTCATCACTGAACGCCTGGTAGCGTTTCTGCCATTCCGAAGGCTGGCTGACCCGTACGATCTCCACCGCCGTCACCTTGTATTCCGGGCAGTTGGTGGCCCAGTCTGAGTTGTCGGTGGTGATCACGTTGGCACCCGATTCAGGGAAGTGGAACGTGGTGTAAACCACGCCCGGCGCCACCCGTTCGGTCACTTTCGCCCGCAGTACCGTTTGCCCGGCGCGGCTGCCGATGCCGACCCAATCGTCTTCGACAATGCCGCGGTTCTCGGCGTCGGTTGGGTGGATTTCCAAGCGGTCTTCCTCGTGCCAGGCCACGTTATCGGTACGCCGGGTCTGGGCGCCAACGTTGTACTGGCTGAGGATGCGTCCGGTGGTCAGCAACAGCGGATAGCGGTTGTTGACCTTCTCTTCGGTGGGCACATAGCCGGTGAGCATGAAGCGCCCTTTACCGCGCACGAACTGATCGATGTGCATGGTCGGCGTACCGTCCGGCGCAGCATCGTTGCACGGCCATTGCAGGCTGCCATGACGCTCCAGTTCGGCGTAGCTGACGCGGCTGAACGTCGGCGTCAGGCTAGCGATTTCATCCATGATTTCCGAGGGGTGGTTGTAGTGCATCTTGTAGCCCAAGGCATCGGCCAGGGCGATGGTGGCTTCCCAGTCGGCCTTGCCGGCCAACGGGTCCATGACCTTGCGAACCCGGGAGATGCGGCGTTCGGCGTTGGTAAAGGTGCCGTCCTTCTCCAGGAACGAGCTGCCCGGCAGGAATACGTGGGCGAACTTGGCCGTCTCGTTGAGGAAGATGTCCTGCACCACCACGCACTCCATGGCGCTCAGGGCGGCAGTCACGTGCTGGGTGTTGGGGTCGCTTTGGGCAATGTCCTCACCCTGGCAATACAGCGCCTTGAAAGTGCCGTCCAGGGCGGCCTCGAACATGTTCGGAATGCGCAGGCCCGGATCAGGTTGCAAGGTCACGTTCCACGCCTGTTCGAACTGGGCGCGCACCGTTTCGTTGGAAATGTGCCGATAGCCCGGCAGCTCGTGGGGGAACGAGCCCATGTCGCAGGAACCCTGCACGTTGTTCTGCCCGCGCAACGGGTTCACCCCGACACCCTCGCGGCCGATGTTGCCGGTGACCATTGCCAGGTTGGCGATGCCCATCACCGAGGTACTGCCCTGGCTGTGCTCGGTGACACCGAGGCCATAGTAGATGGCCGCGTTGCCGCCGGTGGCGTAGAGCCGTGCAGCGGCGCGAATCTGCTCGGCGGGCACACCGCACACCGGGCCGAGCACTTCAGGAGAGTTCTCCGCCAGGCTGACGAAATCGCGCCAGCGCGCAAAGTCCGCCACCTCGCAGCGCTCCTCGACGAAAGCCTGATCCACCAGCCCTTCGCTGACAATCACATGGGCCAGTGCGTTGAGCATCGCCACGTTGGTGCCCGGACGCAGTTGCAAGTGCAAGTCGGCGCGGGCGTGGGGCGAATCCACCAGGTCGATACGGCGCGGGTCGATGACAATCAGCCGTGCGCCCTGACGCAGGCGCCGCTTGAGCTGGGAGCCGAATACCGGGTGCGCATCGGTGGGGTTGGCGCCCATTACCAGGATGACGTCGGCCTTCATCACCGAGTCGAAATTCTGGGTACCGGCAGATTCGCCGAGGGTTTGCTTGAGGCCGTAACCGGTCGGCGAATGGCAAACGCGGGCACAGGTGTCGACGTTGTTGTTGCCAAACGCGGTGCGCACCAGTTTCTGCACCAGATAGGTTTCTTCGTTGGTGCAACGGCTGGAGGTGATGCCGCCGATGGAGTCGCGTCCGTACTTCAGCTGGATGCGCCGCAGCTCGCTGGCGGCGTAAGTCACCGCCTCTTCCCAGCTGACTTCTTGCCACGGGTCGCTGATGTGCTTGCGGATCATCGGCTTGGTGATGCGGTCCGGGTGAGTCGCGTAGCCCCAGGCGAAACGGCCCTTGACGCAGGAGTGGCCATGGTTGGCCTGACCGTTTTTGTCCGGGACCATGCGCACCAGTTGCTCGCCTTTCATTTCGGCGCGGAACGAACAACCCACGCCGCAGTAGGCACACGTGGTGATGACGCTGCGCTCCGGCTGGCCGATCTGCACGACACTCTTGTCGATCAGCGTCGCGGTCGGGCACGCCTGCACGCAAGCGCCGCAGGAGACGCATTCGGAGTCGAGGAAATTGTCACCGCCGGCCGCTGCCACACGGGAGTCGAAACCGCGCCCGGTGATGGTCAGGGCGAAAGTGCCCTGGATTTCCTCGCAAGCACGCACGCAACGGTTGCAGACGATGCACTTGCTCGGGTCGTATTCAAAATAGGGGTTGGAAACGTCCTTGGTTTCAGCCAGGTGATTGGCGCCTTCGTAGCCGTAGCGCACTTCGCGAAGGCCCACCTGCCCCGCCACGGTCTGCAACTCGCAATTGCCGTTGGCCGCGCACGTCAGGCAGTCCAGCGGGTGGTCGGAGATGTACAGCTCCATCACGTTGCGCCGCAGATCGGCGAGCTTGGAGGTCTGGGTGCGCACCACCATGCCCTCGGTCACTGGCGTGGTGCAGGAGGCCGGATAGCCGCGCATGCCGTCGATCTCCACCAGGCACATGCGGCAGGAGCCGAACGCCTCCAGGCTGTCGGTGGCACAGAGTTTCGGGATGGTGGTGCCGAGCAACGCTGCGGCGCGCATCACCGAGGTGCCGGAGGCGACGCTGATTTCGCGCCCGTCGATGGTCAGGCTGACCTGCACGTCGCTCTCACGAGCCGGGGTGCCGAGGTCGATATCGCTGCTGGGGTCGAAGATGTTGATCATTGGTCGGCCTCCGTGGTCGCCAGACCGAAGTCGGCGGGGAAATACTTCAGGGCACTGGCGACCGGATAGGAAGTCATCCCACCGAGGGCACAGAGCGAGCCGTATTGCAGGGTGTCGCAGAGATCCTTGAGCAGCAGGACCTGTTCCTCACGGGCAGCGGCGTCGGTGCTGGCCATCAAGCGGTCCACCGCTTCGACGCCACGGGTAGAACCTATCCGGCAGGGCGTGCACTTGCCGCACGACTCTTCGGCGCAGAACTGCAAGGCGAAACGAGCCATGTGGGCCATGTCCAGAGTGTCGTCGGCGACCACCACACCACCGTGGCCGAGCATCGCGCCCATGGCGGCGAACGCCTCGTAGTCCAGCGGTGTATCGAATTGCGCCGGAGGCACCCAGGCACCCAACGGTCCGCCGACTTGCGCGGCTTTCAGCGGTCGACCGCTGGCGGTTCCGCCACCATAGCCTTCCACCAACTCGCGCAGGCTCAGGCCGAAAGCGCGCTCCACCAGGCCGCCGTGACGGACGTTGCCGGCCAGTTGGAACGGCATCGTGCCCAGGGAACGACCCATGCCGAAGTCGCGGTAGAACTGCGCGCCCTTCTCCATGATCACCGGCACCGAGGCCAGGGTCACCACGTTGTGAACCAGCGTAGGCAGCCCGAACAGGCCTTGAATGGCGGGCAACGGTGGCTTGGCGCGAACCGTGCCGCGCTTGCCCTCGAGGGATTCGAGCAGTGCGGTTTCTTCGCCACAGATATAGGCGCCGGCACCCACGCGAACGTCAATATCGAAGGCGCAGCCGCTACCGCTCACGTTCGCGCCGAGATAACCGGCGTCACGGGCGATGCGCAAGGCATCGTTCAAAGTACTGATGGCGTCCGGGTATTCCGAACGCACGTAGATGTAACCCATCGTCGCGCCTACGGCGATACCGGCGATGATCATGCCTTCGATCAGCAGGAAGGGGTCGCCTTCCATCAGCATGCGGTCGGCGAAGGTGCCGGAGTCGCCCTCATCGGCATTACAGACCACATACTTCTGTGGCCCCACGGCATCGCGCACGGTGCGCCACTTGATGCCCGCCGGGAACGCCGCACCGCCCCGGCCACGCAGGCCGGAATCGAGCACGCTGGCGACCACCTCCGCACCGTCCATCTGGATAGCCCGAGCCAGGCCCAGAAAGCCGCCCTGGGCTCGGTAATCGTCCAGGGACAACGGCTGGGTAATGCCGGCGCGGGCGAACAGCAGACGCTGCTGACTCTTGAGATAGGGAATTTCCTCCACCGGCCCCAAGGCCAACGGGTGGCTGGCCGGATCGCCGATCAGGGCGTCCAGCAGGCTTGGCACGTCTTGCGGCGTAACGGGACCGAAACCGAGCCGGACGCCAGCGCTTTCCAGCTCCACCAGCGGCTCCAGCCAATAGAGGCCACGGGAAGAGGTGCGGCGCAGGTCCAGCGGCAGTTGCCGACGTTCGGCCTCACGCACCAGCGCAACGGCCACCTTGTCCGCGCCCACGGCACGGGCCACCGAATCGCGAGGGATATAGAGCGTCAGCATGCCCCATCCTCCATGCAGCCATTCACCAGCTCGCGCAGGCGTTCGGGCGTGAGCCGGGCATGCAGCTCACCGTCCAGCTCCAGGGCTGGCGAGCAGACGCAAGCGCCCAGGCAATACACCGGCCGCAAGCTGATGCTGCCATCGGCACTGGTGCCATGGTCATCCAATGCCAGTTGCTCGCGCAACTGCGCAGCCAGGCGCTCGGCGCCCATGCTCTGGCACGACTCGGCCCGGCACAGGCGCAGGGTATGGCGTGCGGGCGGCGTGGTGCGGAAGTCATGGTAGAAGCTGATTACGCCGCGCACTTCAGCCTGGCTGAGGTTGAGGGCATGGGCGATTTCCGGGACGGCGACGTCGGGGACGTACCCGCAGCCTTCCTGGATGGCGTGGAGAATCGGCAACAAGGCACCGGGGGTGTCCTTTTCGCGCGCCAATACGCTGTGAATCAGAGGCAGGTGAAGCGTCTCATCGGGCATAAAATACCTCGGCATCTCGAACGCTACCGCTATAGCGGCAGCCGTCCGGAGTCTTGGCTGCGGCGTCCGGCCCACGTCACGGTAGCGTGGCACATCCGATCGCCATTCTCGCTCTCCGGCCAGGTGTCTTTGGCGCACCTGGTCCGGGGCATCTTCACAGCTTGCCACTCCCGGGGGTTGGCGATTGCACGTGGACGACTAAACGTGTCCTGAAAGCGACTTGGGGTGAAAAGTCGTCCTGCGCGCGACGGAACGAAATTCACTACTGATTGTAGGCTACCTACAGGGCGATGACGGGGTGCTTTCGGCCAAGCGCATTCGGTCCACCCAAGACGCGTGAGTTAAGATGATGAACCGATCCAATCAAGGAAGATCACGATATTGAAAACAGCTCTCGGCGCACTGCTCCTGATCTGCCTGACCACCCGCGCATTCGCAGACAATAGCCCTATCGGCTTCCAGGCTTCTACGCTGCCAGACCCGCATAATGACCGCCCGTTGGAAATGGTGGTCTGGTATCCCAGTGCAACCACCGCCACACCGCAGTTGATCGCCGACAATCCGGTGTTTGTCAGTGCCCTGGCCGTGCGCAACGCACCACCGGCTGCTGGCGAGCATCCATTGGTGGTGCTCTCCCACGGTTACGGGGGAAATTGGCGAAACCAGACGTGGCTGGCCAGTGCATTGGCCCATAAGGGTTACATCGTCGCGGCGGTCAACCACCCCGGCACCACCAGCCAGGACCGCAGCCCTCAAGCCGCGGCGCAGTTATGGCGGCGGCCCGCCGACCTCAGCCGCGCCATCGACGCGGTCATGGCTCAGCCGGAACAATTTGGTGTGGTCGCAAAACCTCGAATTGCAGCAGTGGGCCATTCACTTGGCGGCTGGACCATCCTGGAAATCGCCGGCGCACGTTTCGATCCCAACCGTTTTGCCCAGGACTGCCAGGCCCACCCGAAGTTGGCCAGTTGCACCGTTTACCAACTGATGAACCCCGAAGGCAGCACAGAATCGAAGGCGCGGATGGGCGCGGATTTGAGCGACAAACGCGTCACCGCCGTTGTTTCATTGGACCTGGGCCTGTCACGCGGGCTGACCGATGCGAGCCTTGCGGCGCTGCCGGTCCCGGCACTGGTGATTGCGGCGGGTGTGCCGTCTAAGGAGCTTCCCGCGCAGATGGAGTCGGCAAACTTGGCCAAACGCCTGCCCCCAGCGTCGACGCGCTACGTCGAGATCAGCGATGCCAGCCATTTCAGTTTCATGGCGCAGTGCAAACCCGGCGGGGCGGCGTTGATCGAAGAGAACACGCCAGGCGATGGCATGATTTGCGCGGATGGCGACGGCGCTCGCCCACGTGACGTGATCCAGCAACAGATTGCCTCGCTGGTCAGCGAGTTTCTGGCGGGGCCACCGCCCCACTGAAGGGGATGATTTTATTAACGGTTGCACGTCGAGGTTGCCGGTGGTCGCCAAGGTTGCCGCCGGAACCGCTGTCGCGCCAGTGCAACCTGTCAGCTCAACTGACTGGGAGTGACAGCTGTGCAGTTAGCAGACGCTCACTGCAACACCTGGATTATCTTCATCGCGTAAGGCAACGACCGCCAACGACGCAATCCAGATCACCGAAACCCCGTAATTGAGCCGCTGGTACAGGCCGAACAAGCGACCGTCGGCCAATGCCGTCGCCATCAGCATAACGGTCACGATGGCCAGGATGACGCAGATCGCCGAGAACATGGCGAACCTGGACGACAGCAGCCGCTTGCCGACAAGCGTCCACAATACCCCCGCCAGGGTAAGCGAGATGAACATCACCAACCCCGCAAGATTGTGGTTCTGCTGCGAGACCGACGGTTGAACCGGCGCACAGCCCTGATCGCAGGAAAAATAGCCGGTCGCGAAGCTTGCCAAACCATGGACGAGAATCAGTGTTGCGCTAATCAAGGCCAACCGCGATGCCTTGAACCGCCGCGCCACGCCTATGGCGAAGAGCACGAACATCACACCCAGCGGAAAATTGTTCACCCAGGCAGAGAAGCCGTGGGTGGGCGCTCCCAGAGCACCCAGTTGGCTCATGGCTTGATCCAGATGGCTATAGCCCGGATAGGCTCGCGCAGTCAGCGCAACCCCCAAAAACAGCCAGAGCGGAATAAGTAACCCCACCCCCAGCAAAGCCCGATCCATGGTTTTCATGTTGCAACGCTCCCTGTTGTTGTGATGTCCGTTTACACGTGAAGCGAAATCCGCTCGCTACCAAGCAGCATTCTCCCTTCAAGATCGATTTCGTCTCGGCAATAACCGCGCAAGGGTATCATCACCCACCCAATAATGATGGAACAAACCGGCCGCCGCATGCAGGCCGATCAACCAGTAACCGCTGGTGCCGAGCAGCTCATGCCAATATTTCAACTGCTTGGCCAGGTCAGGATCCACCGTCACGGGAGCCGGCAGGAAGAAGCCGAAATACGGCATCGGTTTACCCCCAGCGGCCAGCATCAGCCAAGCCAGCACCGGGGTCGCGATCATCAGGCCATACAGCGCCAGGTGCATCAGGTGCGCAAGGCCGGTCTGCCAGGTCGGTGGCGCGGGCGTGATGGGCGGGCGCGGCGTGAGGCGTCCTAACAGGCGAACCCATACCAGCGCAAAGATGCTCAGGCCGAACACCCCGTGCAACCCTAGAAACAGACTTCGCGCGTTGCTGCCACGGGGCAGCAAGCCTTTGATCTCGATGCACGCGTACACGCCGACAAACAGCACGAGCATCAGCCAATGCAAAGTCATCGACAATTTTCCATAACGGTTTACGGCAATATCGCGGGTCATAGCGCGCCTCGTGAAAGTTTGAGCGACCGTCGAATCATTCGACTGCCTTGATCCTGGAGTTGCGAATCGACGTCGCCAGCCTGCCGTTAAAGTCTTAAGGCAATCTGAAGAGCGAGTTTCTTCACCTTCAGACTTCGTTAAGAAATGCCTCGGATACTCCTCCCCAATCCATTAAGGGAGGCGTTCTGCCCATGCCCATTGTCAACTGGAACATCCCCCTGCCCTTGCACTTCGACCAAGCCGAGGCGCCGCAGATGATCCTGTCCGCAGCCCTGCCGGACGACGTGCAGCGGCCGTCGTTCGAAGCGTTTATCCAGCAGCGTTTTCGCAAGGCCCACGGCGCCGACATCCGGCATTTCATGCCGCAGCTGTTTGGCTTGAGCAACGCTGACCACGGGCTCTGTGCCGTGGCCGGGGTGCGCATGGCCAATGACGAATCCCTGTTTCTGGAGCGCTACCTGGACGAGCCGATCGAGCCCCTGATCGGCGCCGCCGCGGGGCATCCGGTGGATCGCGCCGGGATCGTCGAAGTCGGCAACCTTGCCGCCAGCGACACCGGCAGCGCTCGGCTGAGCATCATCGCCATCACTTATCTATTGGCCATGGGTGGCCTGGAATGGGTGGCCTTCACCGGCAACATCGGCTTGGTCAACAGCTTCCACCGGCTCGGCTTGAAACCCGTGACGTTGTGCGCCGCCGACCCGGCGCGGTTGGGCGATGAACGCCACAGCTGGGGCAGCTACTACGAAAGTAAACCCTGGGTACACGTGGGCAATATCCGCGCAGGTTTCATTCACTTGCGCAACATCGGCCTGTTCACCCGACTGGGCTTGCCAGCCTCCCTGGAGGACACCTGTCATGTCGCCTGAACTGCAGCGCTTCCGGCAAACCCTGCGTAGCCATGCCGAGCGCCACACCCGGCGCATCGCGCTGTGGGGTGATCAGCTGAAACTCGATTACGCCACACTGTACGCCGAGGTGGTGTACCGCCAGCAACGTCTGCGCGATGAACAGGTATCCGTCATCGCGTTGGCGCTGGACAACGGCGTCGAAGCGATGCTCTGGGACCTGGCGGCACTGTTCGAAGGCCTGGCCTGTGTGACCTTGCCGCCCTTTTTCAGCCCGACCCAACGTGCCCACTGCCTGGAGCAAAGCCAGGCGGAACGGGTCGTTGCCGAACCGGAGTTGGCCGCCGAATTGCTCGCCGCCGGCTATGAAAAAAATGGCGAGTTCTGGCATCGCACATTCACCGGACCGAACCGGATGCCCGCCGGCACCGCCAAGCTGACCTTTACTTCAGGCACCACGGGCACCCCCAAGGGGGTATGCCTGAGTGCCGAAAGCCTGCTGCGGGTCGCGCGCGAGCTCGATCACGCCAGCAAACCCGCCGACCCGCAGCATCACCTGGCGCTGTTGCCGCTGGCGATCCTGCTGGAAAACCTCGGCTGCTATGCGGCGCTGTATGCCGGCGCCACGCTGAGCGTACCGAGCCAGAAAAGCCTCGGCATCCAGGGTGCCAGCGGTGTCGACACTCCGCGCCTGCTCGCGTGTTTGGCCAGTCGTGCCCCCGAGAGCCTGATTCTGGTACCACAGCTCTTGCAGATACTGGTCAGCGCCGCCGAACAGAAAGCGTTCGCCCCGCACAAATTGCGCTTTGCCGCCGTGGGGGGCGCGCGGGTCTCAGAGAGCCTGTTGCACCGCGCCAAAAGCGTCGGCCTGGCGGTCTACGAGGGTTACGGCCTGTCCGAATGCGCCTCGGTGGTCTGCCTCAATCGCCCCGATGCACAGCGTCCGGGCAGTGTCGGCAAGCCCCTGCCCCATATCCAGATACGCCTGGCCGAAGACGGCGAAGTGCTGATCAAGGGGTCGACCCTGCTCGGCTACCTGGGTGATGCCCCTTTCGCCGAGGCTTGGTGGCCCAGCGGGGACCTGGGTGAATTCGACGCGGATGGTTTTCTTTACCTCAAGGGCCGCAAAAAACACCAGTTCGTCACCAGCTATGGGCGCAACGTCAACCCGGAATGGGTCGAGGCCGAACTGACCCAGCGTCGACACATCGCCCAAGCCTTTGTCTACGGCGAAGCGCTGCCGCGCAATCATGCCCTGCTGTGGCCCCACCGCCCGGATTGCACCGACGCAGAACTGACCGCCGCCGTGGCCGAGGCCAACGAGACCTTGCCCGATTATGCCCAGGTGCATCGCTGGACACGCCTGCCCCACCCCTTCACCGCCGCCAACGGCCTGTTGACCGCCAATGGCCGCCCGCGACGCGACGCCATCGTCGCGCTGTACCGCGTGCAACTGACTGAATCCGCCCATTTCGAGGAATCCGCATCATGATGTTTTTCGACACCCTGCAAGAAGCCACGAAAGAAGAACGCCACGAACTGTTCAACTTGCCGATCATCCGTGACGCCCTCGACGGCAAGGTCAGCCTGGAGAGCTACCGGGCGTTTCTCGTCGAAGCTTATTACCACGTGCGCCACACCGTGCCACTGATGATGGCCTGCGGCGCGCGCCTGCCCGCTCACCTTGAATGGCTGCGTAAAGCGGTGTGCGAGTACATCGATGAAGAATACGGCCACGAACAATGGGTCCTCGACGATATCGTCGCCTGCGGCGGTGATCGCAATGCCGTGCGCAACGGCCAGCCTTCGTTGCCGATAGAGCTGATGGTCAGTTTTCTCTACGACCTGATCGCCCGGGGCAACCCAGTGGGGCTGTTCGGCATGGTCAACGTGCTGGAAGGCACCAGTATCGCCCTGGCCACCCACGCGGCGGACAGCATCCGGGATCACTTGGCGTTGCCGGCCAGCGCCTTCAGCTACTTGAGCTCCCACGGATCCCTCGACATCGGGCACATGCAGACCTATCGCGGCCTGATGAACGAACTCGACGACCCGGAGGATCAAGCGGCGGTAATCCACGCCTCTAAAGTGGTGTACCGGCTCTACACCGACATGTTCCGGGGTTTACCGCGGGACACGGAGGCTCACCATGCAACTGCGTGACGCCCGCGTGGTATTGACCGGCGCCAGCGGCGGCATCGGCCAGGCCATCGCCGCTGCACTGTGCGCCGCCGGGGCCAGGGTATTGGCCGTGGCGCGAGATCAGCAATCGCTGCTGCCACTGCTGGCGCGCTATCCACAGAACCTGTGCTGTGTGGCCGCTGACCTGACGTCACCCGGCGACCGCCGCAAGATCCTCGCCGCCGCCACTGCCCTTGACGGCGTCAACCTGCTGATCAACGCAGCGGGAATCAACCACTTCGCCATGCTCGAACAGCTGGATGACAGTGACGTCAACGCGATGCTGGCGGTGAATATCGGTGCGCCGATTTGTCTGACCAAACTGCTGCTGCCGCTGCTCAAGCAAGCCGACAGCGCCATGGTGGTCAACGTGGGCTCAACCTATGGCTCCATCGGCTACCCCGGCTACGCCAGTTATTGTGCCAGCAAGTTTGCCTTGCGCGGCTTTTCCGAAGCCCTGCGCCGGGAACTGGCGGACACCCGGGTCGGCGTCCTCTACGTCGCCCCCCGCGCCACCCGCACCTCGATGAACAGCCCGGCGGCCCAGGCGCTGAACGATGCACTCAAAGCCAACGTCGATGATCCGCAAGCGGTGGCCAACGCAGTGACCCACGCCATCGCCGGTGACCGTCGCGATCTTTACCTGGGCTGGCCGGAGCGCTTTTTCGTGCGCCTCAACAGCCTGCTGCCGAACCTGGTGGACCGTGGCCTGCGCAAGCAATTGCCGCTGATCCGTCGCCTGAGTCACAAACCTGAAAACGAGCACCTGAAACCATGAAAAAACTTCTCGCCGGCCTGATGATCGTCGCCATGGGCCAAAGCGCCTGGGCGCTGGATACCACTGACCAGCAACGCCTCGTCGGCATCCAGCAAAGCTGGGCGCACATACAATATGAGTTGCCGGAAAAACAACGCGAGGCTGCGTTCGAGCAGTTGGCGACGCAAGCCTCGACATTCACCCGTGAACGCCCGGAGCTGGCCGAAGCCTGGATCTGGTCGGGCATCGTCACCAGCAGTTGGGCCGGTGCCCAGGGCGGGCTTGGCGCCTTGAGCAAAGTCAAAGAGGCCAGGACCGACCTGGAAAAAGCCCTGGTCCTCGACCCGAAAGCCCTGCAAGGCTCGGCCTATACCAGCCTTGCGGCGCTGTATGACCGGGTGCCCGGCTGGCCGATCGGTTTCGGTGATGCCGACAAAGCCGAGCAGTTGCTCAAACAGGCGCTGCAACTCAACCCCGACGGTATCGACAGCCTGTACTTCTGGGGTGATCACCTTTACCGTCAGAAACGCTACGCTGAAGCCCAAGGCGCCCTGCAGAAAGCCCTCAATGCCGCGCCACGCCCCGGACGTGAACAGGCCGATGCCGGGCGTCGCAAGGAAATCCAGGCACT
This sequence comes from Pseudomonas viciae, assembly GCF_004786035.1. Lineage (NCBI taxonomy): Bacteria > Pseudomonadati > Pseudomonadota > Gammaproteobacteria > Pseudomonadales > Pseudomonadaceae > Pseudomonas > Pseudomonas viciae. Next base: position 3,863,773 of record NZ_CP035088.1, read on the forward strand.
CTTGATTGAAGTGAACAAAAAACTCAACTGACTAGGAGTCCGTGTGCGTGTACTACTGATCGAGGATGACGTGGCCCTGGGCGAAGGCATCCATCAGGCCCTGGGGCGCGAAGGCTACACCGTCGACTGGCTCAAGGACGGCAAAAGCGCCTTGCACGCGCTGCTCAGCGAAACCTTTGACCTGGCCGTGCTCGACCTCGGCCTGCCGCGCATGGACGGGCTGGAAGTGCTTCAGCGCCTGCGCGCCAGCGGTTCCAACCTACCGGTGCTGATCCTCACCGCCCGCGATGCGACCGAAGACCGCATCGCCGGGCTGGACGCCGGTGCCGACGACTACTTGGTCAAACCGTTTGACCTAGCCGAACTCAAGGCCCGCTTGCGCGCCCTGCTACGGCGCAGTGCCGGGCGCGCACAAATGCTGATCGAACACGCCGGCATCAGCCTCAACCCTGGCACACAGCAGGTCAGCTATCTCGGTAAGCCCGTGGTGTTGACGCCCAAGGAATATCAGTTGCTGCACGAATTGCTCTCGCCCCCCGGCCGCGTCATGACCCGCGATCACCTCATGCAACTGTTGTACGGCTGGAGTGAAGAAGCCGAGAGCAACACCCTTGAGGTGCATATCCACCACCTGCGCAAGAAGTTCTCCAGCGAGCTGATCCGCACCGTGCGCGGCGTGGGGTATCTGGTGGAGGAACATCGATGACTTCGATTCGCCGCCGTACGCTGACCCTGATCATCGGCCTGATGCTCGCAGGGCTCGCGGTGATCAGCGTGCTCAACCTGCACGACAGCAATCATGAAATCGCCGAGGTCTACGACGCGCAACTGGCACAAAACGCCCGCCTGCTCCAAGGCGTGATGCACATGCCGATGGCGAGCCAGGCCCACGCCGACCTGTATCGGGCGTTCAACACCGCATTGGGCGAGGCAGCGCCACGAACCGACGGCCATCCTTACGAAAGCAAAATCGCCTTCCAGGTATGGAACGCCCAGGGCGAAGTGCTGGTGCATACCGCCAGCGCCCCCTCCTTCCGCACACCGCCGACCGAACCCGGTTTCAGCGATGTGGTGGATTTAAACAACCGCCACTGGCGAGCCTTTGTCCTCAAGGACAAACAGAACGGCCTGAACATCTGGGTCGGTGAACGCGATGACGTACGGGCGGACTTGGTCGATCGCATCGTGCGCCATACCCTGTGGCCGAACATATTGGGCAGCCTGATCCTGGCAGCGATGGTCTGGCTGGCCATCGGCTGGGGTCTCAAGCCGTTGGCCGACATGGCGGCCACCCTGCGCGCGCGCCACAGCGGCTCGCTGGAGCCGCTGCAACTGACACCCCTGCCCAGCGAACTGGAACCGATGCAAGCGGCGCTCAACCGCATGCTTGCGCAAATCCAGGACGTGCTCGAACGCGAACGGCGCTTCATCGCCGATGCCGCCCACGAACTGCGTACCCCCCTGGCCGTGCTGCGGGTACATGCGCAAAACCTGCTGGAGGCCGGCACCGAACATGAGCGCCGGGAATCACTTGAACACCTGATCGCCGGCGTTGACCGGGCCAGCCGGCTGGTCAATCAACTGCTGACCATGGCTCGGATCGAACCGAAGACAGGAGCACGCATCCCTCCCCTTATCGACCTGGCCGCTACCGTCCGGGAAAGCCTGGTTCAACTGACACCCTGGCTCCTGAGCAAGGGACTTGAACTGGTGTTCGATGTCAGCGACGACATCGAGCCGGTCAGGGTGGACCCGGCCGACATCAACATTGCCTTGAACAATCTGGTGACCAACGCCGCCAACTTCTCCCCCGCCCAGGGGCAGATTACGGTGCGACTGGTCAAAAACGGCAACCACTATGAGCTATCGGTCGAAGACGAAGGCCCGGGCATCGACGAATCCGAGTCCAATCGGCTCCTCGAACGCTTTTACAGCCGCGGCAATGACCAAGGCGCCGGATTGGGCCTGGCCATCGTAAAAGCCATCGCCGATCGCTTGGAAGGACAAGTCAGGCTGGAAAATCGCAGCCCGATGGGGACGCGTGCGACGCTAGTGCTGGGCCGTGTCTGAAACCGATTGATCGCGCTGGGCGGCCAGTCAAACCAGGACGAGTCAACTCAACCTCGGCTTTCCTGCGATAGCCGAACAGGTTCGTTGCTCAAAGGACAGCAATCAGCCGGAACCTCTGTCATCATCCAAGACTTAAAAGCCGAGTAGAAAACATGAATCGTCGTAAAAAAATAAAGCAGTTGCTCCAAGCACACGCTAAAAAGGCCAGTGCCAAATTGGCACCGCCAAAGAAGGACAAATACATCAGTAAAGCGGACCGTTTGAAACTGGCTGCCGAGCCCAGCCAAGACTCAACCATTTCCTCCGAAAGCGCGGACGTCACGCGATAAAATTGCACGTTGACCCAGTCCGCTTCGTCCTGCTCAGGACTTAGCAGAACAATGCGTCTGGCTGAAGACCTCATCCTGCAGCCTTACGTTATGTCTACCTGTTGCAGTGAGTGCAATCCTTCCAGAGGCAGGTGAACACCTGCGGCTTTGCTTGGAAAATTCGGCGCGAAAGTTGGTTACCATGGCAACTCGAGACAGCGCAAGCTGACAGGCCTGCTACAAGCACATGGGATTATCAGCAAACGCGGCTAGGCACGCTCCTCCCGCTATAGTCGATTCTATTGCGACCGTACTTCCAAGAGCCTTTCCAGTGTCTGACATGCCGACCCACTTCGCCTACACAAAACGCTTCAACGCCGTACTCGCCTATATCGATGACAACCTCGAAGGCGACCTGTCGGTGAAGACGCTGAGCCAAGTGGCGAATTTCTCGGCATTTCACTTCCATCGCCAATTCACCGCGTTCGTCGGCGTGCCGGTCTCACGTTATGTGCAACTGATGCGGCTACGACGCGCGGCACATCGCCTCGCCGCCCTGCCCGATTACTCGGTACTGGACGCCGCATCTGGTGCTGGTTTTGAAAGTCCCGAGGCATTTTGCAGGGCGTTCAGGCGCTCGCTCGGTATGACACCCAGTGCGTTCCGCAAGGAACCGAACTGGCAGGTCTGGAACTCGGTGTTCGCAATTCCTCACTTTTCCAGGACTATCATCATGCAAGTACAAATCGTGGAGTTCCCTGAAGTCAGGGTAGCAACGCTCGAGCACTGCGGCCCCCCCGGGCTCGTCAATGAGAGCGTGCGCAAGTTCATCGAGTGGCGTATGCAGAGCGGCCAGTCGCCGGTGGCATCGAGTCGCTCCTTTGGCATTCCCTACGGCAACCCCGATACGACACCTCCACAAGCATTCCGCTTCGCCATCTGCGGCGAGATTCACGAGGCCGTGGTGCCAAATGAATTCGGCGTGCATGAAACCGTCATTCCTGGCGGTCGCTGCGCCGTGGTGCGGCACGCAGGGTCACCGGATCACATCGGCGAAACGATCTATCCGATTTACCGCGACTGGCTGCCTGCCAGTGGAGAGGAACTGCGTGACCAGCCGCTGTTCTTCCATTACCTGAGCGTCTATCCCGAGACACCGCAGGATCAATGGCAGACCGATGTGTATGTTCCGCTGCAATAACGGAGCAAGCAGCCTTCGACCCTGAGGTGACGTTGGCGAGTGTCCGCTCAGGGTCGTCGACCTCGATCAAATCGGTCAGGCGGCGCCCGGGACATTGGTTCCCATGCCCGCCGGCAGGAACGGTCGAATCTCCTCGATTTCCGCAGCACTGAGGCGCCACTGCGAACCTGCAATCAGCCCATCCACTTGTGCGGGACGGCGGGCACCGACGATGGCGCCCGTCACAGCCGGCTGGCGAAGTACCCAGGCGATGGCGACTGCCGCGGCGCCGACCCCATGCCGTTCGCCAATGCGTGCCATGACGTCCACCAATGCCAGGTTTGCGCTCAAACGGGGCTCCTGGAAGTCAGCACTTCGGGCTTTGCGCCAATCGTCTTCGGGCAGTTGCGAGATGCGCTCGCGGGTCATGCTGCCGGAAAGCAGCCCCGATTGAAGCGTGGAATAGGCCAGGACACCCATCCCGGCCTGCTCGCAGAATGGCAGGACGTCCTTCTCGATATCGCGCATCAACGCGGAGTATGGCGGCTGGAGCGAAACAATCTCGGTGACCGCCTGGGCTCGTTTGAGTTGAGCAACGTCGAAATTCGAGACACCGATCGCACGAATTTTTCCCTGGTCACGGGCCGTTGCCAAAGCCGAAAGCGCCATTTCGATACCTTCGCTGCTGGCGTCGGCCGGAAAAGCGGGCCAGTGGATCTGATAGAGATCGATTGCCTCGACTTGAAGCCGGCGCAAACTGGCATCGACTTCGGCGAGCAACGATTGGGGCGCCAGCGAGTGCGCAATCGCCTTCGTGACCGGATCCCAGACCAAGCTGCCTTTGGTGAACACCAAAGGACGTCGCGAGGCCGGCACCCGCCGCAACAATTGCCCGACTAATTGCTCGGCATGGCCCAAGCCATAAACCGCAGCGGTATCGATCCAGTTCACCCCACGTTCGATGGCATATTCCAGTGCGTCCAGACTGTCGTTGTCATCCTGCGCGCCCCAACTGTATTCCCAACCGGTGCCGGCAATGGCCCACGTTCCCAGGCCAATCGGCGAAATCAGGAACTGCGATGAGCCAAGACGATTCTTTTGCATAGCGACCTCTCCACGAATGATGGAGGCAGTATCCGGGAGCAATCTGATGAAGATAAGATAGGTAATCTTCTTTGGACTACTGAACAAAATTCATGAGTCAGCACCCCGACCTCTCTGAACTCGATGCCTTTGCCGCCGTCGCTCGCCATCGCAGCTTTCGCAAGGCCGCCGACGAACGTGGCGTCTCGGCTTCGGCGTTGAGTCACGCGATGCGCGCGCTGGAAACACGCCTGGGCGTCAGGCTACTGAACCGGACCACGCGTAGCGTGACCCCGACCGAGGCCGGCCAGCAGCTTTTGGCAACGCTGGCGCCGACCCTGCACCAGGTTGCCGAGGCCTTGGCGCAATTGACCTCGATGCAGGCAGTGCCCGTCGGCAAACTGCGTCTCAACGTGGCACGTCCGGCGGCACGCATTGTGTTTGCGCAAGTGCTCGCGCCCTTCGTGGCCAGGTATCCACGCATTCAGCTGGAGCTGATCACCGATGATGGCTTGACCGATATCGTCAACGACGGGTTTGACGCGGGAGTCCGCTTTGGGGAAAACCTGGCCGGCGACATGATCGCAGTGCCTGTCGGCGCCCCCCAGTCATTCGTCACCGTTGCCGCACCGAGCTATCTAGCCGCGAAAGGGGTCGCACAAGTACCCCGCGACCTGCTCGATCATGCGTGCATTGCCAGGCGTTTTCCCAGCGGCAAACTGTACGCTTGGGAGTATCAGGCCGAGGGTCAGCCGATACGTTTATCCGTCACCGGCCCGCTCATCCTGGAAGACGATGGGCTGATGATCCAAGCCGCGAAAGATGGCGCTGGAATAGCCTACGTCTACGAGGCACTGGCGCGCGACGACATCCGCCGCGGGCATCTCAGAGAAATACTCCAGGATTGGAAAGCCCCACCGAGCCGCTTCTTTGTGTATTACTCCAGCCGACGCCACGTGCCACCGGCCTTGAAAGCGCTCATCGAATTCATCAGGGCAGACGACTCGCGAATCTGATCCAAGCAGACAAAAAAAAGCCCCGCAACCGAATACGGTGCGGGGCAAGGAATTGGTTGGTTGCGGCCAACCAAAGGAGCACGGTGAAAAGCGTTTACGGGCCGGGGTCAGATGCAATCCTGTGCGGCGCGGCCAAAACTCGAAGGCAGCAGGTTCGAAGCCAGCAGATGCCGCTCATAGATGAATACCTTGCCACCGTTGCCAGACTTGTAGGCTTCCAGCACGTTGTCCGCAGAGATTTTGCTCGGCACCACGATCCGGTAGCTGCGCTGGGTCTGCGAGACCATTGGGCTCAATGCACTGCCCTGCAATTTCGGTACGACACATTCGGCGTATTGGGCCGGTGTCTTGCTGGTCTGCAAGGTCAGGGTCGGGTCGTTCGGCACGGAGGCGCAACCGGCGAGCGACAGCGAGGCAAACGTCATGAGAAGCACAAATAAAGAGCGCATCGATCTATCCTGAAAACAAAGGGTTCGGTCATCAAGCGCCCAGATGTCTGGGGCGACGTGTTCGATGGAGGTGATTTTCCACCGATCTCCGACAAAGCAGAACTTACGTTGCGTAATGGTCACTATCACCTCTAGCGATAGTTACGCGCCGTGAAGACAGATACACACTAAGATCACCACTAAAAAAATGATGAGGACTTTTCCTTGAGAACGTTTGATCTGATCCGCGATGCTGTCTTGCCCGACTTTCGTGACCGCGTGGCCGAGTACCTGGTCCAGTACGAAACCGTGCTGTTAAGCGAGATCGCCCCCGACCCGGAACTGGCGCGGGCCACCGCCAACCAGTTGCGCGGTTATTTGCGTGGGCTGAACACCACGCGGGTATTGGGCATGGCGGATTGGGAGGAGCTGGATCGGCGGGTGGTCAATACGTGGCTCGAGTAATCAGCCTTGGAGCGCTAGCGAGTCGATGTGCCTGGACAAGCGATTATTTCAGGCTCTACATCAAGGAGGACCTGATGATGCCGCAAGCAACTCATGGTCGCGAAAGGCAAATTGATCTCGCCCCAAAACGCCTCTCCCTATCAGCAACATTCGAGACACAGCCGAGGGGCCGGCGCCCCCTCGGCGCGCCCATCATCCAGCATCCGCCGCAGCGACCCCCCGTCGAAAATCCTCGACCAACGCCTCGACGTTCTCCAGCCCTACATGCAAGCGCACCACCGGATTCAACGCCCGATCTGCTGCGCTGTCGCGATCCCCGGTATCCGCAACGGTTCTCATACCCACCCCACGAATCCCCAACCCAAACAACTGGCACGCCGGGCTTATGAACTGATCAGGAATCATCAGGGACATGGAAACCGAATGCTCGCCAGGAATGTGGCTACGCCAGCCCCCGGCAAGTCAACGCCAGTCCCTGGACTTTCGCGGCGGGATTCAAGAGCGCTTGATGCGCTCTACCAAACGCGCCTGCAGAACTTTGAGCGCCTCAGGGTCGGCCTTTCCTCTTCCATGCTCCCCAGGTGCTTCACCCTCCCAGCGCGGGATGATGTGCACATGAATGTGGTAGACCGTTTGCCCGGCCACAGCGCCATTGAATTGCGCGACCTGCACGCCGTCCGGCTCCAATTCATCCACGATGACGCGAGTGAGCCGCTGCACGGCCGACATCATCGCCCCGAGCGTAGCGGGTTCGACATCCAGAATATTGCGGGCCTGGGAGGCTTTGGGGATCACCAGGACGTGACCGCGGGATTGAGGAAAAATATCCAGGAAGGCCATGACGTCGGCGTCTTCATAAATCTTGTAGCACGGCGCTTCGCCCCGAAGGATCAGCGCAAAAATGTTCTGCGAATCGTACTGGCCGTGGAGGCTCATGATCAGTCCCTTAAAAGTGCTTCTAGACAAGTTGGCTGCCAGCAAGCTGGCATCGACCGATCAAACGGTTTAGCACAAACCTGTCCTTAACGCCCAGCCCAGCGAAACACTTCGCTCCAGAAGCTTGCCGTGATCCCTCGCCCCTGGCGCAGATTCCGTGATCCCAACTCTGCAGACTCGCTGGCTAAGGCGCCCATCAGTTGCGGCAGCAAAAACCCACTTTCGTACTCGCTGTGGGTTACGTTCAAAGACTCTGGCCAAGGGCTGTCGGCGCAGGCATGGAGGGTGTCGTTCATGAGGAATCTCCTGGTGGATAGAGAACGCTGCCCAGGCCTGAGAAGGTCCGTTGCGTCTGGGGTCAGTTTCGTCGGCAGGCAGGGTTTAGAGAAGGATCAGGGACCGCATGACTTAATTGCATGGCATGAAACAATGAGTTGAAAAGCCCCGGCACCTTGCGGCGCCTGGGGCCAGATGTGGCGTGCAATCACGCCGGTCTGTTCAATGCGTCATAGGCTTCAAGCGAACGCAGCGAGTAAATGTACGCAGCCCCCGCATTCAGCGAGATCGCGGTGGCCAGGGCTGCGGTCACTTCCTCGCGGCTTGCACCGGCTTTGATCGCCGAGTCCGTGTGCGCGGCGATGCAACCGTCGCAGCGGGTGGTGACAGCGATGGCGATCGAGATCAACTCGCGCGTCTTCGCATCGAGCACGTTGTTCTCGCTGGTGGCCTCACCAAGGGCCATGTAGGCCTTGACCATTTTCGGGTTGCTCTTGCCCAGTGCGCCGAAGGCTTTCTGAATAGTGGGCAATAATTCGGACCAGTTATTGAACATGGCATTAACTCCTGAGTGGGTTGGGTGTACTGTTTCGACGCACTCAGTTTTTCACCCTGGCGCAGCTCGGGTTTGTTCAATCCACTCAGTTTTTTTTGCGAAACGCTCAAATGAATGCGATCGATAAACTCATCAGTCTGGCCAATGTGCGCGGCAGCCTGGATCTGCGTTGTCAGTTCCAGGGCGATTGGGCTGTGGATCATGAGCAGCAAGCGCTGGGCAAAGCGCCCTATCACATCGTGTTGGCAGGAGAATGCCGGGTAGAGTTTCCCGACGGGCAGCGTTTACCCATGCGTGCAGGCGACATTCTGCTGCTGCCTCGTGGGGCCCGGCACCTCATGCACAGCCCTGGAAAGACAGTAGCGCCAACCACCCCAGACATCGTCCCGGGGAGCATGCTGCCGATACATCACATCGGTGGCGCCAGCCCGGAGCTGGACATGCTCTGTGGTGGCTTTCACTTCAACCGCGCCTCCCTGCTGTTTGCGTCCCTGCCCGAATACCTGGTGATTCCCAGCGGCGCCTTGCCGGCCAATGGGCCACTACCAGCGTTGGTCGAGGTCATTCGAGGGGAAGCGGACGGGGATAAGGTCGGCGCTCGGTTTTTGCTCGACGCGCTTTCCCAGGCGTTGTTCACCCTGATTCTGCGCGCGCACCTGGCAAACCATGGCCAGGACAGCGGCTCGTTGGCCCTGCTGGGCGATAAACGTTTGGGCCGGGCCTGGCAGGCGATGCTGGCGGACCCTGCGCACGAGTGGACGATTCAAGGCCTGGCCGAGACCGCGAACATGTCCCGCGCATCCTTCATGCGGGCATTCGTTCAAGTGGCCGGGGTATCACCGTGGGTATTGCTGACGCAAGTACGCATGGAGCTGGCGTTCGGTCTGCTGAGCCATTCACATCTCGGCTTGAGCGACATCGCAGTGCAGGTGGGTTACCAATCCCAGGCGGCGTTCAGCAAGAAATTCAAGGATATCTATGGCCAAGCACCCGGAAGAGTGCGGCGCGCAATTTGAAACTGACTGGGCTCCTTAGCAGACATCAGGCCTCATGGCCGGATGCTCGCGCAGCCGTTCAACAATGTAATCGACGAAACTGCGCACGCGCATTGGAGCTTTACGTCTCTCACGGTAAACCACTTGGACTGGCGTCGAGGGCGGTTCATAGGGCTGCAAGACCCTGCGCAATCGTCCGCTGTTCAAATAATCGTACAACGGATAGCTCACACAACGCGTCACCCCTGCCCCATGCGTCGCGGCATCGATGGCCGACTGTAATGTCGCGCAACTGAGTCGCGTGCGAGCCCTGATGTTGCTTGGCTCGCCCTGCATTTGGAAAGACCATTGAACCCTGTCCTGATTGGCTTGCGTGGCGATCAGTCGATGATTGCGCAAATCCTGCGGCACGACGGGTTCACCATGAGCAGCCAGATACGCCGGGCTGGCGCAAACGATCGAGCGAACATTGCCGACAGCTCGTGCGATCAATGCAGAACTGGGCAAATGCCCCACCAGCACGGCCACATCCAAGCCTTCCTCATTCATGTTCGCAATACGATCATGGTACTGCGCGAACACCCTTATCTCGGGGTACAGATCCATGTAATCGGCCAGCAGCGGAGCCATGACATAGCGACTGAAGAGCAACGGCAACAGCACCGTCAGACTGCCCTGCGCCTGGACATGCAAGCCCTGGGCGCAGGCTTCGGCCTCATCGACCTCTTTGAGGATACGTGAACAATCGGCCATGAATGCCGCACCGGCTTCAGTCAGCAGCACCCCACGAGTGCTTCGCGACAGTAATTGGACGCCGAGTCGGGCCTCCAACCGAGCAATGGCACGCACGACGGTCGGGCCGGATACGTTAAGGCGCTGGGCGGCTGACGCGAGGCTCGGGCTTTGCGAAATCGCGTGGAACATCAGCATTTCATGGTGGCGTCCCATCAGCCAACGCCCTTGCCGAGCGATTTGAGCGTCACGTCGGCCCCGAGCCGATCAGCGAGAAAGTCGACGAAGGTACGCACCTTGGCAGGCACCCGATTGCTCTTCTGATACACCACATGAATCGGCAGCGCCGGCAGCTCAAAATCTTCGAGCACCACTTCCAGCGATCCGTCAGCGACGTGCCTGGCCACCTGATAGGACAATACCCGCGTGATTCCCCAGCCCAGGCACGCAATATTGATCGCGGCCTGATTGGCGGTAACCACCAGGCGCGGATCAAACCGTAAACTCAATGGCTTGGCGCCATCCATGAATTGCCAATCGCTCAGCAAGTGACTGGCCGAAGACATCACGATCTTGGCTGTGCTCAACTCTGCCGGGTGCCGTGGCCTTGCGTGCCGCTCGAAATATTCGGGCGCGGCGCATATCACCTGACGTACTTCGCCGACCTTGATGGCGTGCTGAGCGTTATCGTGCAAATGACCAATGCGTATCGCCACATCGATCCCTTCGTCAGCCATGTTCACCACTCGATCGACCAATAATGCGTTGAGATGCACCGAAGGAAATTGATCAAGGTAATCCGTCAGCAGTGGCGCCACGTACAGTTCGCCAAACAGGACCGGTGCCGTGACGGTCAGGTATCCGCACGGTATCAGGTAGCTGCCGGCGGCGGCCTCCTCCGCTTCTTCGAGCTCGCCGAGAATCCGCCGGCAATCTTCCAGGTAGCGTTGCCCCGCTTCGGTCAGGTGCACATTGCGGGTGGTCCTGGATAACAGCTGGGTGCCGATCCTTTCTTCCATTGCAGCGACGGCTCGCGTCACACTCGGAGGGGAAATATGCAAGCGACGGGCTGCCGCGGCAAACCCCTCTTCCTCGGCAACCGCCATAAAAACCTGCATTTCCTGAAAGCGATCCATGGGCGATCCCGTTTTGGTGGAGCAGCTACCGCGCGGCGTAATGGGGCTTGCCGCAAGATGCTTCACGGCAAGCCCCAACTGCTTGAATCAAGCGTGTTGCAAGCCCTTGGCAGTCCGTTGCATGCCAACGAAATTCGGCAACGCTTCAATGCTGCCCAGCCACGCACGGACATGCGGATAGTCGGTCAACGCGACATTGCCCTCCGGGGCGTGCGCCACGTAGGTGTATGCGGCAACGTCGGCGATAGTCGGTTTGTCAGCCGCCAGGAAAGCACTTTGCCCCAACTCGCTCTCCATGACTTTCAGCAAGGCGTGGGAACGATTGATAGCATCCTCGGCGTTATAGCCCGCGCCAAACACTGTGATCAATCGCGCGTTGGCGGGGCCCGAGTTGATCTGCCCAGCGGCCACCGAAAGCCAGCGCTGAACCCTGGCTTGAGCGAGCGGGTCACTCGGCAACCATTGGCCATTGCCATACTTTGCCGCGAGGTAAACCAGGATCGCGTTGGAGTCCGTCAGGACGGTGCCGTTGTCATCGATCACCGGTACCTGACCAAACCGGTTGATGGCCAGGAACTCGGGGGTCTTGTGCTCACCCTTCATCAGGTCCACGAATATCAGTTCGGTCGGCAGGCCGAGCAGCGAGAGCATCAACTCGACGCGATGGGCGTGACCAGACAACGGATGGCGATAGAGCTTGATCGCTTTCTGAGACATGACGTACTCCATGTTGTTTTTTGGGGTCGAGGCGGGAATCGCGTCGATGGCGCTATCCTCCCCTCCTATCCCAAACAGCGGAATCACCAGCTTTTACAATCCAGCATTCCACTATTTGAAATAGTCAGCGGCCGGTCGGTTTGACGCTCTCTCAAACCTCCAGCACCAACGTCTCACTGCCCTGGGCCGGCACCGCGCAGCAGATCAGCACCTCATCTTCGGTCAAAGGCTCCGCCGGGCTATTGAGGTAATGCACCTGGCCGCGTTTCAACCGGGTTTTACAGGTGCCACAGGAGCCGCCGCGGCAACTGAACTCAGGGCTCAAGCCGCGCGCCTCCGCCAGCTCGAGCAAGGTGCCACTGCCGGGCTCCCAGCGCGCTTCCTTGCCGGAGGTGGCGAACAAGACCTTCACTGCTTCGCTCGCCGCCGGCGTTTGCGGTGTCGCTGGCACGCTGACTTCGGCGTCGCGGACAAGCGTCGACGGGCCAAAGGTCTCGGCGTGGATACGATCATCAGGAATGCGCAATTTACGCAGTCCGTCATACAGCGCCTGGGTAAAGCTGCCCGGTCCACACAAGTAGTAGTCGTAGTCATCGAGGGGCAGCAACTGCTTGAGCAACCCCACGTCAATCCGGCCCGTCGCGTCGTAGCCCTCGCCTGCCGGCGCCTCGGCGGGCGGTTGGCTGACCATGCGCAGTATCCGCAGCTTGTCACCGGCGCGGGCCGCCAACTCATTGAGCTCGTCACGAAACGCCAGGTCAGCCACCGAGCGCGCGCTTTGCACCAGCCAGACCGGGCGCATGCGGCTGATGCGCTGCCCTTGGTAAACCACCTCGCGCAACATCGACAGCAGCGGCGTAATGCCGACGCCGGCGGCCAGGAGTACCAACGGACGCCGTTCGGTGGGCTGGACGGTGAAATGCCCCTGGGGCGCTCGCGCTTCAATCTCGTGGGCCACCTGAATCTGCTCATGCAGGTGCGAAGACACCGAGCCGTCGCGCTTGACGCTGATGCGCAGGAAGTCATCCGACGGCGCGCTGGAGACGCTATAGGTTCGAATCAACGGTGCGTGTTGTCCTTCCAGCAAGACCCGCACAGGCAGATGCTGGCCGGCTTCAAAACGGGGTAAGCCAGCACCGTCAGCCGCTTGCAGATAGAAAGAGCGAATATTGTGGCTTTCATCCACCACGCGTTCGACCCGCAGTGGCCGCCAATGGCTACGCACGGCTTCGGCCTGCAAGCGCTCGGCGGCTTGTTCCCAACTGCCGGTCATCAATGAATTGGGCGAGTCCCCTTCGGCCTGGTCTTTCCAGCGCAAGGGAATCGCCGCCGGGCGATAGACAATACGCTGCGGCGTGAAGCGCATCAGCCGCTCGGCGCCTTGGAACGCGGTGATTTGCGGGTCGTCCAGCAGCACTTGCGCCGAACCGCTCATGTGCAGGAGGTCGCCGCTCTGGAAATCGACGAACACCAGTCCTGCACGCGGGTTCAGCAGGATGTTGCCCAGGGTGTTGAAGAACAGGTTTCCGGAAAAATCCGGAATGGTCAGCGTCCCGTCCTCGTCCATGCGCACAAACCCCGGCTTACCGCCACGATGGGACGCATCAACCTGGCGCTCGCCGTCGCGAACCACATAGGTGGCGATATAAAACGAGTCGGCGGCCGTGACCAGGCGACGTACCAACGGGTCTGTCGGGGCCAACTGAACAGGCTCGGCGGCCTGCTCTTCGACAAAGCGATACTGGCGCAGGTTGATGTAGCGCGGGCAGTTGCCATAGGCCTGACTGACTGAAATCTCCAGGCCGTCGTCCAGTTGACGACGCACATTGCCGTTCATGCGGTTACGTCGACGGGTGTGCAACTCGATACCCAACATACCGATGGCATCCCCCTCGCCCATGCCCTCCTGGGCCGGGTCGCTGGGCTGTGGCTTGAGATCGATGCGCAAGGTTTGCGGGTCGGGCGACTGCATGAAGCCGGGCTGCCCGGTGCGCAGGGTCGCCCACACGTCGCCTTGCCGATCCACGGTACCCAACACCACGAAGGGCAACTGGGCGTAGAACTCCCGGTGCTGATCCGGCATCCAGGTGCGGGCCAATTGCCGCTGGCCAACGCTGGCCATCATGTCGACCGCGCCGACAGAGCGCTGCAATGTCAGCTCACCTTCATGCCAGGGCGAGGATGGTGGTTTCGAGGCTTCGTTCATCAGCTACTCCTCGCGCCCGCCGCATTGCAGCCTGGGCCAGTGCGCTACGATTAGGGAAGCTGCGCTACGTCTCTTGCCGAGGCATGCAGTGCAGGTGAGGCCATCTTCTTCCCAAAGCGTCTTCGCAGGAATACGCACAAACTGCAATCCACCGTTTCATAAAATGAAATGGCGGCTTCCAGAGCGGTTGACGGGGAAATCTCCAAGGCCCGGTAGCGACCCCTTTTGGAGCTGGAGGTCAGCGCCTCAGTGCAAGCGCGACTTTTTGCTGCAAGGCACTTTGCGAAAACGGCTTGTGCAGGACCAGGTGCTGGGCGAAATCGCTCGGCAGCCCGCTGGCGCCGTATCCGGTGCTGAATACCATTGGGATGCCGCGATCGCGGAGAATTTCGGCAACCGGGAAAACACGCTCGCCCGCCAGGTTAACGTCCAGGATCGCCAGGTCAATTTCCGCCGAGCTGGCTATTTCAAGGGCCGTGACGAGCCGGGCCACTGACGCCACTACTTCACACCCGAACTCATCGAGCATTTCCTCGATCATCATGGCAATCGCGCCTTCGTCCTCGACCACGAGCACCCTGACTCCAGCGAATGGGCTCATGCCCCGGACGCGCCGATCAGAAACGAGAAGCGGCAGAAAATGCCCTGCGGGACGAAGTTGAGCTCAAATTTCCCACCCAAATCGCGCTCGATGCAGCGTTTCATCAGACGAGACCCCAGCCCTTCTCGTTTTGGCGGTGACACCGCAGGCCCTCCGTGCTCGCGCCAGTCCAGGGTCAGCAACGCTCCGTCCGGTTGAGGTTGCACCTTCCAGGTCACTGACAGCGTGCCCGTCTCGACAGACATCGCTCCGTATTTAAGCGCATTGATTGCCAGTTCATTGAGGGTCATCGTGAGATTGAGCGCGACCCGGGTGCTGACGTCGACTGAAGCACCCTGGACGTTGATGCGACTGGGCTCATGGCCGAATACCGGCATCAGCACTTCCTGGGCAAGGGAATCCAGGGGCGTATGGCCCCAATGCCGCCTCGTCAAAAGATCATGGGCGCGGGACAACGCCAGAAGCCTGGCTTCAAAACGGTAGTAACCGTCTTTCGCGTCCTCGGCGTTGCGCGCCGTTTGCGCCGCCAGGGATTGCACCGTGGCCAGGGTGTTCTTGACCCGATGATTAAGCTCGTCAATCAGGGTCTTGTGCCGGTTTTCCGCCTGTTTTCGCTCGGTGATATCGACCAGCATATTGATCGCCCCCACCAAATTGCCGTCACCATCATGCAGCGGTGTGGGATACGGAACAAAGGGGACACGGGTGCCGTCCGGCCGCTCGGCGATCGCCTCGACACCGCGAATCGGCCGGTTTTCCTTCAAGGCCACCGCCATCGGGCACTCGTCATGGGGAAGCGGGGTTTCGTCCGTGTTGAACAGTTTCCAGGTCACGCACCACATTTCACCCAACTGAGGTGTGCGACCTGACAACTCGACAGCCGCGCGATTGTAGAAGGTGATGCGGCCCTCCGCGTCGGTGGTATAAACCGCGGCGGGCAACGCCTCGAGAAGGTTACGCATATGCCGTTCGCTCTCGCGAAACTGGCTTTCCATCCGCTGGGCGATGCTGACGTCGATCGTGAAACAGCGGGTGTTGAAGAGCTTGCCTTCTTCGAACCGTCCATTGGAGGTGATCGCAACATGCTTGATCGAACCGTCTTTGGCCCTTAGGCGCGCCGGATAACTTTCCAGACAGTCGCCGCTGCCGAGTTTATTGAGGATATCACCAATAACCGGCGCATCTACATGAAACTCCGTAATGTGGCGCCCCATGTACTCTTGCGCCGAATAACCCAGCAGCGCCAACTCAGCCTTGTTGGCACGCAGGATGATTCCGTCACCACTGACGATGTGAAGGCCCACTGCGCTGTTTTCGAAAAAGTCCTCAAGCTCGGCACTCTTGCACCGAAGCTCTTCGGCCATGGCATGGTGCGCCGAGACGTCTTGAAAGCAATTGATCGCGCCTTGGATCGCCCCCTCTCGATCTTTAAGTGCGCGGATGTTCATCAGAGCCACGAACCGCGAGCCATCCGGGCGCTGGATGAGGACTTCCTGATTGCGCGTCGCAACGCCCCCATCAAGTGCCAACGCCGTCGGGCAATGTTCAAAAGCCAACGGTGTGCCGTCTGTCAAATAAAGTCGATGCGAGCCACAGAAACGATCACCGTTCTCCCCCAATGCCGGGGTTCTCCCCCACAGTTCGGCGGCCTCGCTGTTGTACCGGACGAGCCAGCCTTGGCGATCACAGAGATACACTGCACCCGGAATGGCCTCGAGCGCGCTTGTTCCTATGGAAACCAAACTGTCGTACTCGCTCAGGGTAAACGTTTCCCTGGCAAGCTCTTCAACATTCGACATCAATCAATCCTCAATCCGCCTGGCTGAAACGTCCCTGCTGTCTGTCGACCGAAAAATTATCATCCTGAGTCAGCGATCCCAGCTCGGATTAACCCGATTGAATGCGGGTACGGATATTTTTAAAAACTGCAGTGCTGAACTCTTGATCCTGATTCGCTTTGCTAGTTCATAAAAACCCCGCACCTCGTAACCGTTAGTTCTCACATCCAGGCCCGTCGGGGCGTTTCGAGGACGGTTGCGCCCCTGATCACCGTCGGGATTTTCCTGCCGCGCTGCTCGCCAATGGCTGCATTGCATCAGAGCCCGAAACCTTCAGCCCGTTGGCGTCGTCCTCCAGCGGGCACAGCCACAAACCAGGCAAACGAAGCCCCCGACCGTCGACCTCAATGGGCGCTGATCAGCCTGGCTATTCTTTTGCGTCATAGTCGTGACGGCATGCCCACACAAATGGTTGTTTCAAACGTGAAACCCGCGTTTCCAGTTTAGGTTACGATGAGCAAACGAGAAGATCAGGAGGATCTTGAGCATGACGTGCAGGGTAATAGTGGCCGATGACCACCCACTGTTTCGCGAAGGGATGCTGAAAACCATAGAACGACTTCTACCGACGGCGTCCATAGAACAAGCCGGCAACCTTGATGAGGTATTGGCGCTCGCGCGGTCGGGTGCGGAAGTGGACTCGCTGATTCTTGATTTGCGCTTCCCCGGTATCAAATCGCTGCAGGTCATAGGGCATTTGCGCAACGAGTTCAAACGCACCTCAATCATTGTGGTTTCAATGATTGACGACATCGACATTATTTCCCAGGTGATGTCACTGGGTGCAGACGGTTTTATTGGAAAGAATATCGACCCCGTCGGCATAGCCGACGCCATCATGGCAATTCGCGAAGGCGAAGTGATCGTCAGGTACCACTCGGAAAATTCGATCCTGGACGACTTGCAGTCAGCGTCGCTTACTCAACTGACCGCGCGCCAGCGCCAAGTACTGGGCTTGGTGGCTGATGGCAAGACCAATAAGGAAATCGCCAAGGCACTTGGCATTTCACCCTTCACGGTTCGCATCCATGTATCAAGCTTGCTAAAAGCCCTGGGAGTCCCGACCCGCGCGGCCGCCGCCGCACAACTCTCCAATTATCCCAGCAGTGGCGCCTGGCCAGAAAAAAACAAACCGTAGATGGGTCGGCCTTGAGCCTGTCTCCCTACAAAGCAACGGTATAAAAATATAAGTGTAATGGTCAAAAAGTTATATACAGCGTCATCCTCGCTAACCTGCTCACCGCCATAGCACACTTGTGCTATGGCCTGCTCCAGCTTTTACACTCTACTCTGTGAGTGCTCTATTAAGGCTGACGCGAGCAGTCCAAATACTTAGACAATAAATGAGCCATACGCCGGGCAGGCGACCGCGCGTATCGATGCTTTGTGGCTTGCGGGCCCTATTGGGTTAAACAGATCGATTGGCTGCGCAACGCTGGGCCAACTTCACCGCTTGTTCGGTCGAAGAATGGAACGGTCCTGAAAACAATCACTCAAGGTAAGTCTCTATGTCCTTCAATCATGGAAAAACACTAAAAAATGGAATAGCGCTGTGCGTGCTGGCTGGACTCATCAGCGGCTGTACAAACACGGGCGACTTAATGAATTCCTTGAACTCGTTGAATTCCTTGAGCGCCTTGAACTCAGGCGCCAAGAAATTCGATGTCACTTATCTAAAACAGACGATTTATCCCGGCAAGACGACCAAAACTCAGATTACCCAAATGTTCGGCGCCCCCTCGACTCAAGAACTCAACTCGACAAGTACCAGCAACGAGTCGAATTGGACTTACGCCAAGCAAGAAGAGGGTCTCGACAGGTATATGAAGTTGGCTAACAAATATGTGTCGGACGAGACGCGCATGAAGATGTATGACGCATCGGCACAAATCGCCAAAGTGCAAAAGGTGGCCAGTGACGTCAGCAGTGCAACCGGCACCAACACGTCCCAGGCCCAGGCCCAGGGGACAGTACTGACGATCTATTTCGTCGACGATGTGGTGAAATATTACCGAGTCTATTAAGGTTCAAGACAACTCGCCGACTCGGCATGCCCACTGGCCTGATCGGCCTGGTGGATAGCCGAGTCGGCCTGATTCACCCTTTCCCAGTACCTGCGCTCAATCCACCCGGTCATAAGGTTGAAGGTCAGTGGAAAAGAACAGCGAACTCAATCAGGCTACGGTACGGCTGATCGTCAGTGCCTGTGCGCTGTTGTACATCATCATCCTGGCCAGCATCGAGACCGATGACGCCGCGGCCTACACGCCGATCATCATTTACATCGTGACGTTCATCATTGCGTCGGTGTTCCTGCGCTTGCTTATCCAGCGCAAGCCGGGGCACTTCTTCTGGCGGCGCCTGTTCACCATGCTCCATGACTACGCCGGCATTGCGTTTGCCATGGTGCTGGGGGGTGAAGGTGCATTGCCCATTTACGCGGCGCTGCTCTGGGTAACGCTGGGCAACGGAGTGCGCTTCGGCTCCCGCTACCTGGCACTGGCGACCGTCATCGCACTGTCGGTATTGGTGCTGATTTTCTGGCTCAATCCATTCTGGCGGACCCAGCCGTACCTGTTCCTGATGCTAATCGTGACCACCGTCGTGGTGCCGGCCTATGCGCACACTCTGCTCAAGCGTACGCGGATTGCCTCCGAAGAAGCGATCACGGCCAACCAGGAGAAATCTCGTTTCCTCGCCCAGGCCAGCCATGACCTGCGCCAACCGATCCACTCCATTGGCCTGTTCACCGCCTGCCTGCGTGACGCCAAGCTAGGCGTGGAAGAGTTGCGGCTGGTGGATAACATCGACCGTTCGCTGCACACCGTGTCGCAGCTGTTTCGCTCGATCCTCGATATCTACACCCTGGACCACGGCAAACTGGTGCCACAGTCCGATACGGTTCACTTGGGCGAGCTGCTGCAGGACGTCGTCAAACAGAACACCGAGGCGGCACGCTGGGCGGGGGTTGAGCTGCGCTTGCGTGCCAGCCCTTACTGGGTCAACGTCAACCCGGGACTGCTGACCACCATGGTTCAGAACCTGCTGTCCAACGCTCTCAAATATGCCCCAGGCCAACCGGTATTAATCGGCGTACGCCGCCAGGGAACGGGGCTGGCCGTGGTGATCTACGACAAGGGACGGGGTATCGCCGCCGAGCATTTGCCCGAGGTGTTCAAGGAGTTTTACCGAGTGCGCCACGTACGCGACAAGGATGTCGAAGGGTTGGGGCTTGGGCTGTCCATCGTCAAGCGCATCAGCCAGTTACTTGAGGTCGATGTGCACATCCATTCCCGGGTCGGACGCGGCACCAAGGTGGCGATCAGCGGCCTGGAGCAAGCTACTCCGAAGATCCTGACGCCCAAGCTGAAGACGGTCCACAGCCGACTGAACGGGTTGCGGGTATGCCTGGTAGAAGACGATGCCAACGTCTTGATGGCGACCTCGGTGCTGCTGGAAAAATGGGGTTGCAAGGTGCAAACCCACAGCGACGACCAAGGGCTGGCCAGCGATTGCGACATCATCATCGCCGACTTCGACCTGGGTACGAAGGTTTCAGGAGCCGAGTGTATCGCGGTCATACGCGAGCAACGCGGTTGGGAAGTCCCGGCGCTGGTCATTACCGGGCATGAGATAGCGCGGATACGCGAATCCCTGCAAAGCCTGAACATCGCGGTGTTGGCCAAGCCGGTGCGACCGCCGGAGCTGCGCGCGGTATTGCTGGAATTGGTCAAGGCCAATGGACCCAGGGTGCAACTCGACGTGTCGAAAATCCCTGCAAGCTGACCCACCGCTATCGCGAGCAAGCTTGGCTCCCACAGGGAATGAGGGTGTGTATGAATCTCGCGGTCGACCCAGAATCCTGGATCGACCTGGAAGAACGCGGGTTCAGCCGACCCAGCCAACGGCCGTCTTGGGTATCACTTCGGACTCATCGAGCTTGGACGCGAACATGCTCACCGCTTCGAGTGCATCCGTCGTCCCAGCCCTGATTTGCAGGATGACCGAACCCGCCTGGTCTGCCAGCGTGACGCCCCGCAGCGCGCCTTCATGGGTGACGCTCATGCTCGCGACTGCGTCGCGGGTTTCGGACAGGATCATGCCGATCATCTCGGAAATTTCGGCTGTCGAACGGCTTGTACGCCCAGCCAACTGCCGGACTTCGTCGGCGACCACCGCAAACCCCCGGCCCTGGTCCCCTGCCCGCGCGGCCTCGATTGCCGCGTTAAGCGCAAGCAGGTTGGTCTGGTCAGCAATGCCGCGAATGGTATTGACGATGGCGGTGATTTCTTCTGAACGAGCCCCCAACTGCCCGACCAGACGCCCGGATGCCCCGATGTTGTCGGCGATCTGGCGCATTTCCTTGGCCGTCTGCTGGATGACCTGCGCGCCTTGTTCGGCGACTTTCTCAGTCTCGGCGGAGATATGATAAGCGCGGGAGGCGCCGCGGGAGTCCTCTTCGAACTTCTCTACCCGCTCGGTGATGTCACTGGCAAACTTCACGATCTTGCTCAGTTTGCCTTCGGCATCGTAGACCGGGTTGTAGCTCGCCTCCAGCCACACGACCTTGCCGTGCTTGCCCAGGCGCTTGAATTGACCGCTGAAAAACTCACCGGCATTCAGACGACGCCAGAAATCACTGTACTCAGCACCGCTGACCAGGTTCGGCTCGCAAAACATCCGGTGGTGTTTGCCTTTGATCTCGGCCAGCGAATAATTCAAGGTATGGAGGAAGTTATCATTGGCGGTCAAGACGTTACCGCTCAAATCGAACTCGATCACCGCCATCGCCCGATCGAGTGCTGTAAGACTGCCGCGTGTTTCTGCCTCACTGACGACCCGGGCAGTGACGTCGAGTGCGTACTTGACGACTTTTGCCACGCGGCCTTGCTCATCCATTACAGGGTTATAACTGGCCTCCAGCCACACGTTCTGGCCCTGGGAGGTGCGTCGCTGAAAAGTGCCGGAAACGAATTGACCGGCCCGCAGCTGACTCCAGAACTCACGGTACTCGGCACTGCCTGCCAGCGCGGGGGTACAGAAATCCCGATGGGACAGCCCCGCCAACTGCTCGGCGCGGTAGCCCATGGTTTTCAAGAAGTTTTCGTTGGCGCGCAGGACCTTGCCATCCGGGCTGAACTCGATAACGGCCATCGACCGTTCGAGAGCGCCGACTAATCCCTTGTATGTTGCCAATTCGGCTGTCCTAGCCGCCAGTTCAGTTTTTAGATTCTTATTAAACATGACGTACCCTCAGCGAACCCGGAAATTAATCGGACCTACAAGGGTATCGGCTGCCAGGTTGAGCGCTTGATACGCCACGGAGGAAATATGTTTTGACGCCAGGAAACAAGCGTCCAGACAACCTCGACCCTGGCTCAATAATTGAAATCATGCTCCAACTCTTGATCGGCGCCCTGCTCCTCAAAACCTGAACAACGACCGGGGGGCTTCTACCAGCAATGCATGCTTAAGCGGCGCCGAGCACTGCAAGGCTTGCAACTGGCTTATCACCGTATCGAACCCGACGTCTTTTTCATGCTGCGTATGTGGCCAGTCGCTGCCCCATACCAAACGGTGCGGGCCGAAACTCTGCTCCAGCAGGGACAGCGAAGCCCGGGCGAATTCCAGATTCTGTTGATCCGTCCCGGCCAATCGATAGATACCGGAAACCTTCATCCACACTCGCCCGCTCAGCCCCAACTCGATCAACTCAGCAAAACCTGGTTGATCGGTGCCCAACCGCGCATCAGGACGGCCGAAGTGATCGATCACCAGCTTGATGCCAAAGGGCATCAACTGACGAATCAACCCTGGCAAATCCTCGGCATGGCGGTGCAACTCGACATGCCAATCCAACTCAGCGAGGTGGCCGAAAAAATCTCTCCAGGCGGCGTCGCGAAAGTCAGGCAAGGCTTTGCCCATCAGGTTCAGACGCACGCCGACCACGCCCAGCCGGGCCATGTCGTCCAACACGGTGCGGCTGACCTCTCGCTCCAGCACCACGACCCCGCGCAATTGCGCCGGAGCCTGCCGCAATGCCGCCAGCAGGTAGCGGTTATCGGTACCGAGAAAGCTCGGCTGCACCAATACGCCATGGCTCAGGCCATGGGTTTGCAGATGTTCGAGGTACTGCGCAAGCGTGGCGTCATAGTCGGGGGTATAACGCCGTGCAGTGGCCAGCTTCAGCTCACGGCTGAACACATGAGCGTGGGCATCGATGCCGGTGATCGGCTTGGAACAGGTATCAAGCATGGGTTTCATCTATCGAGGTGAAAGTCATCAGGCTCGGGCGCTCTCGGTCCCGCCGGCAGAGGTTTGCACCGATGCCGCCGAGGCTTCAAGGCTGCGGCCTCGGGTTTCCGGCAAACACAGCGCCGCGATCACGGCTACGCCATAGGCGATCCCGGCATCGATGCCGATGGCCGAACCCAACGACATGGAGTCGCTCATGTGACCGACCAGGAACGGAAACAGCGCCGAGAGCACGCGGCCAAAGTTGTAGCAGAACCCCACGCCGGCACCGCGGACATCCGCCGGGTACAACTCGTTGAACAGCGCTCCGAGACTGGCCGGAATGCCGGCGGCGAAGAAACCGAGCGGGAAGCCCAGGAACAGCATCTGAGTGTTGGTCAGTGGCAGGAATACATAGCACTGCACGGTCACCACGCAGCACAACGCGAACAGCACGATGTTTTTGCGCCGGCCTATGCGATCGATCAACAAGCCACTGACCACGCAGCCACACCAGAAGGCAAAGATGATCACAGCCAGGTAGCCGCCAGAGTTGAGCACCGACAGGTTGCGCTCGGTCTTGAGAAAGGTCGGCAGCCAGGTCATCACCGCGTGATAACCGCCGTGGGCGCCCAGGCCCAACAGCCCGCCAAACAACGTCACGCGGATCAGTTCAGGGCGAAAGATGCCGGCCAGGGACTTGAAAAAACTTTGCGGGATGACTTTGTCTTTTTGCAGGCGCTGGAAGCTGTCGGGCTCCTCCACGTTGCGACGCACCCAGATGATCAGGAACGACGGCAGCAGGCCAACGATGAACATCACCCGCCAGGCCATGTCTTGTGGCACAAAAGAATAGATCAGCGTGAAGACCCCGACCGCCAGCCCCCAACCCACTGCCCAGGCGCTTTGTACCGTGCCCATGACCTTGCCGCGATACTTGGGATTGATGGTCTCGGCCATCAATACCGCACCGGCGGCCCATTCCCCACCGATCCCGAACCCCTGTAGCGCCTTGACGATCAACAACTGATGAAAACCGGTGACGAATGCGGACAGGAAGGTGAAGCACGAG
Source organism: Pseudomonas viciae (assembly GCF_004786035.1). Lineage (NCBI taxonomy): Bacteria > Pseudomonadati > Pseudomonadota > Gammaproteobacteria > Pseudomonadales > Pseudomonadaceae > Pseudomonas > Pseudomonas viciae. The sequence goes on from NZ_CP035088.1 coordinate 3,887,622, forward strand.
AACCACAAAATCATCCACTGCAGCGTGCGCACCCGACCGTAGCGATCCGACAGCGTGCCACCGACCCAGCCACCAATGGCCGAGGTGACCAGGGTCACGCCGCTGATCAGCCCCGCATCGCCCTTGCTCAAGGCGAACGCGGCGATCAATGCCGGAATCGCCAGGCCGAACATTTGTACTTCGAGTGCGTCAAGGGACCATCCGCCGAAGCAGGCCCAAAACGTTTTGCGCTCCCGCGCAGTGACTTGGCGATACCAACTGAACATGATTTTTATCCTTATAAATGGAACGAAAGGCAGCCGAGAGCGAACCGCGCCGCTGCAGGGCCAGTCATGGCAAACACAATGGTTAAAACAGCGGCCACCGACGGGCCGCTGAACGCTCCGTCAACCCGGCATGGGTCAGCGAATTTCCACGCTGTAGCGGAAATGCTCGGCATGCCCGCGAGAGCGACGCCACTCCAGGGGGGTGCCGGCGTAATCACGCGCCAGGCGCTCGATCACCACCACCGGACTGTTGACCGGTACCTGCAGCAATCGCGCGTGCACCTCATTCACCGATTCGGCGGTGAGGGTTTCTTCGGCATAGGCGACAACCTGGCCGCAGGTTTCTTCATAGATGGGGTAAAGCAATGGCCCTTTCTGACTCAAGTCGATCTCGAGCAACGGTTGGAAGCGGCTACGCGGCAACCAGATTTCTTCGGCGAGCACCGGCTTCACATCCAGCAGACGCACACGCACGATACGAATCACCGGTGCGTCGCCCGGCAGCCCCAGCGCCTGGGCGACTGCCGAGGGTGCCGGCACTGGCTCGATAGACAAGATGCGGCTCTCCGGCACCCGGCGTTCACCGGCAGCGGTTTGAAACCGGAAGAAACGGAACAGCGAGGACTGAAACTGAGGCCGGCGAATGAAGGTGCCGCGGCCTTGCTGGCGCTCCAGCACGCCCTCGCTGACCAGCGCATCGACCGCTTTGCGCACGGTGCCGGTGGACAGTTGGTATTCCGCCGAAAGCGCGGCCTCGGTAGGAATCGCCTCCCCCGGACGCCAGCGATTGTTGGCGATCTGTTCGGCCAATTGGTCGCGCAGACGTTGATAAAGCGGCAAGCGGACATCGCTGGAGAGAGAGTTCATTGACCTTATTCACCTTGTTATCTAGTCATATATATGAATATGGGTGGCGAGTATTTGCTCAGGCTGGATCGTTGTCAAGAATGAACCGAGTACCTTGTGGACCAGTGGTGAAGAATCCATTACCGAATAGACCCTCAGACTGCAGGCGTAGTACAGTGGGCAAAAGCCGATAAATATCCACTTTGAGATGCCAGGATCTGATTTTGTACGGCCCTGCACTGTCATCCCTCTGCCGCGACGGTAATAGCATGATCGAAATCACCGAAGTCTCCATTGCCCAACTGCGTGCGGCCCTCGAGTCCGGCCAGACGACTGCGGTCGAGCTGGTCCAGGCCTATCTCGCCCGGATCGATGCCTACGACGGCCCCGACACGCCCACCGCCCTCAACGCCGTGGTGGTTCGCAACCCCGATGCGCTGGAGCAAGCGCAGGCGTCCGATACCCGTAGGGCCAAGGGCCAGACCCTGGGTCCGCTCGATGGCATTCCCTATACGGCCAAGGACAGTTATCTGGTCAAGGGCCTCACCGCCGCTTCCGGAAGCCCGGCGTTCAAGGACCTGGTGGCCTACCGTGATGCGTTCACCATCGAACGACTTCGCGCCGCCGGGGCGATCTGCCTGGGCAAGACCAATATGCCGCCCATGGCCAATGGCGGCATGCAGCGCGGGGTCTATGGCCGTGCGGAGAGTCCATATAACGGCGATTACCTCACCGCACCGTTTGCCTCGGGCTCCTCGAATGGCGCGGGTACGGCAACTGCGGCCAGTTTTGCCGCATTTGGGCTCGCAGAAGAAACCTGGTCCAGTGGACGCGGCCCGGCGTCGAACAATGGTTTGTGCGCCTACACCCCTTCGCGTGGCGTGATCTCGGTGCGCGGCAACTGGCCGTTGACCCCGACGATGGACGTTGTCGTGCCCTACGCCAGGACCATGGCTGATCTTCTCGAAGTGCTGGACGTAGTGGTGGCAAACGACCCTGACACCCGTGGCGATCTGTGGCGCCTGCAACCCTGGGTGCCGATTCCCAGCGTCGACTCGGTTCGTCCCGCCTCGTATCCGAGCCTTGCCAGTGGCATCGGTGCACTCGCGGGCATTCGCTTCGGTGTTCCGCGCATGTACATCAACGCCGACCCAGATGCGGGTACGGCGGACACGCCCGGCATTGGTGGTCCGACAGGGCAGCGAATCATCACCCGTGCCTCGGTGATCGACCTCTGGAAAGAGGCCCGCAAGGCTCTCGAAGCCTGTGGTGCCGAAGTGGTCGAGGTGGATTTCCCGCTGGTGTCCAACTGCGAAGGCGATCGCCCCGGTGCCCCGACGGTATTTACTCGTGGCCTGGTATCCAAGGCGTTCATGCACCACGAGCTGTGGGACCTGTCGGCCTGGGCGTTCGATGATTTCCTGCGGGCCAACGGCGATCCGAACTTGAATCGTCTGGCCGATGTCGACGGACCGAAGATCTTCCCCCACGACCCTGGCACCCTGCCCAACCGGGAGGACGATCTTGCCGCCGGCATGGATGAATACGTGAAGATGGCCCAGCGGGGCATCACGCCTTGGGACCAGATCCCGACCCTGCCCGATGGACTGCGCGGACTCGAAGAAACCCGGCGAATCGATCTTGAAGACTGGATGGATCGGCTTGGCCTGAATGCGGTGATCTTCCCCACCGTTGCCGATGTCGGGCCGGCAGATGCCGATATCAATCCGGTGTCTGCCGATATTGCCTGGAGCAATGGCGTGTGGGTCGCCAACGGCAACCTCGCCATCCGCCACCTGGGCGTACCCACCGTGACAGTGCCGATGGGCATCATGGCGGACATCGGCATGCCTGTCGGGTTGACCTTTGCCGGACGCGCCTATGACGATTCGACGCTGTTGCAATTGGCTTCGGCGTTTGAGTCGATGGGATCCAAACGGATGATCCCACCTCGGACGCCACCACTGGGGAGTGGCAAGCAATAACTTGGGGGCGGGCTCAGGCCCGCCCTTCTCCTGGCGATAAAACCAACGCCCAACACGCGAGCGCATGGCAGGCCAAGCCTGCTGTTCAACCTTCGATCGTCGAGGCGAGCGGTAACCAGACGCCGACTTCGAATCCGTCCTGCCGGCCCTTTGCCGGTGATGCCAGCATGATTCGTCCGTTCACCCCTTGCACAATCGTTTTGACAATCGCCAAACCCAACCCCGCCCCGCTGACTTCACTCTGACCGCGCACGAAACGTTCGGTCAACTGCTGCAATACGGGTTCCGGCACCACGGGCCCGCCGTTGACCACCCGTAGCAACGCCTGGCCAGAGAGGCTGACTTCAATGGGTTGAGCGGCCGCACCGTACTTCAAGGCATTTTCGATCAGGTTGCGCAAAAGGATCCCAAAAGCGTCCGGGTCAATGGTCGAGTACACACTGGCCTGCGTAGGAAGCTGCAGCTCGATCTGCCGATCACTGCTGTGACGCCACTCATCGACCACATGGGCCAGCAACGGAATGAGGTCCTGGGGCGCCTCCGACAACAGTCCTCCGCCCTCGGCCTTGGCCAGTTGCATGAGTTTTTCCGAGAGCCGCGCCAATTCGCGTAGCGAGTGTTCGATTTTCGCCGCACGCAGCCGCAACGGGCCCTCGGGCGCTTCATGGCGCAGGCGCTGGACCTGGGCCAAGGTCGCGGCCAATGGCGTGCGCAATTCATGGGCGCTGTTGGCGGTAAAGCTGCGCTCGGCCTCCAAGGCCTTGCGCAAGCGCTTGAGCAAATGGTTGACCGCATCCGCCAACGGGCTGATTTCCGCCGGCAGGTGCGACACCTTGATCGGCGACAGATCGCCCGCGCCACGGGTCTCCACGGCACGCCGATAGGCCAGCACACTGCGCAGGCTCATGCGTACGAACAACCAGGTGCCCAACAGGCTGACGGGTATCAACGCCAATAACGGCAAGAGCAAGGCCAACAAAGCTTCCCGTGCAGCCTCACGGCGATGCCCAAGGGGCTCGGCGATTTCGATGAACACCGACTCGCGCAGCGCACTGGCGCCATACAGACGGTATTTTCCAGTGGTGGAGAAGCCTTCAATCGGTTGTTTGCTGAAGATTTTCGGATTGGCATCGTGGGACTGCATCAGGATCCTGCCCTGGGCATCGCGGACCAAGTAGGTCAGGTATTCTTTGTGCATTTTCAGCGCTGCCACCAGTTGCGCCTTATCCGCATCTTCACGATTACTGATTTCCAGCACGGCCAAGGGCAGGATCCGCTGCGCGGTCTCCGCCAGCGCACTGTCAAACATCTCATCCAACTCATGCTGCACCACCCGCCATGTGCCGACGGTCGCGGCAAGCCAAAGCACAGTCATGCCCAGTGTCAATCCCAGGCAAAGGCGTTTTTGCAGGCTGAACGAGGCACTCATGGGGATATCAACCGATAGCCCATGCCACGCACGGTTTCAATGAAGTCGCGACCCAGCTTCTTGCGCAGCCGGCTGATATAGACCTCGATCGTGTTGCTCTCGATCTCCGCGCCGAAGGCATACAGGCGCTCTTCGAGTTGCGTCTTGGACAGCAACGCGCCGGGACGCTGGACGAATGCCTCGAACAACGCCCATTCCCGCGCCGTCAGGTCCACGGACACACCGGCCCGCTGGACCGTCCGAGCACTCATGTCGATGTGCAGCTCGCCGATTCTGATCTGCGGGTTGGGGTTGCCACTGTACCGACGGGCCACCGCCGCCACACGGGCCGAGAGCTCAAACAGGTCGAACGGCTTGACCAGATAGTCATCGGCTCCGGCATTGAGCCCGGCGATGCGATCGGATATCTGGTCCTGGGCGGTCAGGATGATCACCGGGGTCGCATCCCCTGCACCACGTTGCTGGCGCAGGAAATCCAGTCCGCGACCGTCCGGCAGCATCAAGTCGAGCAGGATCAGGTCGTAAGGGGTCGTGCGTACGCTGTTGCGCGCATGAGCCAGGCATTGCACCCAATCGACGGCGTGGCCGTCATCGGCGATCTGTTCGCGCACCGCCTCCCCCAACCTTGGCGCGTCCTCAACCAATAAAACCCGCATCTGGCAGCTCCTGTGATGGTGGTCGTGCAGCACCTTATCCGCCTTACCTGACGTGAATCTGAAGATTCAGCTGGTTGTCAGGAATGCACCGTAGGGTATGCCAACGAAGAAACCCCGGCAGGAGACAGATCATGAAACCAGGCTTTATCGCCAGCACTGCGCTGGTGAGTGTGCTGATAAACGGCTACGCCTTGGCCGATGACGATTGCAGCGAACCGGTCAGCGACTGGCAACCACGGGAAACCTTGCGCCAGCAGGTAGAACAGCGACACGGCTGGAGCGTGCAGCGCATCAAGGTCGATGACGGTTGCTACAAGCTCAAGGGCCTGGACCGCAAAGGCAATGTCATCGAAGCCCGTTACTCACCGGCGTCGCTGCATCTGCGCAAGCTTGAGATCTACTTCCGCGACGATGACGACGCCAGGGATTACCTCGACCGTGCGACCACACCGTGACATTTCGACACGCTTGCCCGGCCTTTCAGGTTGCTGTCAGCAAGCCGGTACAGGCTCTGGACCTAACGATCAAAAGGACAACCCCATGAAAAAGATTATCGCTGCAACCTGCCTCGCTGGCGCCATCGTTCTGCCGGGGCTGGCTCAGGCCCGTGAGGTGACGCTGACGACCGCGCTCAAGCGCTACAGCGGAAATGATGCCTACCTGGCGATCTACCTCACGGACGCCAGCGGCCAATATCAGAAAACCCTCTGGGTGGCCGGCAAGAAGGCCAAGTACTACAAGCACCTGGCCGACTGGGCCCGTGGCAGCAAGATGAGCCCGAGCGAGTTCGACGGCGTCAGCGGCGCCAGTGTCGGCAGTGGAGACACGCTCAAAGTCAGCGTCGAGCTGGCAGACACCCTGATCGACGCCGGGTATCAAATCCGTATCGACAGTGCCGTGGAGGACAAACGCGATGCTCGGGCCGATGTCGTCGTGCCTCTGACGACTGAAGGCGCGGGCAAGCCGGCGGCGGGCAATACCTACGTCGAATCCTTTACTTACGATTTGTAGCACCTACCTTTTCGGAGGCCGAACATGCTTCGCCAGCTCCACTCCCTGCCCGGCTTGATCGCCGCCGTGTTGGTCATGCTCTTGGCCATCAGCGGCGCGATATTGTCTGTCGATCCGGCCCTGGAACGCCTGAGCGGCACCGCCACCAGGGCCGGGCAAGTCAATGTCGGACAGTTGGCCGGACGCGTTGCCAGCCACTTTCCGGGCGTGGAGCAGATCCAGCGCACAGCGTCCGGGACCGTCATCGTCTACTTCAATCAGGCCGGCCAGGTCGGGGCCGAAAAGGTCGACCCACTGACCGGGCAAGGCCTGGCTCCCTACGAACCTTCCGCTTTCTCGCGCTGGATGAAAGACTTGCACCGCTCGCTGTTTCTTGGCACACCGGGCCACGGGGTGGCGGGTGTCGGCGCGCTGTTCATGCTGGTGCTATCAGTGTCCGGCGCGCTGTTGCTGGTCCGGCGGGTGGGCGGCTGGCGCAACCTGCTGCGGCCGTTGCAGGGCAATTTCAGCCAGCGCTGGCACGCGCAGGTTGGGCGCCTGGCGTTACTTGGGCTGCTGCTATCGGCACTGAGCGGGCTCTACATGTGTGCCACGACCTTCGATTTCATCGCCGACGGCAGTCAGGGCGAGCCCGCATTCCCCGACCACATCAGCGCAGGCCCGGCCTTGCCGGTGGCGAACCTGCAAGCGTTGCAGGCCACCGACCTCAATGACCTGCACGAGCTCGTCTATCCCAGCCCGAATAATCCGCAAGACGTGTTTTCCCTGCGCACGGCCCAGGGCGACGGCTACGTGGACCCGGCCAGCGGCACCCTGCTGTCCTATCAAGCCCATGACTCGATGCACAACGTCTACGAATTGATCTATCAGTTGCACACCGGTGAAGGGCTCTGGTGGCTGGGCCTGTTGCTGGGCCTCTGTGCCCTCTGCGTGCCCTTGATGAGCATCACCGGCATCCTGATGTGGTGGCGCCGCCGCCAGGCCGGGCCGAACATCCGCCATAACAGCGCTGCGCAAGCCGCCGACAGCGTGATATTGGTGGGCACTGAGACCAACACTACCTGGGGCTTTGCCAACGCCTTGCATGATGCCTTGCACCAGGCCGGTCACCGCGTGCATAGCGCGGTGATGAATCAATACGCCAACCACTACATCAACGCTCAACGGGTGTTCATCCTCACGGCGACCCACGGTGACGGCAATGCTCCGGCCTCGGCTTCGCAATTCCTGGCACGACTGGCCGAAGCCGGGCTCAAACCTGGCCAGCCGTTTGTCGTGCTGGGCTTTGGTGACCGACAGTTTGCGCAGTTCTGTCAGTTTGCCCATCAGGTGCAGGCAGCCTTGGTGCAAGCCGGTGGCGCGCCGTTGATGGACTTGGAAACCATCAATCGCCAATCGTCCCAGGAATTTGCTCGTTGGGGCCACGCCTTGGGTGAAGCGCTGGGGCGCGACCTGACGCTGGTCCACACCCCGCGGCAGCCACAAACCCATCAACTGGTGCTGGCCGAGCGCATTGCCTATGGCGAGCAGGTGGATGCACCTACACACGTACTGCGGTTCAAGGCGGCGGGAAGGTTGCCGGACTTTGAAGCCGGAGATCTGGTGGGCATTGTGCCGCCGGGCAGCCCCATCCCACGCTTCTATTCCCTGGCCTGCGATTCACAGGACGGCGTGTTGGAGATCTGTGTCCGCAAACACAAAGGCGGCGTGTGCTCGGAATATCTTCACGGCTTGCACATCGGCGCGCCGATCCAAGCCTTTATCCAGCCGAACCCACAATTTCGCCCCGCGTCGGGCGCTCATCCGGTGATCCTGATCGGCGCCGGTACCGGCATCGGTCCCTTGACCGGTTTTATCCGCAACAACAGGGCCCACCATCCCATGCACTTGTATTGGGGCGGGCGCAATCCGACCTCGGATTTCCTTTACGAATCCGAACTCAACCATTATTTGGCGGACCACCGTCTCACGGCATTGCACGCCGCCTTTTCCCAGGTCAAGGACCGTTCTTACGTGCAAGACCGGCTGATCAGCGACGCCCTGATCTTGCGCCGGCTGATTGAGAAAGGCGCCCAGGTGTTGGTATGCGGCGGTCGCGAGATGGCCAAGGGTGTGATGCTGGCCCTGGATGAAGTGCTGGCACCGCTCAACCTGAATGTGCGGACCCTCAAGGCACAAGGACGCTATCGTGAAGACGTCTACTGAATTGCAACGCTACAGCCTGAACGGCGAGACCATGGGCACCCGCTACACCGCCCTGTTCTATGCTGAAACCGAACTCGACACCCGCACGATCAGCCACAGCCTGGCGGGCGCCGTGGCCCGGGTAGACCAGCAAATGTCGACCTGGAAACCCGACTCCGACCTCAACCGCCTCAACACTGCGCCTTTGCAGGAATGGATAGCAGTGCCCGAGGAACTGGCCACGGTCCTGTCTGCGGCGTTGCGCGTCAGCCGGCAATCGGGCGGCGCCTTCGACATCGCCATCGGCGACCTGATCGACGCCTGGGGCTTCGGTCCCGGCGAACGGTCGATCACCGAACTGGCGCTCGATGGGTTGCCCGCACCCACTCGACGCTCGACCAGTACAGCGCTGATCGTTGATTCCCAACGCAACCAAGTACGCAAACAGGCACCGCTGAACCTCAACTTGAACGGCATCGCCAAAGGTTTTGGTGTCGATGAGCTGGCCCGCTGCCTGGACAGGTACGGCATCACGCGCTACCTGGTAGGCATTGACGGAGAGATGCGCGCCCGCGGCAGCAAACCTGACGCGCAGCCTTGGGCCGTGGCCATGGAAAAGCCCTGTCGAGGCGTGCGTGAAGTCATGGGGGTGATGGAACTCTGCGACGCCGCCATCGCCACATCCGGGGATTACCGACATTGGGTCGACGTCAGGGGGCAGTCCTTCGCCCACACGATGAACCCGGCCACCGGCGCCCCCCTGTGCAACGCACTCGCGGCCGTCACGGTGGTGTCGGGCTCATGCATGCTCGCCGACGCCTGGGCCACAGCTCTGATGGTATTGGGCGAAACCCAAGGCCCCCGCTTGGCACAAGAACGCGCGATGGACGCATTGTTCGTTGTGCGCGACGGTTCGCAGTTCAAGGAAATATCCATTGTCGGGGGACAACTGCAGGCTCAGGTCCAAACGCGCTGACGCCGAGTCTCGCGGGTTGAGGGAAGAACGGCCATTTATACACCAGCCGGAGACGGCCATCGTGCACTCGCCTCACAGCGCAAAAAATTGCAGCCATGTGCTGAGTGAGTGCAATTAACAACGTTTAACTCGCACGCTCGCGCCCCACGCCCAAGAATGAAGCCATCTCTCTGCCCAGACCTGCTTTCTCAAGCGGGAAACGGCCGGCCCACCGCGCGGTGCGCCGGGCAATTTCCACTGACACGGAATTTTTGTCATGGCTCACGCATCGCACACCACCGTCAGGGCGCCGCTCAAGCCAACGCGCAAAACCAGCACCGGAGGCCTGTCTCCCTGGCGCGAAAGCCTGGTCAAGAAAATGATTCTCGACGGCCTGAGCGACACCCTGGAAATTGCTGAACTGGCCAAGGCCTGCGCCCTGTCCCGCAGTCATTTTTCCCGGGCCTTCAAGTGCAGCACCGGCCAGTCTCCCCAGGCCTGGATCCGTGGTCAGCGTATCGCCCGGGCCAAGCAACTGATCAGGGAGACCGAGCTGACCCTGACGCAGATCAGCCTGGAATGTGGGTTCTGCGATCAGGCGCACTTTTGCCACATCTTCACCCACAGCGAAGGCATCAGCCCGTTTGCCTGGCGGTGTCGGGTGTCGGCAACTCATTTTTCACCCGGGAATTGAAGCATGTTGTTTGCACCGAAAAATGCCGCCTCAGAGTTGGCATCCGTCTCGCTGAAACCGCTCTGGCTCCTTGCAGCGCTCACCCCGGCGATGGCCGCGCAGACCACGCAAAGCGCGCCTGGGTTTCTCAACGGGGCGAGCCTTGAAGTGCTCAGCCGCAACTTCTACCTCAACAGCGACTACCGCTCCCCGACCCCAGCAGGCAAAAGCTACAAGCAGGAATGGGCCCAAGGCTTCATCGCCTCGTTCGAGTCCGGCTTCACCCCCGGCACGATCGGCGTAGGCCTCGACGCCCACGGCTTCCTGGGTTTGAAACTGGACGGCGGCAAGGGGCATTCCGGTACGGGGCTTCTGCCGTTGGATGATGAAGGGCGAAGCGAAGAGCGCTATGCCAGTGCCGGCGGCGCGCTGAAATTCAAAGCCTCCAAAACCACCCTGGCACTCGGTGAAATGACCGTGGAAAACCCGGTATTCGACACCGCAGACAAGCGCCTGCAACCGGAGTACGCCAGCGGCCTGCTGCTCTCCAGCCGTGAGTTCGAAGGGATCGACCTGCAAGCGGGTCATTTCAGCGCGTTCAAGAATCAGGACGCCTCGACCGGCAAGGGCGATTTTTCCGGCTATGGGGCGACGACGCGCCACGGCGCCATCGATTTCATCGGCGCCGACTTGCTCAGCGGCCAAACCCTCGGTGGTGCGCTCTATGCCTCCGAACTGAGCGACACCTGGCGCCAGTACTACGCCAACCTGCACACCACGCTTGGCGAGCTGTTCCTCGACGGCAACCTCTACCACACCCGCGACGATGGCAAGGCCATCGCGGGGGCCATCGACACCACCGCCTATAGCCTGAGTGGCAAATACCGGATCAATGCCCAGGCGTTCACCCTGGCCTATCAGAAAATCAACGGCGACACGCCCTTCGATTTCGTCGGCGGCGACTCCATCTACCTGGCCAACTCGATCAAATATGCCGACTTCAACGGCCCCGGCGAGCTCTCATGGCAAGCGCGCTACGACCTCGACCTGGGCACCTTGGGCATCCCCGGCCTGAGCTTCATGGCCCGCTATGTGACGGGACGCGGGATCGACGGCAGCCATGCCCCCCAAGGCGGTGCGTACAACCCGTTCGATACCGACACCGGCAGTTACCGTCCACAACAAGGTGACGGCGGACGCCATTGGGAGCGCGACCTGGACCTGCACTACATCGTGCAGTCAGGCCCAGCCAAGGACCTGTCGTTGCAACTGTCCCACGTCACCCATCGCGCCAACAGCAGCCAGGCCGGCGATGACATCGACCGGCTGTATGTCGTCATCCAGTACCCGCTCAAGCTGGGGCCGTTCTAACCCCGCCGTAGCTGATACGAAATAGGCTATCCGTTATGTACACATGCTCGAATCAACCTAGCACTTCACTGATTTTCGGTGTGTCCGAGCGACTCACCAGGTCCATCAACCAGGTTCTAAACGCCTGCACTTTTTTCGAGCTTGCCGATTCAAGCGGCGTCACGAGGTAGAAGCCCAGATCCGACTTCAACCTCAGGTTGAACGGTGCCACCAACCGTCCCGCTTTCAGGTCGTCATCAACGTAGCTCGAGCGTCCAATGCAGACACCCAAACCGTCGATGGCGGCCTGCACGGCCATCATGGCGAGGTCGAATGTCAGCCGAGCGTCTTCGGCAAATCTTGTCGGTTGACCCGCCGCACTCAACCATAGGTTCCAGTCGTCATGGGTCATCCCGCTGACCTGCAGCAATGTCTGATTGGCTAAATCAGCGGGACTGCTCAACCCATTGCGCCCCTCCAGCAACGTGGGACTGCACACTGGAAAAATCTCATCGGACATCAGCCAATCCGCACGCAAACCTTTCCAGTCACCGAAGCCGTAGCGAATCGCCGCGTCAATTCCACCCTTGCGAAAGTCCACCAGCTCGGTGGAGGCCGTCACGCGCACGTCGATATCGGGAAATGCCTCCTGGAAAGACGCCAATCGCGGCAACAGCCATTTGGAGGCCAAGGACACCAGGGTACTGATCGTCAGCACGCTGTTATTCCCGCCGTCCAGCAGTCGCTCCGTGGCACGGCGAATCTCATGAAATGCTGAGCTGATTCCGGGCAAATAAGCCTGGCCTTCACTGGTCAGGGCCAGGCCGTCTTTGAGTCGCAAGAACAACCGAACGCCCAGTTCGTCTTCGAGTCGCCGGATTTGATGACTTACGGCTGTTTGAGTGACGTTCAGCTCCTCTGCGGCCTTGGTGAAGCTCATGTGCCGGGCAGCGGACTCGAAGGCTTTCAAGCCATTAAGAGAGGGGGTTTTGGCGGCCATATGACTTGCAGCGCTCATGAGATTTTGTCATAGGCTAGCAGCCAATAAGTCCTTTGCAAAATGAACCCGCTCTCACCGATTCTGGAGGCGTCGAGACCTATCCGTTCGTGAGGAAACACCGTGAAATTGTACTTTGCCCCCATGACCTGCTCCTTGTCCCCGCACATCGTGCTGCGAGAACTGGGCATCGCTTTCGAGCTGGTCCGGGTTAACAACCAGACCAAGCAAACCGCTGACGGGCTGAACTTCCTGGACCTCAATCCCAAAGGCTACGTCGCAGCCTTGGTACTGGATAACGGCAGCGTGCTGACCGAGGGGCCTGCCATCGTTCAGTATCTGGCCGATCTTGTCCCGGGCAATGCCCTGGCACCGGTCAATGGCACCTGGGAACGGGTTCGCCTCCAGGAGTGGCTGAACTTCATTTCGTCGGAGATCCACAGCGGTTGCGCGCCACTGTTCAACGCCGATATCCCAGAGCCGACCAAGGCCCTGTTCAAACAAAAACTGTTCAAGCGCCTGGACTACCTGAGCCTGGCGCTTGAAGAGCAGGACTACCTGATGGGCACCTTTGGCCTGGCTGATGCTTACTTGTTCAGCGTACTCAAATGGTTGCCGTTCTTCGATATCCAAGTTGAGAACTGGCCGGTGTTGGCGGCGTACATGGAACGGATCGAGGCACGCCCCAGCGTTCGGGCTGCCATGGCTGAGGAAGCGGCAACTTCACCGGTTTAACAGCGACTGGTCTGGCTATCACTTCCCAATTCACCTTCAAGCCAGTCGATCAGCGCCTTAACCTCAACCCGATCGTCCCCGCCCGGCCGGCTGAAAACAGAGACCGCCTCAGGCAAGGGGACACTTTCTACGCAAGGTCTCAGCAACGCACCGCTTTCAATCAGCCTTTGGGCGGTGCGCCGCCACCCCAACGCGATGCCATGCCCCTCGACCGCTGCCTGGAGCATCAAGGGGTAGCTATCGAACACCGAGCCCTTGGAAGCGTCATCCAACGTCTGCCCGAACGCCTGGAGCCAGCCATCCCACTGCATCCAATGAGGCGGCGTGGCGCGATAGTGCAAAAGGCTGTGGGACGGCAGGTCACTGACTTGCAGCGCCTTGCGGGTACGCAGGTAATGGGGACTGCACACCGGAAACACTTCATCAGCCGCGGTAAACATCAAACGATGAGCACCGCTGGGACGTCCCGTGCTTTGCAGGGCCACGTCAAAATGCTCATTGAAATCAGTCAACGGTCGGGTGGAGGTGGCCACCTGGATCTCGATTTCCGGGTATCGCTGATGGAACGTCGAAAGGCGCGGCATCAGCCAGTAGAACGCTTCGCACAATTGGCACAGTAAAACGACACGGTTTTTACCTGGCGATTGACGAAGGCTGACGGCGCTGGCGCTGATGCTTTGCAACGCGTTGCTCACCACACGTCCCAGCTCACGCCCTTCCTGGGTCAAGAAGACGGCGCGGTTGCGACGGCAGAAAAGCTTCAGCCCCAAGTCCTCTTCAAGCCCGCGAATCTGCCGACTGATCGCCGCTTGGGTGATGTGCAGCTCCTCGGCGGCTTTGGAGAAACTTTCCAAGCGCGCAGCCGCTTCGAAGGGCAACAAGCTGGCCAGCGGCGGCAATGACTTTCCAAGGCTATTCATAATCAGGGGTAATGCATCCAGGGCCGAGAACTCGTTTGTAGCATAGCTGCGACGCTGTGCAACATGAGCTGACTGCCTTATGGATATGCGTGAATGCCCACTACTGACTCGAACACCCTCGCCGGCGTGACCCTTGCCGTCGTCGCGACACTGAGCTGGGCATTGAATTTCATTGCGCCTTACGTCACCGGTGTCTACACGATCTACGATTTGATGATCATACGGTTCCTGATCGCCGGCGCGCTGGGCGTGGCTGTCGTGGTCCTTTATCGAACCCAACTTAAGCGTCTGCGCCGCGACCAACTGTTTCGTGGTGCAAGCCTCGGGGTCATCGGCTACCTCGGTTACAGCACCTGCATTGCCGCAGGCGTCATTTTTGGCGGGCCGGTGCTGACCCCGGCGTTTATTGGCATGGTGCCGGTATTGCTGGCATTGCTCGGCAACGCCACCCACAAAACCGTGCAATGGCGAAGACTGGCGATACCACTGGCTTTTTTAACGGGCGGGCTATTGCTGTCGAACATCGGCAGCATCAATCACTTTTCGACCGGCGACGGTTCATGGCTGCTGGGCTTGCTTTTCTCGATCGCTGCCGTGGTTTTGTGGCTGGTATTCAGTTGGTTGAACCAGAGTGCCCTGGTCAACCTCCCGGCCAATGCATCAGGTGCCTGGACCGGGCTCATGATGGTCGGCGGGGGAATCGGCACCTTGTGCTTGTTACCACTGGTGCAGGCGCTTGATCTTCTCAAGCTCCCGAGCCTGGGTTTCAGGGGTTCCCTGGCGGGACACTTGTATGCCTGGGGCTTCGTTATCGCGCTGATGTCGTCAGTCGTCGGGGCCTGGGCGTGGAACGCGGCCTCCCGACGCCTCCCCATGGTGCTTTCCGGGCAGTTGATATCCCTGGAATCGCTATTCGCCACGCTATTGGGCTTGGTGTTTCATCAGCGGTTGCCAACACTTTTAGAAGCGTTGGGTCTTGCTGGCGTGCTTGTGGGGGTGGTGATGGCTGTTCGTATCATCCTGACGTCCACTGCCCCCGACAGAAAAGCCTCCACCGCCGGGCCATGCCTTGACTGAAACGCTTGAAGCAAGCCCCTTTCACCGCTAATCGATTCGCGCCAAACTCATTCGCTCTCATAGGCAAAACGGTGAGTCATCATGATCTCTCATGTATTTTTAGGTATCGCTGATTTTGACCGTGCCTTGGACTTCTACGCAAAGATAATGGCCGAACTGGGCCTCAAGTTGAAATTTTGCGACGCCGACAAAGGCTGGGCCGGCTGGGTTTCTGAGTCGTCCCCCCGACCGATTTTCGTGATTGGAAAGCCCTTCGACGGCAAGGCAAACGCGCCCGGTAATGGTCAGATGGTCGCGCTACTCGCACCGAGCCGAGAGATCGTCAGGAGCAGCCACGCAACAGCCTTGGCATTGGGCGGGACATGTGAGGGAGCGCCGGGATTGAGACCCCACTACCACCCCGACTATTACGGCGCCTACTTTCGAGACCTTGACGGCAACAAGCTGTGTGTCTGCTGTCATGATCCGGTATCGGATTGATCTGTCGTCATGGACCGATCTGCCGGCGCCACCAGGACAGATCGCTGCCTTAACCCGACGCAGAAGCCGTCCGACCTTGCAAACAAATGACTAATCAAAGCGGCCAACAGCAAGATGGCCGACCTCAGGCCGTGCATACAAATACCCTTGCATCAGTTCGATACCCATGCCTAACAGCATTGAGCTTTCTTCACGGGTCTCGACACCTTCGGCGATGACTAGAATTCCCAGGCGCCTGGCGACCAGGATGATGCCTTCAACGATCGCCTGTTTGACGGGGTCTTGATCGATAGCGCGGGTCAACGCCATATCGATCTTCAGCACCTGAGGCTGGAACATGGCCAGCAGGTTAAGGCCCGAATAGCCAGAACCGAAATCGTCAATGGCGGTGGTGAAGCCTTGACGTTCGTATTCCACGAAAATGGCTTTGAGATGATCCGGGTCGTCCATCTTTTCGCCTTCGGTCACTTCGAACATGAGCCTGTCCGGCGGGAAGTTTGTCAGGCGCGCGGCTTCCAGGGTGGCCCGGATACAGGTCTCGGGCCGGTACACCGCGTTGGGCAGAAAGTTAATGCTCAACAAGCAATTGGGGATGTCCAGAATGCCCAATCTTGCCGCTTCTTCGATGGCCTTCACGCGGCATGCCTGATCGAATCGGTAACGGTTGCCGTCGTTCACCAGCCCCAGAATGTAGCCTGCCGACTCGCCATTGACGCCCCTCACCAACGCCTCATAGGCAAACGCCGCGCGCGTCCGGACGTTGAAGATCGGCTGAAAGGCCATGGTGAAATCAAACCCCAGCGCCTCATGGTTACGGCACTCGGCGCAACCGAGCGATTGGAACGCAGAGCCTTTCGTCATGATCAGTCTTCCGTGTCGGGAATGGCGCGCCTTTGCAGTTGCACAGAAGTGTAGCCATTCCCACTGAGTCGGCATGGGCCCGGGTCTCTCAAGTGCCAGGAAACCGAAGATCGCCGCGCCCGGCCTCTTGAGCATGCCGCATGCATCCACTGATTACTTGCGCGTGGCCTTATCGGTCATCCGGGTGGCGCGGATGGTCGCCTCTTCGGCGGTACGTTGCGCCTGTTCGGCCATTATCTCGGCCTGCTCAGCTTTCCTGTAGGCCTCATCCGCCCTGAGTCTTGCCGTTGCGGCGTTATTTTCCGCCGACTCCAATCGGGCATCTATTTCCTGGGCATGCTTATGACTGCACCCGGCGGTGGTCGCTAGAAAAATACTCATCAATACGACCGGAAAATATCTATTCATGGTCATGGCTATTTCCTCGGTTAAGCGCGACAGGAACTACGTCTAACAACTGACCCGATTATCTGGCAACACTCTCTGCCCACTCTGATCTTTGTCAACTGCATGGCCCGTCCGACGCCCCCGCACCGTGGCTCACTAGAGCCTTGTTGATTTAGCTCAATGTCTTTGCGGCACTCAGGCGTAAAAAAAGCAAACCGGGCGCGTACGCCCCGCCTTTTCCTGATTACCTGGAGGACGCCGTGATGGACGACTTGACGCTGCGCAAGACCATTCTGGAAGAACTCGAGTTCCAACCTGACATCAACGCTGCAAATATCGGGGTGGCCGTGGACAACGGCGTGGTCACCCTCTCCGGTCATGTCAGCACTTATGCTCAGAAGATCAATGCCGAACGCGCAGTCAAAGGCATCAAAGGCGTGCGCGCCGTAGCTGAGGAAATCAAGGTTCGGCTGGATAAAGGCGCTGGCACGGCGGACGACACCATTGCCGCTCGCGCCTTGAAGATCATCAACTGGAGCTCGGACGTTCCCGAAGGCGACATAAAAGTCATCGTGCAGAACGGTTGGGTCAACCTGGAGGGTGAAGTCGATTGGCAGTACCAGAAGGAAACCGTGGAGCGGGCAGTGTTCAAGTTGTCCGGCGTGGTTGGGGTAAATAACCGACTCACCCTGCGACCTCGAGTGGACGCCGGCAATATCCAGCGCCGTATCGAGGAGGCCCTCAAGCGCAGCGCCGAGGTGGATGCCCAGGGCATTCGCGTCAAGGTCGACGGTGACGTGGTAAGGCTTGAAGGCAAGGTTCACCTATGGCGCCAGCGGCGGATAGCGGAGCGGGCGGCCTGGTCGGTACCTGGCGTCAGGGAAGTGGACGATCATCTGCTCCTGGCTTGAGTTGCAGACCGGGGAGTTTGCAGTCTTCCCGGTCACTCGTGCACGGCCTCTTCATCCGGGGCCTTTTACTGAGTCGAGGCCATGAAAAAAAACCACCAATGGAATCTGTCCTACTTCTTCATCGCATTCATCGCGCTCAGCCTCGTGCAGTTTTTGTTTCTTGAACGATCCAGTGTGCAAGTCATCCCCTACAGCCAGTTTCTGCAGCTATTGAACAATCAGAAGGTCAGCGATCTTCGCGTCGAGAAAGAACAGATCAGCGGCAAACTGAAGGAGCCGATCGAGGGGCACACGCTATTCTCCACCGTACGGGTCGATCCAGCATTGGCAACAGACCTCGCCCACTCAGGGGTCGGCTTTACAGGCATCAACGAAAACACCTTTTTAAGCGGCTTGCTGGGCTGGTTGCTGCCCTTCATGCTGATCATGGTGATCTGGCATTTCCTGTTTCGCGGGCTGGCGGAAAAACAGGGCCTGGGTGGGCTCATGAACATTGGCAAGTCCCGGGCCAAGGTGTTCGTCGAACGCGATACCGGGGTGACCTTCGCCGATGTCGCCGGTATCGACGAAGCCAAGACCGAACTGGTGGAAATTGTCTCCTTCCTCAAGGACAAGGCGAAATATGCCCGCCTCGGCGCGCACATCCCCAAGGGAACGTTACTGATCGGCCCGCCCGGCACCGGCAAGACCCTGGTCGCCAAAGCCATCGCCGGAGAAGCCGGCGTGCCCTTCTTCTCGATATCGGGGTCTGAATTCGTCGAGATGTTCGTCGGCGTCGGAGCGGCTCGCGTGCATGACTTGTTCGAGCAAGCCCGGCAGGCAGCGCCCTGTATCATTTTTATCGATGAACTCGATGCGCTGGGCAAAATGCGTGGCGTCGGCGCCTTTGGGGGCAACGACGAGAAAGAACAAACCCTCAACCAATTGCTCTCAGAGCTCGATGGCTTCGACCCGCGTGAGGGGGTTGTACTGCTCGCCGCGACCAACCGGCCTGAGGTGCTGGACCCGGCGTTGCTGCGAGCCGGCCGGATCGACCGGCAGATTCTGATTGATCGCCCCGACCGCAAAGGTCGCCAGGCGATCCTCAAGGTCCATCTTCAGAAAATCCTCACGGGACCGAACCTCGACAGTGAGCGTATCGCTGACATCACCACCGGTTTTACGGGTGCCGACCTGGCCAACCTGGTCAACGAAGCCGCCATCGTCGCCACCCGTCGCGGCGCCGAAGCGGTCAGCCTCGACGATTTCACGGCAGCCGTGGAGCGCATCATTGCCGGGGTTGAACGCAAGAGCAGCCTGCTGCACCCCGATGAACGCCAAGTGGTGGCCTATCACGAAATGGGCCATGCCCTGGCCGCCAGCAACCTGCCGGCCATGGACCCGGTCCACAAGGTTTCGATCGTGCCGCGCGCCATCGGCTCGCTGGGGTATACCTTGCAGCGTCCGACCGAGGATCATTTCCTCATCAGTTGCCAGATGCTCAAGGACCGCATGGTCGTGCTGATGGCCGGGCGGGCTGCAGAATCCCTGGTCTATGGCCAGATTTCCACCGGGGCCGCCGACGACTTGGCCCACGCGACGGATATCGCCCGCCAGTTGATCACCCGGTTCGGCATGAGCCCTGAGCTGGGCCAGGCCGTGCTGGAGCGCAAAAGCGCAACCTACCTGGGCGACCGCCTGCAGGACAGCGGTGAAAAAGATTACTCGGAGCAAACGGCCAGGGAAATCGACCTGGGCATTCGTGCGTTGCTCGATGAAGCCTATCAACGCGCCAAGACCTTGCTTGAAAGTCGCCGGACTGATCTGGACACTGGAGCTCGTCTGTTATTGGAAAGGGAGACCCTGACCCCTGAAGAGTTTGCCCCGCTCTTACCGACCAAGCGTCCGGTGGCGGCGCTGCGACTTCTTTGACAGCCCTCTTTTATGGGGCTGGCGAGCTACTGGGATGGCGGTCCTGCGCGGCCTCTCGCTCCCAGGCTCGCTGCAACAACTCGACAACCACTTCATCCGGGGCCTGAGGAAAAATCCTCATACCCATATCCATTGAAACCATCCAGTCAGGCATAAGCGGGAAAATCGCCTGATCCACTCGCTGCACAGCGCCTCCACCGTTTCAAGCGCGGCCACCGGCACCGCATGGATCGCCGCCATCATCTCTGAGTCATTGGAAAGCCTTCCCAGGTCACGATGCCCGTCATTTCGTCACGAACACATCCGCAGAATGGCCGTTGAATACGCCCCGTGCAGCTGAAAACGCTAGTGGGACGAGTTTGCTGCTGCGCGGTGCCGATTGCCTGCGAACTGAGCGCCAATCGACAGCCGGTATGCCTTTTGATGACAAAAAACAGGCGCGGTGGGATTGGTCTTCTATGCTTGCTTCGTCAAAGGAGTTTTCCCAATGGCCGAGAGCGAACCTAGACTTCTGCGCGTGCACGCCCTCAAAACCGCCTGCTCCAATTGCAGCGTGCTTGAGCTGTGCCTGCCCATCGGCCTGACGGGCGGTGAAGTCGAGCGCCTCGACACCCTGATTGCCCAGCGGGTGAAGGTCAAGAAGGGCTCGGCGCTATACCGCACTGGCGACCCGTTGCGCTCGTTGTATGCGGTGCGGCTGGGCTTCTTCAAGACCAGCGTGCTGTCGGTGGACGGTCGCGAACAGGTCACCGGGTTCCAGATGCCAGGTGAAATGCTCGGCCTGGACGCCATCAGCACCGATCACTACGCCTGTGATGCGATAGCCCTGGAAGACAGCGAGGTTTGCCCGATCCCTTTCAACCACCTGGAAAAACTTGCCCACGACCTGCCATCGCTGCAGCACAACCTGAATAAATTATTGAGCCAGGAGATCGTGCGCGATCACAGCATGTTGCTGCTGCTCGGCAATATGAACGCCGAAGAGCGCCTGGCCGCGTTTCTCTTGAACCTGTCACAACGGCTGAACATGCGCGGCTATTCCTCCAGGGAGTTTGTGCTGCGCATGAGCCGCGAAGCCATCGGCTCCTACCTGGGTCTGCGCCTGGAAACCATCTGTCGGGGCATCGCCCACCTGCGCCAAGAGGAACTGGTGGACGTGCATGGACGCAACGTCACGATCCTGGACTTGCCCGGCCTCAAGCAAAAGGTCGTCGGTTGCCATCGTCACGCCGAACTCTGAAATTCC
Organism: Pseudomonas viciae; assembly: GCF_004786035.1. Taxonomy (NCBI): domain Bacteria; kingdom Pseudomonadati; phylum Pseudomonadota; class Gammaproteobacteria; order Pseudomonadales; family Pseudomonadaceae; genus Pseudomonas; species Pseudomonas viciae. Next base: position 3,908,502 of record NZ_CP035088.1, read on the forward strand.
CCCCGCACACCTTGCATGACCTCTGATCTAAATCAATGCCTCCTGCTGCCTTTGCGCCGAGATTAATACCAGCGTTCGGACCTTCGCATGGGCGACGGTCTCGGACCTTTCGTCTCGTGGAGGCCCTATCATGGCAACGCACCTGCAAGGCACGGAACCGGTCATCCCGACCGTCACACCTCACCCTTTAGCTGGCAGTTTGCGAAAGGTCGAACCTAAACGCTTGTCGTTGAGCCTGCTGATCGCCCTGGTGGTGGGCTCAATGATCGGCAGCGGCATCTTCAGCCTGCCCCAGAACATGGCCGCCAGCGCGGGCGCCGGGGCGATCCTCATCGGTTGGCTGATCACCGGCGTGGGCATGCTGTCGTTGGCCCTGGTCTATCAGATGCTCTCCAATCGCCAGCCTGAGCTCGATAACGGCGTGTTCGCTTACGCCCGCGCGCTGGGGGGTGAATTCCTGGGTTTCAATTCGGCCTGGGGCTACTGGATCAGCGCCTGGATCGGCAACGTCAGTTACCTGGTGATTCTGTTCGCCGCGCTCAGTTACTTCTTTCCGCTGTTCGGCGAAGGCAATAACAAAGCGGCCATTGCCGGTGCGTCGGTGGTGTTGTGGGCGCTGCACTGGATGATCCTGCGCGGCATGCGCACCGCCGCCAAGGCGAACGCCCTGACCACCATAGCCAAGGTGGTGCCGCTGCTGTTGTTCGTTGGGCTGGTGATCGCCGGTTTCTCCAAGGACACCTTCCTGGTGGACTTTTGGGGCACGCCAGCACTGGGCAGTACGCTGGATCAGGTCAAGAGCACCATGCTGGTGACGGTCTGGGTGTTTATCGGCATTGAAGGCGCCAACGTATTTTCCGCCCGTGCCGCCGAACGGGCGGACGTGGGCCGGGCCACCGTGATTGGTTTCGTCTTGACGTTGTTGCTGCTGATCGCCGTTTCCCTGTTGTCGCTGGGTATCCTCAGACAACCTGAACTGGCCGCCCTGAAGAACCCGTCCATGGCGGGGGTATTGGAAGCGGTGGCCGGACCCTGGGGGGCGGTGCTGATCAGCATCGGCCTGATCGTTTCGGTGGGCGGCGCCTTGCTGGCCTGGACCCTGCTGGCGGCTGAGTCGGTGTTCACCCCGGCCAAGGAAAAGGTCATGCCGCGTCTGCTGGCCTCGGAAAACCAGCAGGGAGTCCCCGCCAATGCGCTGTGGATCACCAATGGTTGCATCCAGTTGTTCCTGTTGTTGACGCTGTATTCGAGTGCCAGCTACCTGGCCCTCATTTCGCTCGCCACTTCGATGATCCTGCTGCCGTACCTGTTCAGCGGCCTGTATGCGCTGAAGATGACCTGGCAAGGCCAGACCTACGCCGGCCATCGCAGCCTGCAACTGCGCGACATGGCCATAGCCCTGGTCGCCACCGCCTATTGCGTCTGGCTGCTGTACGCCGCCGGTCCCCGGTACATGCTGCTCAGTGCCCTGCTCTATGCCCCCGGCTCGTTGATCTACCTGAGCGCTCAACGGGCCAGGACAGGCCAGGCCCTGAACGGTTTTGGCTGGGCCCTGCTGCTGGTGATCTGGGTGGCGGCGATCTTCGCCGGTTGGATGCTCTGGTCCGGCCAGCTCTCGTTGTAAAAGCTTGCAAGCGTGCATTGACCCGTCCGGGACCGGCCCCTGGCAATGGCGCCAGGAGCCATCCGGACATCACCAAAGAGGAAAATCAAATGTCCAATTCAGTGAAAAAAATGCCGGTCAACACCGAAAAAAATGCTCCGCATCCCGCCAAGACTGACCTCTGGCATCCGCTGGAAAAACTCCGTCAGCAGGTCGATCACCTGTTCGATGACTTCAGCCGGGGGACAGGGCTCTCACCCTTCAGTCGCGGATTGTTCGATGTCGAGCCCTTCTGGCGCCGCGAGTTCGCCACCAGCCTGCCGGCCGTGGATATCAGCGAAAAGGATAAGAGCTTTGAAATCACTGCCGAACTGCCTGGCATGGATCAAAAGGACATCGAAATCCGCCTGGCCAATGGCAACCTGATCATCAAGGGGGAGAAAAAAGAAACCAAGGAAGAAAATAAAAAAGGTTATCACCTGTCCGAACGCCATTACGGCTCCTTCGAAAGGGTGTTCAACCTGCCAAAAGGGATCGACAGCGACAAGATCGAAGCCCAGTTCAGCAAAGGCGTGCTGACACTGACGCTGCCTAAAAAACCGGAAGCACTGAAAGCGGAAAAAGTCGTGCCGATCAAGGCTGACTGAACGCTCGATAGCCTGCCCCTCGCCGGCCAACGACGAGGGGCTTTTTTGTGGCTGGGCTTATTTCAGGCTGACGACGTCATTGCCGCTACCGGCCTCTTCGCGAGCAAGCTCGCGATGGCGGTGGGGTCAGAGCTCCACGCTATCGCGGTATTCCGGCACCGACACTGACCAGCCCAGTTCGTCGTGAATGCGATGGCGCAGGACATCGGAAGCGTTGGGCTCGCCGTGGACGACATAGGTATGCCGTGGCGGGGTCTTGAAGCCGCGCAGCCATTGCATGATTTCGTCGGCATCGGCGTGGGCAGACAGCGTCTGCATCGGCACCACTTCAGCATTGATCGGCACGTCCTTGCCATGGATACGCACCGAGGGCTCGCCCGCCACAATCCTTGCGCCCCGCGTACCACCCGCCTGGAACCCCGGCATCAACAAGGTGTTGATGGGGTTGGGGGCAAGACTCTTGAGGTGGTGCAGCACCCGTCCACCGGTGGCCATGCCACTGGCGGCGATGATCACTGCCGGGGTGCGTTGCAGGTCCAGGGCCATGGAGTCCTTGGCCGAGCGAACCGGATGTGCAATGTGACACATGCCTTCGCATTCTTCCCTGGACAGCCGATGCTCAGCGCCAAAGCGCTGATACAACCGGGTGACATCGATGGCCATGGGACTGTTGAGGTAAATCGGGATATCCGGGATGGCGTGGCGCTGTTTCAGGCGATACAGGTGATACATCAGCAGCTGTGCACGTCCGACCGTGAACGAAGGCACCAGGGTGATGCCGCGACGCAATGCCGTGCGGGTAATGACATCGGCCAGTTGATCTTCCGGTGACTCCCGTGGGTGCCGACGGTCGCCGTAGGTGGATTCCACCAGCAGATAATCCGCCTGCTCGATGGCCTGGGGGGCAAACATCACCGGGTCCTCGGGCCGCCCCAGGTCCCCGGAACACACCAGCGTCACCCCGCCAGCCTGGACCTGCACCGTGGCGGCGCCGAGGATATGCCCGGCGCGGCGCAGCAATATCGTCACCCCTCGGGCAATTTCCACCGGATGTTCAAACGCGATCGGCCGCAGTAACTTCAGCGCCCGCTCGGCGTTCTCGAGGGTGTACAACGGCAACGCCGGGTCGTGCTTGGAGAATCCCTTGCGGTTAGCGTACTCGGCCTCTTCTTCCTGCAGGCGGGCACTGTCGCGCAAGAGGATTTTCACCAGTTCACAGGTCGCCGGCGAGGCATAGATCGGACCGCGATAACCATTGCGCACCAGCACCGGTAGATAACCGCTGTGGTCCAGGTGCGCATGGGTCAATACGATCGCGTCCAGCTCCCGCATTGGCAGTTCGAACGGGTCCCAGTTGTGCAAGCGCAATTGCTTGTACCCCTGGAAGAGACCGCAATCGATCAGGATGTGCTGTTCGTCGTGTTCCAGCAGGTATTTGCTGCCGGTGACCGTGCCGGCTGCTCCCAGAAAGGTCATGCGCATGACGGTGCTCCTGAACAGTCGATAGAGGCTCTATGGGTCACATCATTCACCTTGCCTGCCGTTGATTTTAGTCAACAACACAGTGGCCAGGGCCGATTGCTCAAACCGCCAGAACACTGCACGACACCTGGTACAGAATGTGCTCGGTCGTGCTGCCCAAGAGTCCATGCAGATCATTGTGTTGGAATCGGCCCATGACGATCACGTCTACCTCGTGCTCCAAGGCGAACTCACTCAGGGCCGACACTGGATGGCCCAGTAGAAAATGCCGGCGCTCGGCCGGCACACCGAACAGATTCGCCAGTTCCAGGAAGGTTTTTTCCAGGCTCCTGCGAAACTCCTTGCTGAGCTGCGACAGCGACAAGCCGCCACCGCCCACATCCCCCAGATAGACTGACGACACCTCATAGGCATGAACCAGATGCAGCTCGGCGTCGCACTGCAAGGCCAGCCCCATTGCCTCGCGGATGATCCGGTCGTTCAGCCCACTGTTCTGGGCAAATGCACTGGAAGGGTCCACCGCCGCGACCACTTTACGCGGCAGCGCATGACCGGTGGCCCCCACCAGGTACATCGGTACAGGGCAATTGCGCAGTAGTTGCCAGTCCAGCGGCGTGAAAAAAGCGCGTTTGAGTAAAGGCTCGTGTTGCACCTGCTTGATCAGCAAGTCGGGTTGGATCTGCGTGACGTGTTGCAGGATCTGCTTGCCCATCTTATGGGCCCACTCCACCTCGGTGGTGACCCGCAGGCCACGACGACGCATCTTGTCCGCCTCATCCTCCAACCAGTGGCGATGGTCCTGGAGATAGTTCTGCCGCGCCTCTTCGCGCGGCTCCTCTTCAAGCAGCGACAGGATCTCCAGTGAGGGGATCAATGCGGTGATGTGCAGGTGCGCCCCGCTGGCCGCCGCCAGGGCCGCGCCGTGATGAAGGGCGGGCGAATGGCGTTGGGCCGGGTTGAGGATCAGCAGCAGGCGTTGGTACTGGCTCATGATGGGTCTCCAAAGTCAGGCTCGAACGCCACGGTGCAGCGTCGATGCCATGAGGCGTGTTGGCAGTCATTGCGGCGTCGGCGTCCAGCGCCAGTTCAATACTTCGGGCATGTCCTGGCCATGCTCGATGAGGTACAGCTGATGCTTTTCCATGGTTGCCCAGTAGCGATCCCGAGCGCTGTCCACCAGCGGCTGCAAGCCTGGCACGCGCTGGATGACATCGAGCGCCAGTTGGTAGCGATCCAAGTGGTTGATCACCGCCATGTCGAACGGCGTGGTGGTGGCGCCCTCCTCCATGAAACCGCGGACATGGAAGTTATCGTGATTGTGGCGTTTGTAGACCAGCCGATGGATCAGCGACGGATAACCGTGGAAGGCGAAAATCACCGGCTTATCCACGGTAAACAACCCATCGAACTCGGCGTCCGGCAACCCGTGGGTATGCTGTTGCGGCGGTTGCAGGGCCATCAGGTCCACGACATTCACTACCCGCACACGCAGGTCGGGCACGTACTCACGCAGCAGCGTGACAGCAGCCAGGGTTTCCAGGGTCGGCACGTCACCGGCACAGGCCATCACCACGTCCGGGTCCTCGTCGTTGTGGCAGGCAAAGGCCCAGCGACCGATCCCGATCGAGCAGTGCCGGATGGCCGAATCGATGTCCAGCCATTGCCATTCCGGCTGCTTGCCGGCCACGATGACATTGATGTAATCGCGGCTCTTGAGGCAGTGATCGGCAACGGACAACAAGCAATTGGCGTCTGCTGGCAGGTAGATGCGCACCACGTCGGCGCTCTTGTTCGCCACCAGGTCGATGAACCCCGGGTCCTGATGGGAAAACCCATTGTGGTCCTGACGCCAGACGTGGGATGTGAGCAGGTAATTGAGCGAAGCGATGGGCGCGCGCCACGGGATCTGGGCAGCGGTCTTGAGCCACTTGGCGTGCTGGTTGAACATCGAATCGACGATGTGGATGAACGCCTCATAGCAGGAAAACAGCCCGTGCCGACCGCTCAGCAAATACCCTTCCAGCCAACCTTCACACACCTGTTCACTGAGGATTTCCATCACCCGGCCTTCGCACTCCAGGTTCGTATCGCCCGCCTCCAGCGCCGCCATCCAGGCTTTGCCACTGACCTCGTACACCGCATCGAGGCGATTGGAGGCGGTTTCGTCGGGGCCGAACAGGCGGAAATTGCCCGCCCGCAGGTTGTGCTTCATCACATCTCGCACAAAGCCGCCCAACACCCGTGTGGACTCTGCCTGCACGCTGCCGGGGGCGCTGAGTTGCACGGCGTAATCAGTAAACCGAGGCAGCTCCAGGGGTTTGAGGAGCAAGCCGCCATTGGCGTGGGGATTGGCGCCCAGGCGCCGATGTCCGGTCGGCGCCAACGCGGCAATATCCGGCAGCAACGCACCGTTGGCGTCGAACAGTTCCTGGGGCCGATAACTCTGGAGCCACTGTTCCAGTTGCGTCAAGTGCATGGGCAGCTCGAAATGGCTCAGCGGTACCTGGTGAGAGCGCCAGGTGCCTTCAACCTGCTGCCCGTCGACGAACTTCGGACCGGTCCAGCCCTTGGGCGTGCGCAACACCAGCATCGGCCAGAGCTGACGCTCCGGCGCCTCCCCCGACGAATCCGCGCGGGCCATGCGCTGGATCTCGCGAATCTTGAGCAACATGCCGTCCAAGGTCCTGGCCAACTGCTGGTGCACCGCTTGCGGGTCGTCGCCTTCGACAAAATAAGGGTCATAGCCGTAGCCATACATCAGGGCCGCCAGTTCGTCTTCACTGATGCGCGAAAGCAGCGTCGGGTTGGCGATCTTGAAGCCGTTGAGATGCAGGATGGGCAATACGGCGCCATCGCGCCGGGGGTTGAGGAACTTGTTGGAGTGCCAGCTTGCCGCCAACGTGCCGGTTTCGGCTTCACCGTCACCAATGACGCAGGCCACGATCAGGTCCGGGTTGTCGAACGCCGCCCCATAGGCATGGGCCAGGGAATAGCCCAGCTCCCCGCCTTCGTGGATAGAGCCAGGAATCTGCGCCGAGACATGACTGGACAGCCCATAGGGCCAGGAGAATTGCCGGAACAGGCGCAGCATTCCGTTTTCGTTCTGCTCCACTGCGGGATAGCACTGGGTGAAGCTGCCCTCCAGGTAACTCTGGGCGACGATGGCCGGGCCGCCATGCCCGGGGCCGGTGATCAGGATCATGTCCAGGTCATGACGCTTGATCAGGTGATTGAGGTGCACGTAAATCAGGTTCAGCCCTGGCGTCGTGCCCCAATGGCCCAGCAAGCGAGGCTTGACGTGACCCTGTTGCAGCGGTTTGCGCAGCAAGGGGTTGTCCTTGAGGTAGATCTGGCCCACGGCCAGGTAATTGGACGCTCGCCAGTAGGCGTCAATGCCTTCCAGTTGGTCGGGGCTGAGAAAATCGCTCATCACGTCCTCCGCAAAAAACAGGGTTGGCGGCAGCTGACCCTGATCGCTTGAACCGTTCTCGAACGGCTTGCCATGCCTGATTCTGGAGCGCCCGAATGAGCACGACTTGATTTACATCAGAACCAGGGAGGCTAAGGTCATACAAGGTTCTCGTTCGATGTTCTGGCACCGCCCAAACAGGAGATTGCTCATGCGCGCCATGGTCCTGCACACGCCCGGCCAGCCCTTGCAACTGGAGGAACGTCCGCGACCGACGCCGGCCTCCGGGCAAATGCTGATCAAGGTGCAAGCCAGCGGTGTGTGCCGTACCGACCTGCACCTATTCGACGGAGAACTACCGCAGGCCCGGTTGCCGCGGGTGCCGGGCCACGAGATTGTCGGTGAGGTGATCGCCGTTGGCGCGCAGGTGGCCGCGGACTGGATTGGCCGGCGGGTAGGCGTGCCCTGGCTGGGGTGGACGTGCGGGGTGTGTGAGTTCTGCCGCTCGGGTCGGGAGAACCTCTGCGACCAGGCGTTGTTCACCGGCTGCCAGCTGGACGGCGGTTATGCCGATTACACCGTCGCCGATGCGCGGTTCTGCTTCCCCCTCCCCGACACGCTGGAGGCCGCCGAAGCGGCGCCCTTGCTGTGTGCCGGGCTGATCGGTTTCCGGGCCTTGCAGATGGCGCAAAACGCCCCTCACCTCGGTCTTTATGGTTTCGGCGCAGCTGCACACCTGGCGATCCAGGTCGCTGTGGGCCGGGGTCAGCAGGTCTATGCCTTCACTCGTCCCGGTGATGACAGCGGCCAGGACTATGCCCGTTCGCTGGGCGCCACCTGGGCCGGGCCATCGGATCAGGCGCCGCCACACTTGCTCGACGCCAGCCTGATATTCGCCCCCGTCGGCGCCCTGGTGCCGCTGGCCTTGCAAGCCACTGCCAAAGGCGGCTGCGTGGTGTGTGCCGGCATTCACATGAGCGACATCCCGGCCTTCCCCTATCGCCTGTTGTGGCAGGAGCGCAGCGTGCGCTCAGTGGCCAACCTGACTCGCGCGGACGGCGTGGCGTTTTTCGAGCAGATCCAGCGTACGCCTGTGCATTGCAACGTGACCTGCTACCCACTGGATCAAGCCAACCAAGCCCTGGAGCGCCTGAGGAGCGGCCAGGTCAACGGGGCCATCGTGCTCATCCCTTGACCGCCAGCAGACTGCCCGGCACCGAATACAGGGCCCGCTCGGTCGTACTGCCAATCAAACGCTCAAGACCGGCGCGGTGCACGGTGCCCATCACCACCACGTCCGCCTCGAACGCCTCGAGGAATTCATGAATCACCGGCACGGGCAGGCCGATGACGAAGTGCCGGCGCTCGGCCGGCACCTCACAATGTTCGGCGAGGGTGATGAACGCTGCGTGCAACGATTCGCGCAAGGCGTCGGCAAAGTCCTCATCCCAGGCCCCGGCCAGTAACGCGGCTTCGCCATTGAAGGCCGGCGACAGGTCGCAGGCATACAGCAGGTGCAACGCAGCATCGCATTGCCGGGCCAAGGCAGCGGCCGTCTGGACGATGCGCTCGTTCAAGGCATTGGCCTCGGGATCCGAGGGGTCCACCGCAGCCACCACCCGACGCGGCAAGCCGTTTACTGCCTGGTTGACCAAATGCACGGGGACCGGGCAGTCGCGCAACAGATGACAATCCAGCGGCGTGGCGAAAACGCGCTTGAGCAAAGGTTCGAGGGTGACGTCCTTGATCAACAGGTCGGGCTGGAACTGTTCGACGTAGCGCAGAATGTCCAGCAACGGATGGATGGTCCAGACCACGTGTGTCGTCACCTCCAGCCCTTCCTCCTTGAGCAGCGAGGCCTCCTCCACCATCCAGCGACGATAACGGTGCAAATAGCGCTGGATCGTCGCCTGGTCGATTTTTTCACCCCACAAATGGGTACGCGGTGGCGGCTGAACGAAGGCGCATAAATGCAGCTCGGCGCCACTGGCCCTGGCCAGGGCACAGGCCCGTCGCATCGCCGCGGAAGGATGCAGATCGGGTTCGACAATCAAGAGCAGGCGCTGGTATTGCCCCATCACACACCTCCATCGGGTTGTTCACCTCGAATCGGAAACCGCGCGCCGAAGCGTTGCGGCGTGATCTGCAGCGTGCGCCCATCAACGCCCCAAACGGTTTGATCTGAATCAACTACGGGGCAATCGACAGCTGGGTACACGAGGACTGATCCAGATCAGAATCAATCGCCGCCGCGGGCGTAGAACAATACCGAATGCGTAGCTTTTTTTGCCGCACCGCAGGTTCACATCCGAAGGAGGATCACATCATGCTCACAGTCAAAGACCACAACGAACGCGCCGCCGCCCTGTATGCCAGCATCAGTGGCAAGCACTGGATCCAGGCCCTTAAAGACGGCCGGCACGTGTTGATCAGGCCGCTGCGCGATGAAGACCGCCAGCGCGAATATGACTTCATCAAGCGCCTGTCACCGGAGTCCCGGCACATGCGTTTCCTGGCGCAAATCAATGAGCCAGGCACGGCCATGCTCGATCAATTGATGGATATCGATTGCAAGACACGCATGGCCTACATCGCCCTGGTCCATGACAACGGCCAGTTGATCGAGATCGGCGTCAGCCGCTATTGCGCGACCGGCGAACATGAATGCGAGTGTGCCGTGACCGTCGCCGATTCCTGGCAGCACCTGGGGCTGGGGACGTTGTTGATGGAGCATTTGATCGAGACCGCGCGCAAAAACGGTTATCGCCAGATGTATTCCGTCGACGCCGCCAGCAACGCCCCCATGCGGGACCTGGCCCATAGCCTGGGGTTTGAAACCCGTTCCGACCCCGACGACACCCGGCAGGTCATCCACCGTCTCTATCTCTAGTCACAACACTGGCGCGGGGCCACGCATCGAGGCCCCGCGCGGAGTTGATCCCCTCACTCCTGCGGCTTGATTGCCAACACGCTGCAGGGGGCCCGTTGCAAGATGAGTTCGGCGGTGGTGCCCAAACGCCGGTCCAGGCCACGATGCCCGGTGGTGCCCATGACAATGACGTCGACCTGGTGATCGGCGGCGAACGTGCAGATGCTGTTCAATGGCGTGCCTTCAATGAAATGACGCTGCTGCGGCTCGACCCCATGGCGCTCGGCCAGGGACTCGAAGACCTCGTGCTGCGCCCGGCCCAGTGCTTCGTAGAGTCCCGTGGCCAGGGGTAGCGCGCCGATGCCCATGTCCGAGGCGTACACCGCCGTCCAATCGAAAGCGTGCAGCAACTCCACTTGGGCGTTGCACTGTTCAGCCAGTTTCACGGCGGCGTTGACGATCTGGTCGTTGAACACCAGGTCCTGGTCTTCACTGCGCAGCACATCGACAATCGCCAGGATCCGCCGAGGCCGGGGGTGACGGGCGTCCGTGACCAGGTGTACCGGCACCGGACAGTCACGCAGCAAGCGCCAGTCCAGTGGCGTGAAGAAAATTCGCTTCATCGCCGGTTCCGGCTCGGCGTCCTTGATGATCAGTGCCAATGGCATCTCTTTGACGTATTGCTGCAAAGCTTGATAGGGATCTTTGCCCCAAACCACTTCACAGCTCACCTCGACCCCGTGTCGGCGCGCCAGCTCAGCCTGTTGCCACAGCCAGTGCCGATGCGTCTCCAGGTAGCCCTCGCGCGCTTGTTTGACCTGCTCCGGGGCGAAAAGACCGGCCACCGAGAGCAAATCCAGGTAATCGATCGCGACGATGTGCAGGGGCAAATCCAGGGCCAGAGCCAGTTCGGTGGCGCGGTCGAACGCTGGCGTACGGATCATGGCGTCAGGCGCCAATAACAACAAACGTTGAGTCTGGGACATGGAACACCTCGGCACGTGGCGGCTGCCACTTAAAGGATTGAGGGTTCCAGAATGGACGCATGCCAAGCGCAGGACTTGATCTTCATCAAACTGCCATCACTCAGGCTCACGGACTCGGGAGTAGTAGCCCGGCCCACATCGCCAGCGTCACCAGCACCTGACCTGGGATCACATACCCGGCGAAACCGCGCCCACCGCTGAGCCAGGCCACCACGCATTTGCTCAGGGAGTTGCTGCTCAGCGCCATCAAGACCGGCACGGCGACGACATCGAAGGGCATCAACCCGGCCTTCGCCAAAGAAGCAATGGAGGCTGTCGAGGCATGGGCGTCGACCAGTCCGCTGAAAATCGCAGTCACGGTCACACCGGTCTGCCCGAATTGCTCAAGCATCGCCGATGACAGGAGCGTGATACCGCTCATCACCAGAACGACCGTCAATGCCAGTTTGAGGCTGAAGGCCCCGCCGTGCTTGATAGGCTCATCGGCCCGAACCCTGGGGCGGGGAAACATCAGCAGGCCAGCGTAGAGCAACGTCATCAGCAGCCCGCACAGCAGCGGCCCCCACATCCAACGCAACAGAGCGGGCTCCACCGCAAAGAGGATCAACCCCATTTGAACCACCGTCGCCAGGTTGGACAATACGGCGGCGGCACTCAGCACCTTGAGATTGAGCGGCTCTTTCGCGGCGATATTACCCATGGTCGCGACGGTCGCCGTGGCCGAGGCGAACCCCGAGGCAATCGCGCTGAGGGCGTAACCGTAACGGGTGCCAAGGGTGCGGACTGCGACATGCCCCAGCGCCCCCACCGCCATCAGCATGACTGTCAGGGTGCAAAGGGTGCGCGGATTGATTGCATTGTAGGGTCCGAGGAAACGATCCGGCGCCAGCGGTAGCACCACCAGGGCAGCAATCAACAGCAACAGGCCATCACGCAGTTCGGCAGCGGTCAGTTGGTTGCGGGCGAAGTGGTGCAGCGTCTGCCGACTGGCGAGCAGCCCGGCTATGACCACACCAATCGCGATCGCCAGGGCCGGCGCGCTCACACATAACGCCCCCAAGGCCAGCACCGCGAACACAGTCACCTCGCTGGTGATGCCGGGGTCTTTGTCGAGGTTTTTCCAGTACGCCATCGTGACCACTGCCCCCAGCGCAAGCGCGACGAACCCAAGCAACAACGGGCCGCCGGCCCGGACCGTGACATAACCCAGCAAAGACGTAATGGCAAAGGTGCGCAGGCCAGCAAAGTCGCGTCTATCGCCCTCGCCTTTACGCCGCTCGCGCTCCAGCCCCACCAACAGGCCGATTCCCAGCGCAGCGGCAGCATTGGCAAAGCCCAGGGTTTCGCTTATGGGGGCGTCGATGGCGATTACTCCAACGGTATCTATATCCAGGGGGAACCCGAGCCTGCCCGGCTTTTGCCCTGGGGAGAGTGATCATGATCAAACATAGCGCTATTGCTCGAGCGCTGCAGGACGCGATACCACGTTTTCGGCCAGGTTTGATGTAAATCAAACCGCCGGATCTACGGACGATCATGATCAAACCCAGACGCCACGCCGTGCGAAGGGTCGCCCGGTGCCAATACGTCCGTACCCGGGAGGTTTGTCATGTCTACGCAATCGCGCTTGATGCTGGTCGTCTCACCGCTGATGGAACACAACCCGGCGTTCGACCGGGCAGCCGCCCTGGCCAAGGCCGAAGGCGCCGCCCTGCATATCGTCGCGTTCGACTACCTGGAGGGCCTGGCCACCGCCGGCCTGGTCAATGAGCAGGCGCTGGAACAGATGCGCCTGGGCTACATTGAACGCCATCGGCAATGGCTGGAGGAGCAGGCCCGGCCGCTGCGCAAGCTCGGCATCGAAGTCACGACAGAAGTGACGTGGGTCGAGCGTCCATTGCAGGAGATCCTGATTCACCTCAAGGAGCAGCCGATGGATGCGCTGATCAAGACGGTGGACCCTGAGTCCTGGTTCTCACGCCTGATGTTCACTCCGCTGGACGTGCACCTTCTGCGCGAATGCGCAGTCCCGCTGCACTTCGTCAATAAGGTCACCCATCCCCGCCCGCGCAAGATTCTGGCGGCCATCGACCCGTTTCATCGCGACGGGCGCTACGAAGGTCTCAATGACCGGGTCTTGAGCGAAGCCAACAAACTGGCGGTCAGCTGCGACGCAACGCTGGAAGTCATCTACGCTTACGACCTGTCCTCCATCACCGCCGCCGAATACGGCTTCGGCAATGGCTCGACATTCTTCTCCTCAACCCTGGCCCGTCAGCTCTACGAGTCCCAGGGCGCAGCCTTCGACGCCCTGGCAGAACGCAACGGCATCGCCCCGGAACAACGGCGCATGATCATGGGCGAGCCGGCCAAGGTGCTGACCAGTTACGCGGCCGCCCATGATATTGACGTCATCGTCATGGGCCGAGTGCGCTATGGAGGCTTGGACAAGCTGATCGGCAGCACCGTGGAGGGGTTGTTGTACAAGATGCCCTGCAGCTTGTGGGTGATTGCGCCGCAACAGGTCGGCTCAAGCGTGTAAAGCAACCGCCACACGCAAAGGAACATGCCTTGATGAATAGACCAAGCAACGCATCGCAGGAGCAACATCCGATTCCCACAGATGCCTTGGCTTGGTACACGTTACCTGCGGAGCAGGTGCTGAACCTGCTTGAGGTCAATGAGCAAGCCGGGCTGAGCGCGGCGCAAGTGCAAGCCCGGCTTGAGCGCACGGGCTTCAATCGTCTGCCCGAATCAGCTCGGCGGCCAGCGTGGCTGCGATTCTTGCTGCAGTTCCACAACATTCTGATTTATGTACTCCTGGCGTCTGCCGCGCTGACGGCGATGTTGCAGCACCTGTGGGACACCGTGGTCATTGTGGCGGTAGTGCTTGCCAATGCAGTTATCGGCTACGTCCAGGAAGGCAAGGCAGAACAAGCCATGGACGCCATCCGGCAGATGCTGGCGCCGTGCGCGGCAGTGATCAGGGCCGGCCAACGCCTGGGTGTCGCGGGTGAGGTGCTGGTTCCGGGCGATATCGTTTTGCTGGAGGCCGGTGACAAGGTCCCCGCCGATCTTCGCCTGCTGCACGCCAACAGGTTGCAGATCCAGGAAGCCATTCTGACCGGCGAATCCGCCCCCGTGGAAAAACACACCCAACCGGTGCGACTGGCGGCGCCCCTGGGCGATCGTGCCTGCATGGCCTTCAGCGGCACCCTGGTGACCTGCGGACAAGCGACAGGGGTCGTTGTGGCGACCGGCACATCAGCCGAAATCGGCCGCATCAGCAACCTGCTGTCGGGCGTCGAAACACTGACGACGCCCCTGGTGCAGCAAATGAACGTTTTCGCACGCTGGCTGACGCTATTGATTCTGTCCGTCGCGGGGTTGCTGCTCATTTACGGTCACTTTGTCAGGCATTACCCATTCACCGAGATATTCATGGTCGTGGTGGGGCTGTCGGTCGCGGCCATACCTGAAGGGTTGCCCGCGGTGCTCACCATCAGCCTGGCGGTCGGGGTTCGGGCGATGGCCCGTCGCAACGCCATCGTGCGGCGCCTGCCTGCCATCGAGACGCTGGGTTCGATATCCGTCATCTGCACGGACAAGACCGGCACCCTCACCCGCAACGAAATGATGGTGGCGTCGGTTGTCATCAGTGATCTTACTTTCACAGTCGATGGTGCGGGATATCAGCCCACGGGCAACATGAACCTTGCCGATCAGTTGATCGATACAGCCAATCACCCGACATTGGCGCAACTGGGGCGCGCGGCCAGTCTCTGTAATGACGCCATGTTGAGGCAGCATGAACAGGCATGGAAAGTCGAAGGGGATCCGATGGAGGGCGCATTGCTGGTGTTTTCGGCAAAGGCCGGCATCAATAGCGAAGAAGAACGCGGTACGTGGGCTCGCACCGATGCCATTCCGTTTGACGCCAAACACCGATTCATGGCGACTCTGCATCACAACCATGACCGACAAGCCTCTATTTATGTCAAAGGCGCGCCTGAGCAGATTCTCGCCATGTGTACACAGCAGCGTGGCAGTGCTGGAGCGGCCGAGCGGCTTGACGCCGATTACTGGCACCAACAAGCCAATACCATCGCCAGCAAAGGCCAGCGGGTCTTGGCGTTTGCAATCAGGTCAGTGCCGCCCGAACACACCGTATTGCAGTTGGCTGATGTGCAAGGGACGCTGACCTTGCTTGGCCTGGTGGGCATGATCGACCCGCCTCGTCCAGAAACGATACAGGCCATTGAGCAATGCCAGGCGGCCGGTATCGCCGTTAAAATGATCACGGGGGATCACTCCGGTACCGCCCGCGCCATCGGCTATCAGATTGGCTTGCAAAACCCTGACAGGGTCCTGACCGGCCTCGATCTGGACGCCATGAACGATGGCGTACTGAAAGAAGCGTTAAAGGAGGTGAACATCTTCGCCCGCACCAGCCCTGAACATAAGCTCAGGTTGGTGACGTTGTTGCAATCGAACGGCATGACCGTGGCAATGACCGGCGATGGCGTCAACGACGCACCCGCGCTCAAGCGCGCAGACGCCGGCATCGCCATGGGAGGCAAAGGCAGTGAAGCGGCGAAAGAGGCTGCGGACCTGGTGCTGGCCGATGACAACTTCGCCTCCATCGTGGCTGCGGTACGTGAGGGACGGACGGTCTATGACAACATCAAGAAAGTGTTGAGTTGGACGTTACCGACCAATGCCGGCGAGACAATGACCATCATCGTCGCGCTGCTGTTTGGCTTTACGCTGCCAGTCACGGCCATACAGATTTTGTGGATCAATCTGATCACCGCAGTAACACTCGGAATCGCCCTGGCGTTCGAGCCGACCGAGGAGCACAGCATGCGCAGGCCTCCGCGCGCCAGGCATGAGCCTTTGATCAGCGGCGCCCTGGTCTGGCACATGGTGCTGGTTTCCATCCTTTTCCTGTGCGGCGTCAACGGTATTTTTTCGTACGCGCTCGACCGTGGTTATTCAGTGGAGTTGGCCCGTACCCTTGCGGTCAATACGTTGGTCGTGATGGAAATATTCCACTTGTTCTTCATACGCAATCTGTACGGCACCTCTTTCACGTGGAAGGCCATTCGAGGCACGAAGGTGGTGTGGCTGACCATCGCAGTGGTGACCGTCGCTCAATTCGCCATTACGTACGTGCCAACATTGCAAAAGGTCTTTGCCACCGAGGCCGTCTCATTCATGGATGGACTCCTGATCATAGGGATTGGCATGGCCTTCTTTGCC
Source organism: Pseudomonas viciae (assembly GCF_004786035.1). Taxonomy (NCBI): domain Bacteria; kingdom Pseudomonadati; phylum Pseudomonadota; class Gammaproteobacteria; order Pseudomonadales; family Pseudomonadaceae; genus Pseudomonas; species Pseudomonas viciae. The sequence continues at coordinate 3,924,760 of NZ_CP035088.1, forward strand.
CTCATCGAGATTGAGAAACAGATTCGCCTACGCCTGACCGAGCCCGGGATTGAGGCGCCTTCAGCAGGGCCAACCGTGTAGAGGTCACCCGACGCTGATACGCCAGCGATCAACGCCAGTACTTTAACGCCCCTGCAAGCACCAGTGCCCCAAAGCAGATCCACCCCGAAAATAACCACCGCCAGATCCGCCTGCGTGGAACGAAACCCACCCCCCTCACAAACGCCACGCTCATGGCTGCGAACAACGCGCTGGCCAGAGCATGATCGGCTTTCCCATCAGGGGTTGCGATCATGGGGGGATAAAGCGTGCAGGCCAGCATGATGGTCACTGCAATGATCAAACTCAGTACATGAATACGTGAGGACGGCTGGGCCGCGCAGAGGTGCGGCTTCATCGCGGCGCCTCGTCACTATCACTCAAGGCTCGACCCGCCTCGTTCTCGCCCCACATCGCATTCAATATCGCCAGTAGTAACGCAAAACCGACGCCTAGCATCCAGGCGAAATACCACATGTCTTTGACTCCTTTGCAGGCACTAGTAGGCTGAATGTTCGTTGGCTTTGATCTGTGCAACGGTGACCTTGCCGCGCATGACGCGGTACGCCCAGGAGGTGTAAAGGACAATCAGTGGCATGAAGATCAACGTGGCCCAGAACATGATGGCCAGGCTCAGATGACTGGAGACGCTGTCCCATACCGTGAGGCTCGCCGCTGGCATCGTTGATGACGGCATGACGAAGGGAAACATCGATACGCCTGCGGTGCTGATGACACCGACCACCGCAAGCGATGAGGCGACAAATGCTGAAAGCGTACGGCGCATCACCAGCAACAGCGCGGCACCGGCTGCGCCAGCCAAGCCCAGCGCCGGCAACAGCCACAGCGCCGGATAATGGCCATAGTTAGCCATCCAGGCCCCCGCCTCTCTCACGACCGATTTGTTGAGAATGTCAGGCAACCCGGCGGTATCCACCACCGACGCAATGCGATAGCCCTCAATCCATTGCAACCAGATACCGGCAACGATGAATGAACACACCAGCACTATCGCAGCGCCCACCGCGCCTGTTATAGCCCTGGACTGAATGCCCCCCTCAGTGCGATGGGCCAGATACGCGCCGCCCTGCAGGGTAATCATGGCGCTGCTTACGATGCCGGTCAGCAGCGCGAAAGGGTTGAGCAATTGCCAGAAACTGCCGGTGTACGTCGACACCAGGTATTGATCGAAGTGAAACGGGACCCCCAGCAGCAAATTGCCAAACGCGATCCCGAACACCAACGGCGGCACCGCCCCGCCGACGAAAAGCCCCCAATCCCAGGTACTGCGCCAGGCAGGGTTGTGGATCTTGCTGCGATAGTCAAAACCCACCGGGCGGAAAAACAATGCCCAGAGGACCAGGATCATCGCCCAGTAGAATCCGCTGAATGCGGTGGCATACACCACCGGCCAGGCGGCGAACAGCGCGCCGCCGGCCGTGATGAACCAGACCTGATTCCCATCCCAATGCGGTCCCACGGTATTGATGACGACGCGGCGCTCCATGTCATTGCGGCCAACAAACGGCAGCAGCGTACCCACGCCCATATCGTGGCCGTCCATGATGGCGAAACCTATCAACAGGACGCCGACCAGCGCCCACCAGATAATCTTCAGGGTGAAGTAATCAAGCATGGTGCAGCTCCTTCAACTTGGCGTCGTAGACATAACGGCCTGTACCCAGGCTGCCGGGCCCCTGGCGGGCGAACTTGACCATCAGGAACATTTCCACCATCAGCAGTACGGTGTAGAAAACAACGAACCCGGCCAGCGAGCCGTACAGGTTGTTGACGCTGAGGGTGGAGACGCTCATGTGGGTCGGCAGTACGCCGTAGATGGTCCAGGGTTGGCGACCGTATTCGGCAACAAACCAGCCCAGCTCGCAGGCGAGCCATGGCGCAGGCAGCATGAAAAGAGCCCCGCGCAGTAACCAGCGATGGTGTGTAGAACCGGACTTCAAGGTGCTCCAGAATGCCAGCCCGAAAAGCATCAGCATGGCAAAACCAAGGCCCACCATAATGCGAAATGCCCAGAACATCGGCGTCACGCGTGGAACGCTATCGTTAACGGCCGTTTCGATGATTGCCGGCGTCGCCTGGTTGACGTCCTGGACATAACGTTTGAGCAGCAAGCCGAAACCCAGATCAGCCTTATAGGCTTCGAAGGTGTTGAGTGCGACGGGATCGCCGCGATTTGCCCTCAGTGTTTCAAGGGCATTGACGGCGGTAATACCGCGAATGATTCGAGCGCGGTTTTTCTCCTTGATGTCGTGAATACCCGGAATCTGTTTGCTGACCGAGCGGGTTCCAATCAGCCCCATCAGCCAGGGCACCTCGACTTCCCAATTGTTCCTGGACTCAGCTTCATTGATGCTCGCCACCAGGGTCAGGCCGGCCGGTGCGGGTTTTGTCTCCCACATGGCTTCCATGGCGGCCATTTTGGTTTGCTGCGCTTCACCCACCGTGTAGCCGGACTCATCCCCCAGCACTATCACGCTCAAGACAGAAGCCAACCCGAAAGCCGCCGCCACCCGAAAGCTGCGTTTGGCAAACTCGACGTCACGACGCTTGAGCAAATACCAACTGGAAATCGACAATACAAACATCGAGCCAGTGACATAACCCGCCGAAACGGTATGCACGAACTTGGCTTGGGCCACCGGATTGAAAACCACTGTCCAGAAATCGACCATCTCCATGCGCATGGTGATGTAGCTGAACTCTGAACCCACCGGATTCTGCATCCATCCGTTGGCAATCAGGATCCACAGCGCCGACAGGTTCGTACCAATCGCCATCAGCAATGTGACCAGCAAGTGATGCTGCTTCTTCAGACGGTCCCAACCAAAAAAGAACAGGCCGATCATGGTGGACTCGAGAAAGAACGCCATCAGGCCCTCAATCGCCAGGGGGGCGCCGAAGATGTCGCCGACGTAGTGCGAGTAGTACGCCCAGTTGGTACCGAACTGAAACTCCAGCGTGATCCCTGTCGTCACCCCCAAAGCGAAGTTGATGCCGAACAGCTTGCCCCAGAAGCGTGTCATGTCTTTCCAGATGACATTGCCGGTCATGACATAGACGCTTTCCATGATGACCAGCAGCCAGACCATGCCCACGGTGAGCGGTACAAAAAGAAAGTGATAAAGCGCAGTGGCTGCAAATTGCAGCCGTGACAGGTCCACCAGTTGTTCTGAAATCACTTGCTTGCCCCTTGAGCCGAGGTGGGTACGCCGAACCTTTCGCCGATGGTGTTCGAGTCGACGCTGACGCGCGAATCCCGGACGAACACCCACCACAGCACTGTCAGCACAATCAGCTTGATCAGTACTGCTGTGAGCAAATGGCGCCGCAGTCGTTTATCGGAAATAGTCATGACGGGGCATTAGCACGCGTCATGCCAAAGGCAGGAAATCAGATTTTTTATTGATATAACAATAAGTTAGAAACCGGCGCTCAGTACGCCGGGTACCCGGAAAGGAAAAAGTCCTGCCAGGGTGGCAGTCAATGGCAGTCAGGGCTGACGGCCTTCAGGACAAACCTTGTTCTTTCAGTCGCCTGTACAACGTACGTTCACTCACACCCAAGTGTTCAGCCAGTTCGCTACGCGTACCTTTAAAAGTTGCCAGCACCTGCGCCAATGTCCTGCTGTCGAGCACTGGCGTAGCCAATGGGCTGGACACCGCGGTAGCCTGGGGTAACTGCACCGAGTGGATCACGCCGTCATCGGCGAACAGGCTGGCCCTTTCCAGAACATTACGCAGCTCACGGATATTGCCCGGCCAGGAAAACTGCTGCAGCTGCTTCAAGGCAGCGGAGTCGATAGTCAGCCGGCGCTTGCCTCTACCGGCACGTTGCAGGAACGAATGTACCAGCAAGCTGATGTCTTCCACCCGGTTACGCAAAGGGGGTAAGTGAATGGGAAAAACGCTGATGCGGTAGTACAGGTCTTGCCTGAACTCACCGGTTTCCACCATTTTCTCCAAAGGTTTGTGGGTCGCCGCCACCAGCCTGAAATTGGCATGCAGGGTCTCGACACTGCCAACACGGCGATAGGTTCCAGACTCAATCAACCGCAGCAATTTCACCTGCATGGTCAGCGGGACGTCACCGATCTCATCAAGAAACAACGTTCCGCCCTGGGCCGTTTCAACCAGGCCCGGCTTGCGCGTTGTGGCCCCCGTGAACGCCCCCTTTTCATGACCGAACAGCTCGCTCTCGAACAACGTTTCGGTCAACCCGGAGCAATCGACCACCACAAAGGGTCCCGAGGCACGTTCACTGGTTTCATGAACCGCCCTGGCGAACAGTTCCTTGCCTGTGCCGGACTCTCCCAGCAACAACACCGGCAACATCGATGGCGCGACTCGCTGCAGTTCTGACAGCGCCTGGTTGAAGGCCGGTGAATGGCCTACCAAGCCCTCATTGCTGGGCCGGGCTGACGCGCTGCGCACCAGGGTCAACCGTTCCACGTAAGCGGTGATATCGCCGTGCTCATCCAGGATCGGGCGCAGCTCCACATCAACGTGCTCAGGTCCACGGGGGGTGTGGTGGATGTGCAAGACCCGATCCGGGCCGCGCATTTCCTTGGCCTTTTTCATCGGGCAGTGCTCACCGGCCTGATCGCAAGGGACATCGTAGTGATGGGAAATCCGATAGCACTTATGACCGATAAAGGATTTGTCGGCACTGCCGAACTGACGCAGGTAAGCCGTATTCGCTGCCAGGATGTTGTAATCGGGATCAAGCACGATCATCGGATGAGGCTCGTGCTCGAGAAACGAGACCAGGGACTGCACCTGGTCCGGATGCGGAAGATGTTCTTGGGTGGACGGCAGGATGTTGATCATCGCGGCTCCGGTGCATAGTCCTGGCTAAACTGACACTGCCACTATGCCAACAAATACTGCCAGTGGCAGTACCTTTGTATCAACGCGCGTAAAGACATCGCACGAAAGAGCATTAAAAACTAATAAAATCAAATAGTTGAGTGTAATCCTCGCTTTGATCATGGCATGGCAGACTTATTGCTGTATGTATTCTTTGAGCGGCTGCTACAGTCCTGAGGAGGCAAGTCATGACCGTAAAATTGCACGTCGAAGGGTTCTTCGATCCTGAGACCCACACTGTCAGTTATCTTGTGCTGGATGAATCGACCGGTTACTGCGCCTTGGTCGACAGCGTCCTGGATTACGACCCAAAGTCGGGCCGTACCACGACGTCGTCTGCCGACAAGTTAATGGCCCGGGTGGCGACGTTGAACGCTACGGTCCAATGGATTCTCGAAACCCACGTCCATGCCGACCACCTCACCGCCGCACCCTATTTGAAGGAAAAGCTCGGCGGTAACATCGGTATCGGCAGCCACATTGCCGCGGTGCAGGAAGTCTTTGGCACCCTGTTCAATACCGGTGGCGACATGGCCCGCGATGGAAGCCAGTTCGATCACCTGTTTGTCGATGACGAACCTTTCATGATCGGTGCATTGCAATGTCGCGCGCTTCATACACCGGGCCATACCCCGGCCTGCATGACGTACGTCATCAGCGACGGCCTGGAAACGGCTGCATTCATCGGCGACACCTTGTTCATGCCCGACTACGGTACCGCACGATGCGATTTTCCGGGTGGTGACGCCCGCGCGTTGTTCCAATCCATCAACAAGGTGTTGAGCCTGCCGGCCAACACCGTGCTCTACACCTGCCACGATTATCAGCCCGGTGGCCGCGAGGTGCAGTTTGCCAGCACGGTTGCCGAACAACGCGCCGACAACGTCCATGTCCGTAACGGCATCAGTGAAGAAGCCTTTGTCGCAATGCGCACCAAGCGTGACGCTTTGATGGACATGCCGACGCTGATCCTGCCATCGGTGCAAGTCAACATGCGCGCCGGCCACTTTCCCGAGCCTGAATCCAACGGCACGCGCTATCTCAAGATCCCGCTCAACGTGCTCTGACGCTCCCTAAAAGAAAAACTTCCCGATCGGAGACATTTATGGACATCCGCCACCTTGCGCCCGGCTTATCGGTTTCAGAGCAGATTTTTCCCAATCAGTTGAATGAACTCAAAAATGCCGGCTTTCGCGCCATCATTTGTAACCGTCCGGACGGTGAAGGCAGCGATCAACCGTTGTTTGCCGAGATCAAACGTGTGGCTCAAGCGATGGGCATTGAAGCCCACTATCTGCCCGCCGAGTCCGGCAAGGTCACGGACGAACAAGGCGTAGCGTTCGCCAAGTTGCTTGAAACAGTGCCGAAACCAATATTGGCCTATTGCCGTTCCGGCATGCGCTCGACAACGATGTGGGCGCTGTCGCAAGCCGGGCACCAACCGTTGCCACAGATCGTCGACACAGCCAAAAAGGCCGGGTTCGACATGAAAGGCGTCATTCGCCGCATTGCCAATAACGGACGCACGCCGGTCGAAGTGGCCGAGGCCGAACACGCCGTGGTGATTATCGGTGGCGGCGCCGCGGGCATCGCCACGGCATCGAGTTTACTGGCCCGCGAACCAGGACTCGACATTGCCATCATCGACCCGGCGGATGTGCACTACTACCAGCCTGGCTGGACGCTGGTCGGCGGCGGGGTCTTCGAAGCCTCCCAAACAGCCCACACCATGGGCGCGACCATTCCCCGTGGCGTGCACTGGATCAAGTCCGCGGTAGCGGCTTTCGAACCGGACAGAAATGCCGTCATTCTCGACGGCTGCAGAGTCGTCCGCTACGAACAACTGATCGTGTGCCCAGGCCTCAAACTCAACTGGCATGCCATTGAAGGTTTATCGGACACCCTGGGGCGAAACGGTGTGACGTCCAACTATCTGTACCACCTGGCGCCCTATACCTGGGAACTGGTGCGACAACTGCGCGGTGGACAAGCCGTGTTCACGCAACCCCCCATGCCGATCAAGTGTGCCGGTGCCCCACAAAAAGCCATGTACTTGTCTGCCGACCACTGGCGGCGCGAAGGCGTGCTGGGGGATATCGAGATCGATTTCTGCAGTGCCGCGACGGTGCTGTTCGGTGTTCCCGACTACGTGCCCGCCTTGATGAAGTACATCCACGCCTACGGCATCGACTTGAATTTCGGCGACACCCTGACGAGCGTCAATGGTCCCGAGCGCACGGCCACCTTCAGTTGCGTCGGGCCCGATGGCAGCTCTCACCCTGTCACCCGCGACTTCGACCTGCTTCATGTGGTGCCGCCACAGGTTGCGCCGGACTTTATTCGTGTCAGCCCCCTCGCGGATGCGGCAGGATGGCTTGACGTCGATCCTGCAACCCTGCGCCACAAAGGGTGGGCGAATGTCCACGCGCTGGGAGACGCGGCCAATACCAGCAACGCTAAAACCGCAGCGGCGGCGCGCAAGCAGGCCCCCGTGGTCGCCCATAACGTGCTGGCGGCGATGGGCAAGGCCGAGGGCTGCGCCCAATACGACGGCTACGGTTCCTGCCCGCTGACGGTGGAACGGGGCAAGATCGTCCTCGCCGAATTCACCTATGGCGGTAAGGTTGCCCCCAGTTTCCCATCCTGGCTGATTGACGGAACCCGCCCCTCGCGGCTGGCGTGGCTGCTCAAAGAGCGGATCCTGCCGCCCCTGTATTGGAAGGGAATGCTCAAGGGCCATGAGTGGCTGGCAAAACCCGAGTTGGCGGACCTATGAAATCGGACTTGAACGCCAGGAGAACAAGATGATGAGCGTCTTGCTACTGGGCTTCACCGTGGGGGTGATTCTGGCGCTGACCGGCGCGGGTGGAGGCATACTCGCGGTCCCGTTCCTGGTGTTTGGTGTGGGATTAAGCATGGCCGAAGCCGGGCCTATTGGTCTACTCGCCGTGGGTTTAGCCGCCACCCTGGGCGCCGTGATGGGGCTCAAAAACGGCATCGTACGCTATAAAGCCGCACTTCTGACCGCCGGGGCGGGGATCGTCTGCTCCCCCGTCGGCTTGTGGTTGGCTCAACGTACTCCCAACGCCCCCTTGACGATCATGTTTGCCCTTTTGCTGATGTACGTGGCTTGGCGGGCCTTTCAAAAATCACGGCCTGCGCACGCGCGGGCAAAGGCATCTGGCAGGGGCAAGCCACCGCCCTGTGTCCTGGATGAGAACCGCGGCAAACTGAACTGGACCGGCCCCTGTGCCTGGGCGCTCACCGCTTCCGGCGTGGTCGCAGGGGTGCTTTCCGGCTTGCTCGGAGTCGGCGGTGGTTTCGTCATGGTCCCGGCGCTGCAGCGCTACACCAATTTGACCACGCAGTCGGTGCTCGCCACGTCGCTGACGGTGATTGCACTGGTTTCCATGTCGGGGGTTGTGGCGAGTTCGGCGGCCGGTCACTTGCAATGGGCGGTAGCCGTGCCATTTTCCATTGGCGCACTCAGCGGCATGCTTGGCGGGCGCTTGATTGCGGCCAGGTTGCCGGAACCCTACTTGCAAAAAGGCTTTGCCCTGGTCTCTACGCTGGTGGCGGTGGCCCTGCTGGTAAAAGTCCTGGGTTGAACCCTGTCGTGGAATAGCAACGATTGTGTATCGGAGAACGCTCATGAATGTTGACTGGCTCAATTTCACACCTTGGTCATCCCTCGCCGGCGGCCTGTTGATCGGCCTGGCGGCCAGCCTGTTCGTCGTCGCCAATGGACGTATCGCTGGCATCAGTGGGTTGATCGGCAGCCTTCTGCAGCGCGGCGGCGAAGGCGTGGGCGAGAAAGCCCTGTTCCTTCTGGGTCTGCTGGTCGCACCGCTTTTATGGGGGCTGTTTGCCACTTTGCCGCCGATTGAGTTCCACAGCGGCTGGGTCGGGCTGGTCGTCGCCGGCCTGTTGGTGGGGATCGGCACCCGCTATGGCTCGGGCTGCACCAGCGGCCATGGCGTGTGCGGCATATCGCGCCTGTCGCCGCGCTCAATGATCGCCACGGCCTGCTTCATGTTCAGCGGTTTCGCGACAGTCTTTGTCCTGCGTCATGTGATGGGGGTTTGATCATGCTCAAACTGACTGCATTCATCGCCGGCCTGCTCTTTGGCTTCGGTCTGCTCCTGGCGGGGATGGCCAACCCGGGAAAAGTGCTGGCCTTTCTGGATTTGGCCGGGGCCTGGGACCCGTCCCTGGCGTTGGTGATGATCGGTGCGATTGGCGTTGCCATCGGCCCGCTCACCTGGGCTCGCCGGCAATCGCGTTCAGTGCTGGGAAGCCCTATGCAACTACCGGTCAAACGTGAGCTGGACCCACGCCTGATCGGCGGCAGCCTGGTGTTCGGCATCGGCTGGGGCATAGCCGGTATCTGTCCTGGCCCTGCCGTGGCCATCCTGCTGACCGGACACTGGCAAATCATTGTGTTCATGCTGGCCATGTTGGCGGGCATGTTGTTGTTCACGGCGCTGGAGACCCGGCGCCCCCATTGATCGGGAGATCAGCATGAAAGCCAATATCAGAACCATTGACCGTAGCCTGCGCATAGTCATCGGGCTTGTTCTCATCGCCCTGAGCCTGACCGGTGTGATCGGCTTGTGGGGCTGGATCGGCCTGGTGCCGCTGGCCACTGGCATTTTCCGCTTCTGCCCGATCTATACGTTACTGGGCATCAAAACGTGCAAGCGTTATTGAGACGGTTCCTTGGCAGGGACCACTGCCGCCGTTCCATCCACGCCCTTGAAGGTTCGCCGTCATGACTGATTCGCCCTCCAGCGCATTTGACGTTGTCATTATCGGTGGGGGTCAATCTGCCTTGGCGGTGGCCTATTTCCTGCGCCGCACGCAATTGACGTTTGTCATCCTCGACGCCGAGCAAGAACCAGGAGGCGCATGGCGGCATGGCTGGGACTCGTTGCGCCTGTTCTCCCCGGCCACGTGGAGTTCGATCCCTGGCTGGATGATGCCCCCCACGCAAGCAGGCTATCCATCGCGCGACCACGTGATCGACTACCTCAAGCAGTACGAACAACGCTATCAGTTTGCGGTGGTGCGTCCGGTACGGGTCAATCGGGTGGAGCGCACAGCACTGGGCTTGCGCGTATGGGCTGACGGCCGGCATTGGGATGCCAAGGCAGTGGTCAGTGCCACGGGCACTTGGAGCAATCCTTACATTCCTTACTACCCGGATGCCGAGTCATTCGCCGGCCAACAGTTGCACTCCGCGAACTATGTCCAGGCGCAGCCGTTCGCGGGTAAGCGTGTGTTGGTGGTGGGCGGTGGCAATTCAGGGGCGCAGATTCTGGCGGAGGTTTCCAAAGTCGCGCAGACCACCTGGGTGACGCCTGTCGAACCCTTGTTCTTGCCCGACGAAGTGGATGGGCGCGTGTTGTTCGAGCGCGCCACCGAGCGCTGGAAAGCCCAACAGCAAGGCCTTGTCATAGAGCAGCCCGTGGGCGGACTGGGCGATATCGTCATGGTGCCGCCCGTTATCGATGCGCGAGCACGCCATGCGCTCAAATCTGTCCGGCCTTTCCAACGGTTTACCCGCAACGGGGTAATTTGGGCCGATGGTTCAGAGTCTGCGGTGGACGTGGTGATCTGGTGCACCGGTTTCCGACCGGCCCTGCAGCATCTGGATGCGCTGGGCGTGGTCAACAGCGAGGGCCGTGTCGAGGTCGAAGGCACCCGTTCGATTGAAGAACCCAGGCTATGGCTGGTTGGCTACGGTGAGTGGACCGGTTCGGCTTCCGCCACGTTGATCGGCGTAACGCGTACGGCTCGCAGCACGGTCAGCGAAATCGCAGCGGCTCTGGCCGATCAATCGGTGGCCTAGCCCGGCTCCGTCCCAGGAGGTGTGGACATGAACGAGATCATTGTGCGCTGGCCACAGCGCAGTCCCCGCCTTTTTTTGGTGGCAGCCGTGCTTATTTGGTTCGGTTTGTATGAGGCCCTTATCCCTGTCTCGGAGGCATTGGTTGCAGCGCTGCCTGTCGAGCGTGACAGCCACCTGGGTGGTGCCCTGCAGTTTTTTTTCTATGACACGCCCAAGGTGCTGATGCTGCTGACCGGCATCGTGTTCTTGATGGGAATGGTCAACTCGTACTTCACACCTGAACGCACCCGCGCAACATTGGCCGGACGAAGCGAGGGCATGGCCAACGTCATGGCGGCGTCTCTCGGGGTGTTTACCCCGTTCTGCTCCTGCTCCGCAGTTCCTCTGTTTATCGGCTTTGTTCAGGCAGGCGTGCCCTTAGGGGTGACCTTCTCGTTTCTCATTGCCGCGCCCATGGTGAACGAGGTCGCATTGACACTGCTATTGGGCTTGTTCGGCTGGAAAGTTGCGCTGCTGTACCTGAGTCTCGGTTTGTTTATTGCTGTGGTTGCAGGCTGGATCATCGGGCGCTTGAAAATGGAGGACTCTCTAGAGGATTGGGTTCGCGACATGCCCAAAGTCCAGGCAACCGCAGAAGACATACACATGCCGCTGCATGAACGGATCTATGCCGGTTTTGGCAGCGTGCGTGAAATCGTCGGAAACGTTTGGCCTTACATCCTGGCCGGTATCGCCATTGGCGCAGGTATTCATGGCTACGTGCCCGAAGATTTCATGGCCGGTTTCATGGGTAAAGAGGCGTGGTGGTCTGTCCCAGTCGCGATCCTGATAGGCATTCCCATGTATACCAACGCAGCAGGGATCATTCCCATTGTCCAGGCGCTACTCGCCAAAGGTGCAGCGTTGGGCACGGTACTGGCCTTCATGATGAGCGTCATTGCCCTCTCCCTCCCTGAGATGGTGATTCTGCGCAAGGTGTTGAAAGTCCGCCTGATCGCCACCTTCATTGGTGTCGTCGCCGCCGGCATTCTCGTCGTTGGCTACGCCTTCAACTTCGTTCTGTAAGTCCATCCGCCGAGGTTCCCATGAAAGATATCAAGGTGCTAGGTACCGGTTGCTCCAAGTGTAAATCGACAATCGCCATCATCGAGCAAGTCGCTCAAGCGAAAGGCGTGCCTGTGAAGTTGGAAAAAGTGGAAGAGCTGCGTGACATCATGAGCTATGGGGTTATATCGACACCCAGCGTGGTCATTGATGGCAAAGTTGTTCATTCCGGAGGCATTCCGAGCCGAGATAAAGTCGAACTGTGGCTGAGCGCTTAAGCAGGCTACGTCCGCCGATCGACCACTCACATCGATGGTGAACCGACGGAGCGTGGACATCTGATTCTCTGATCGTCTCCCAGCCAGGGTCTCTGGCGCGCCGACCACCACGCGCCGCGCAGCCTATGATAGCTTCTCTGCTTTCATTCGAAGGCCAGGCTTCGGCCTCTCTGGCGTGCCGCTTACCGCATCACGCCAGGCGCCCCCCTCTTGCGCGGTCTACGTGTACACCGCCAGCAAACGATGAGGTACGTTCCATGAGTCAAGCGTCCTACGTTCCGCCCAAGGTCTGGAAAAATGAGGCCCCGTCTGGCGGCCAGTTCGCCAGCATCAACCGCCCGATCGCCGGGCCGACCCACGAAAAGAAATTGCCGATCGGCAAGCACCCGTTGCAGCTCTATTCGCTGGCCACGCCCAATGGCGTGAAAGTGACCATCCTGCTTGAGGAACTGCTGGCGCTCGGGCATGCAGGCGCGGAATACGACGCCTGGCTGATTCGCATCGGCGAGGGCGACCAGTTCTCCAGCGGTTTTGTCGAGATCAATCCAAACTCAAAAATCCCGGCCTTGCAGGACCGCAGTGTGGAGCCGCCCATCCGCGTCTTCGAGTCCGGTTCGATCCTGCTTTACCTGGCAGAGAAATTCGGCGCCTTCCTGCCCACTGACCTGGCCGGGCGCACCGAAACCCTGAACTGGCTGTTCTGGCAAATGGGCGCTGCGCCCTACCTGGGTGGCGGCTTCGGGCATTTCTATGCCTACGCACCGGAGAAGCTTGAGTACCCCATCAATCGCTTCACCATGGAGGCCAAGCGCCAACTGGATGTCCTGGATCGCCGCCTGGGTGAAAGCCAATACCTGGCGGGCGACCACTACTCCATCGCCGATATCGCGGTCTGGCCCTGGTATGGCCAACTGGTGCGCAACAACGTGTACTCGGCCGCAGAGTTTCTCGCTGCCCACGAATACACCCATGTGCAGCGTTGGGCGGAAGAAATCGCCAAACGGCCGGCGGTCATCCGTGGGCAACGCGTCAACCGGACGTGGGGGGATGAGGCGAGCCAGGTGCCGGAGCGGCATCAGGCTGAAGATTTGGGCTGAAAGACGGCTGCCCGCCATCGCACCCAGCGTCGGATAGCGACAGAATCGAACGCAAGCGCAGCCAGTCGACGCATGGATCGACTGGCCCCCCTCCTGCGGTTAATCCCTGACAGCGCCTAGTCGTAGAACGGTTCAACCGACGCGCGGCTACCGACAAAAAAGCTGTCTGCGACCAGTCGCAGCGGCTGCAGGTCCACGTCGCTGGCCTTGTCAGCAATCAGTTGTTGGAAATGCCGATACACCGCTGCGTACTCGCCCTCCTGCGAAACGGCCTGGCGCACGCCATCGATACTCAACAGTGCGCCGCCGTTGTCCAGGCGCAACAGGCCTTCGGTGCAGCGGATCTCGATGCTCCAGAGTTCATCATGACCATGGTCGAAATCGAACTCCGCGCGGACATCGAGACGACCCGCGTCAGACATTTTAATGTTAGCGGCGATAGGCGACTGGCAGTTGCTGGGGACGCGCAGTTCGGCCGATTCGACGAACAGTGACAGTGGCAGCAGGTGGGTCACAATCGACAAGGCATTGATGCCCGGGTCGAAAACGCCCAGGCCTCCGGGTTGCCAGATCCACGCCTGGCCCGGGTGCCACTTGCGCACGTCTTCCTTCCAGTCGATTTTCACGCTTTGCAGGGTACGGCTGGCCAGCCAGTCACGGGCCGCCTGGATGCCTTGTGCGTAACGCGAATGCCAGGCGAACAGACCGCTGACGCCTTGCTCCCGGATCTGCTCCACCAACACCATCGCCTCGCCCAACGTGGCGCACGGCGGCTTCTCTACCAGGACGTGTTTGCCAGCGGCCAACGCTTGTTGCACCAACGCGAATCGACCTTGCGGCGGTGTGCAGAACGCAATCGCATCGACGTGCGGGCCCTTTTCGAGCAATTCGCCCAGGGACTGGAAGTTCTCCACCCCGTCGCAGGGTTTCCCCTGCGTGGCGACAGCGACCAACTGGAACGCGGGGTTGGCGAGGATAGCGGGAAGATGTTGATCCTGGGCTATCTTGCCGTAGCCCACCAGACCGAGACGAATCGGTTGCATCGATGACTCCTGTTTTTGTCCTTATGATGGGGCAGCAAACTAGACGTAAATGACGTGGCGGACAATGGGGTCGTCCGGCATCCGTTTGATTGCTGCTCCTGCCAAGGCAACCATCTCAAGCCTGGCCTTGTCCGCGCCGCTGTTCGCAGGCCGCCGTCATCACCTTGGAAACCCTGCCGAAAAAAGGCTCCAGTCGCTCGCGCGGCGCATCGTGCTCCACCACCAGGACAGCGATTTCTTCACACGATGCCACCTGATAGTGCGCAACGCTCGACAGTTTTTCATTGGTCACGGCTGCCACCACTTGACCGCTGGCGGCGACCACCGCGCGTTTGAACTCAGCATCGTCCAGACCGAACGCGGTGACGCCGTTGTCCGGGTCGATGGCGCAGGCCCCCAGAAAACACAGGTCAAAACTGAATTGGCGCAATTGCTGTACCGCCGTCAGCCCGATCGAACCTCCAGCCACCGGGTTCAGGCGACCGCCCAGCACAATGACTTCGGCGCGCGGCAGTTTCATCAACTGCACCGCAATCAACGGTGAGTTGGTCGTGAGGGTCAGCTCAAGTTGCGGGTCAATGGCGCAGGCAATGGCCAGGTTGGTCGACCCGGCATCGATGAAGACATGCTGGCCGGCCCTCAGCAATGAAGCCGCCGCTTGGCCAAGACTGCTTTTGCGCACGGTGTCTTGCTGTACTCGAACCTCCAACGGCCCTTCCGCACCGGGCAACAGTATGGCGCCGCCATAAACGCGCTTGCACAACCCCGCCGCCGCCAATGCACCCAGATCGCGCCGTATCGAGTGCTCGGACACATTGAGCTCGCTGGCCAGATCAGCCGCGATCACCCGGCCGTACTGGGCAAGACGCCGACGGATCAATTGCTGGCGTTCGCCGGGAAACGCTTCGTGAGGTGAAGTCATGGCATTACAACCTACATAAACGAGCATAAATACTCACAATCGAGCAAATATGCCGTCTATCCGGCGGGGCGTCAAACCCCGCGTTTTATAACGTCAGGAACAGCGCCGAAGTCCAGACCCGGGATTGATCCCGTTGACGGGCACAGATGAACAGTGGATGTTCACGGCCCTGCTCCAGGTTCAACCGGGCCAGTTCAATGCTCCCTCGCAGCTCACGGGGCAGCGCTGCAGCGGTGGTCCTTTCCAGGGAGACTTTCAATTCGGCGCCCGGTAGCTCTTCGATGACTTGCGATTGCGCCAGCAACTCCTCCCCGGACAGCTCCATCAGCACCGCCGGCGCATGCACATAGGGTTGCGGTTCGGCCGGATCACCGACCTTGACGTAGTTGTCGATACGGCTGTGAATCTGCAACGTCGCGCCGGCCAGGTGCGACAGGTCGATTTCGATGCTGTCGGTATCGCCATTGGTGTCCGTGCGAAAGGCCAGGACAGTGGCATCCTTGCGCCAGACGGTTTGCTCGGGATGATCGAGGCCCAAGGCGCGAAAACCATTGATGACCGCGCCGGTGATGCGAATCTCGCCGGTCCAGTAAGCGCCGCGATAACGGTCCTTGATCCGCGCGCCACCCAGACGCAAGCGAATGCGTTGCGTGGAAAAACCCAGTTCCTGATGCAGGTTGCGTGACCAGATCAACTTGTCGCCATCAAACAGATCGACCTGCTCCCAACCTGCCTCTCCCAGCAGTCGATAGTCCAGCGTGGCATTCGAATCGGCGGTGAAGACTTCACCCATGAAATGCTTGCCCTGGCTCAGGCTGGCAAACGAGCGCTCGCCGGTCGTGGCGAAGGTGCGACGGGCGCGAAGCGCCTTACCGACATTGGCTCGATCAAAGCCGTCAGCAACCACTCCCGTCAACCCGCCCCGCGAACCAAACACTGCCGTGGCCGGAACCCCGCCGCCGCAACGGCCCTGGTGTTCATCACTGTTCGCCGCGGCCCCCACCCGATAGCCACGCTGCAGCGCTTCGGCATACACCCAATGGAACTGACCCCAGGCCGAACCGACTTCGATCAGCCGCTCAAGCTCCGGATGGTGCCAGTCAAGGTTGCAACGGCGCCCGCCGACATGGGGCATCATTAGATGGCCTTCGGGGTCCTTGGCATAGGCGGCGTACAGCTCGTCCACCGGCCAGGCGCCCGGTTTGATCGTACCGGCGGTGAACTCGTTCCATTCGAAGGAGCGCACCAGCCGTCCCTGATTGTCGAAGGGAAACTCGGGTTTGCGGTCATGCAGGAACACCACATTACGATCCCCGCCCGCGCAGGAGTTACCGCACCACTCGGTGCCGGGATAGCAAACAAATCGGCCCGGTTCATTGAGCTCGTGGATCAGCTTGACCGCCTGGTCCCAACGCTGCTCGGTGATGTTGAAGTCGTTGGCGGTGTAGCCAAGGACATCGAGCCCGGCCACGTCGCGACCGTAGCTGAGGTTGTACAAGGTGTCGTTGGTGCCCACGGTGTCATCGGAGTGCACATGCAGGTCGGCATAGAGCGGACGCAGCGCTGTACCGGCCGGATCGACCGTGACAAACGCCTGGGCGCCACGGACCGAGGTCGACTGTACCTCGGCGGACAAACGCCACTCACCCTGGGCACCTAGGTCAATGCCCTCAAGCCGCGCAGTGGCCCAGCCGCTAGCCGCCAAGGTAAACGGCTGCCGCCGTTCTCCGCCTTCAGGATCGATGAAGGTCAAAACGCCCTTGAGTGGCAACTGGCGGCAAGTATTGCCCCAGGCATCATCCGCCCTGAGCAGCACGTCAAACGCCTCACCCGCACTGACCAGTCGCGGCACGATCAACTGTAGGCTCCGGGCCGGTCCCGGCACGATGTCCAGCAACGGATCACCCGGCACCTCGGCAAACTTCGAACTGCCCAACGGGTCGATGAACAGCCGGAAGCGGAAGTCTTTCTCGACGAAACTCTGCACCCGTGTCCCCGCGCCGCCCTGCCGGCGATCCCCCAGGCGAATGATGACTTTGTCCCCTGGATTCAGGTAACCGTCGACGATGTCGATGATGATCGCTTTCTGGAAGGGCCGCTCATGGCCCTTCTGGTCGAAGCGTACTTTGAGGTGTTGCACGGTGGCCTGACTCTGGCCCGGGACCAACTCTCCGGCTTGATATTCCGCGCTGACATAGTTGGGCCCAGCCGGGTTCGAGGTCTGGAACAAGGCCCAGTCTGAGTAGAACTTGAAGGCCAGCTTGAGCCAGGCACCGTCCGCCAGGCCACTGCCACCGACCTCGTAGACCAAGGTAATTTCATCCCATTGACCGGCGATCAGCGTGTCTCGATCACAGTCGATGCTGCCCAGGAACGGGCGTTTCTTGTTGCGTTCGTAGAGGCCTTGCGGGGCAATGTAATGCCCGGCTTCGCGGGGATCGAAAACGTTACTCACATGACACCTCGTGCAGTGGTCCACTGAAGGTTTTGGATACGGGGGGCGATGCTTATTGCAAGCGCCATTTCTGGTAGTGGCGCTCGATGCGCCGGAACACGAAGCTCTCCATCAGCCAGGCAATCAGGCCGATCACGACAATGCCCAGCAACACCTGGCTGCTGTTGCCGATCTGCCCGCCCGTGGAGACCATCCAGCCGATGCCCTGGGACGCACCGATCATTTCCGCCGCGACCAACGCCCTCCAGCCCTGGCTGAAACCGATGCGCAACGCTGCAGTCACAAAGGGCAACGAGGCCGGCAAGTAGACATGGGCCAACAGTTGCCAGGAATTGGCCCCCAGGGTGCGCGCCGCGCGGACTTCACCACCGCGAATACTCTGCACGCCCTCCTGGATGGTCACGGCCATGGGGAACATCGCGGCGATGAAAATCACCAGCACGATGGAGACGTAGCCGAGGCCGAAAATGATCATGATCAGCGGCGCCCAAGCGATCGGCGGAATGGCCATGAACAGGCTGTTGAGCGGCGAGATAAAGTCGCGAAATCGCAAAGACAAACCTGCGGCCGTGCCCAACAGGAGCGCAACGATCACCGCCGCGCAGAAACCACCCAACTCTTCCAGGACACTGGCCCGCAGGTGCTGCCACAGCGAGCTATCGCCCAGCCAGCGCAGCGCCTCGCGGGCAACGTCCCAGGGCTGCGGCAGGATGTACGTGGGAAAGCGGCTGGCCAGGGCCACCCAGATCAACAATAGGAACGGCAGCGACGCCCATCCCCAATTCGGTTTTGGCAAGGACATGACGGACTCAGTGCGCGGCTTTTTCCAGGTAGGAGGTATCCACGATCTGTTCGGTCTTGAGCGTGGTGTCGATAAAACCCAGATCGTGGGAATAGTTCATCAGGCGCTGGATGAACTGGATATCCGTTGCCTGCAAGTCCGCCGACCAGCCCAAGCGAGTACGTGCCTGGGCGACGATGTCTTCGGGTGCGATGGTCCGGCCGTCGGTGCCTTGCACCGCTTCAAGCTTGAACGCCTCGGCGATGAGCCGGTTCGCTTCAGCGGGATGCTCGTTGAGGAAGGCGATGGCCTTGCGATGGGCGCGCAGCAGTTTCACCACATCGTCCGGGCGCTCCTGCAAGGTCTTCGGCAAGGCGATCACCACGTACCACGGGTAATTGGGCAGCGCCTGGTTCACGTCCAGCAGGATCCGGCTCGAACCGCGCAACAGCGACTGGCTGACAAAGGGTTCCCAGGAAAACGCCGCGTCGACGATGCCGCGATCCAGGGCCGCGTTCATGTTGCCGGGCGGCATGTCGATGATGTCCAGATCCTTGTCAGGATTGAGCCCGGCCTTTTCTTTCAGGACATAACCGCGCAGCAACACATCCATGCCACTGCCCTTCTTGACCCCGGCGAGTCTTTTGTCCTTGAGTTGCTCCAGGCTGTTAATCGGACTTTTTGCGTCGACAATCACCGCAGCCTGACCGTAATTGACCTTCGCCAGGATCCGGCTTTGCAGCCCCCGGGAAAACCACTGGTACACCGGCGGGGTCCCGACATAGGCCACATCCAGCTCTCCGGCGGCCAGTGCTTGCTGGATCACCGGGCCATCGCCCAACGCCTTGAGGTCGACATTCAGGCCTTCCTCGCGGTAGTAACCCTGTTTGTCCGCGATCAGCGCCGGGGCATTGGCCATGGCGAAGACATACCCCACGCGCAAGGGTTTCTCCTCGCCCGCCACGGCGAATGCGCTGCTTGCCAGGGCGGCAACAGACAATGAAAGGGCAAGCAGCGAACGTTTGATCATGCTGTCAGCTCGAGTTGTGGGGTGAGGTAAGCAGTGGCTTGGGACGCATCCATGATCTGGGAAATGCGCTCCATCAGCTCATTGCGGTAATCGAGAAAGGCCGGCAGGCGACGGGTTTTCAGGTTGGAACGGGGACGCGGCAGATGGATGTCCAGTTCGCTGTGGATACCGCCAGGGGCGATATTGAGCACAATGACCCGATCCGCCAGGAACACCGCTTCATCAATGTCATGGGTAATAAACAACACCGTCTGGCCCAGTTCGGCCCAGAGGCGCAACGTCTCTTCATTCATGCTGTTGCGGCTGATGGCATCCAGCGCGGCGAACGGCTCGTCCATCAGCAATACGCTGGGCTCCAAGGCCAGGGTCCTGGCCAGGGAAACGCGCTGTTGCATGCCACCGGAAAGCTGGTGCGGCAGCCGATGCGCCGCGCTCTCCAGGCCGACCAGGCGCAGGTACTGCAAGGCCTGCGCGCGCTGCTGCGCTTCGTTGGTCTGAGCGCTCATCCGCAGGCCGAAACGGACGTTCTCCAGAGCGCTCAACCAGGGAAACAATTGCGGTGCCTGGAACACATAACCCAGTTCCGAACGCTCCGGACGCACCGCCGTCTGATTGATGGTGATAAGGCCACTTTGCGGTTGCACGAAACCTGACAACAAATTCAGCAGCGTGGTTTTCCCGCAGCCCGATGGCCCAAGGATCGCGACGAACTCGCCGGGCTTGGCGTTCAGGCTGAACGAGGAAAAAACCCGGTGCCCGTTGGGGTAACTGAAGCTGATGTCATCGACCGTCAGAGCATCGGCTTGCTGCTGGGGGTAGGGAACGGTTTTGAGCATGGCAAGTGTCGTCAGGTCGTCTACAATGGGATTGCCTGACATAATACGTATTAATACAAGTAGTCCCAATAACCTATTTTTATAACCTTAGAAGTGAAGGCACCCTGCCCCACTCAAGGTCACGGAAGCTGACAGTGTCCACGCCCATTCTTCGCGACAGCAGCACCTCACTTTACGAACAGATTGCCCATCAGTTACTGGAGGAAATCCAGCGCGGCGATTACCAACCCAACGGCAAGCTGCCGTCTGAAGCGGAATTGGGCGAGCGCTTTGGCGTGAGCCGCGTCACGGTGCGCCTGGCGGTGGGCAAGCTCAGCGAAGAAGGCGTGGTGGAACGCAAACAAGGCAAAGGCACCTTCGTCGCCGCCAAACAGGTCCGCCACGGCCTGGATGCGTTGCGCAGTTTTCATGAGGCGTTGTTGCTGCAAGGGCTGCAACCGAGCATGCGGGTGGTCAGTCACGCCCTGCAGCCGGTTCCCGAGGCATTGCGAGGCCTGTTTGAAGGCGCAGACGATTGCCTGCTGCTGGAGCGACTGCATTTCGTCGATGAAGAACCTATCGCGCTGGGACGCAGCCATTTACCGGCCGAGCTGGCCAGCGTGACTTGGGCTGACGTCGAACATCAACCGATCTATTCCATTCTCGAGTCAATCACCGGCCTGACAGTCACTCGCGCCGACCTGGCCATCCGCGCGCAGGAAGCCGACAAACGCCTGGCCAGCGCGCTGCACGTCAAACGCGGCACCGCACTGCTGGTCATGGAGCGCACCTCCTGGTTTGCCGACGGCCGCTGCTGCGACCGCACGACGTTTTTCATTCGTCCGGAACGTTATGCCTTTGTACTCAGTGGAGTTTTCAAATCCCATCCAACCAGTTGAAAATCAGGCCCCGCGCGACCTCCCGGCTCACCGGCAACTGACCGCCGCTATCGCGAGCAAGCTCGCTCCCACAGAGGATGTGTGGTGAACGCTGGATCTGTGGACACTCAGGGACTCCTGTGGGAGCCGAGCTTGCTCGCGAGGGCGGCGGCACATTCACATCAATGCTCGGTATGAATGCTATTGACCCGGCTGTCCGCCAGCTTGAACACCACGCGCTGAGGATGGTTGATCGAGACCAGGTACTCCACCGGCCGTCCCTGGCGGTCGAAAATCACGCCCCGATAAACCAGCGCGGCCGTCCCCGGTTCGACTTCGAGCAGGCGCGCCTCCTGGTCGTTCATCGTGGCAATGCTCAACGTGCCCTCGTCGCTTTCTATTTCGATCTGGTACCGCGATAACAGCAAGGCATACAACGATGCCCCCTCGATCAGGTCCCCGGCTACCAGCTCCGGCGCGCGTGCCGCGGGGATGTAGCTGGTCTCGATGCAGAAAGGTTTCTGGTCCACGGTGCGCAGACGCCGAATGGTCAGCAAAGCATCCCCTTCCTGAATCTTCAGTAATTTGGCGACGCGTGCGCTGGCCTGGGTTTGTTCGAAGTAGAGCAGCTTACTGCCAGGCCTCGCCCCGGCCTGCTCGACCACTTCAGCGATGCCTTTGCGCGCCACGGTATTAAGGGGACGCTCGACACCCGGGGCGGTGACGAAGGTCCCACGATTGCCCCGGCGCTCCAGAACCCCACGATCGATCAGCGTTTGCAGGGCCTTGCGCAACGTCATCCGACTGATGCCCAAATGCTCGGCCAGGTCCCGTTCCGCTGGAATACGTTCAGTCGGCCCGAACTCCGGGCGTTCGAGCATTTCGAGCAACGCCTGGACGGCCTGCCACGCCACCTGCTTGCGTTCGGGCGCCAGCAGCGCCACATCAGAGGACTTTGGAGGAACAACTTTCATGGTCTACATCCTGGATTATTTTTCTGACGCATCAATGTTGCGATAAAAACCAAAAAAACCACCGCAACCCCGCCAGCTTGATGGCAATAAGCAAACTCACTTCAAATAACACGCTGAAAACTGCTGAACGGCTCATTAGACCACGGACAAAAAGCCTTGTAATGGTATTTTTCATGGTATAGCTTTTGGTCTAAATGGTGATCATGAACAGCAACATGAAGCACCGCAACAAGGCATCCAGGAGCTCACATGGCGATCCAGTTCAACCGGGAAGACTTCATCACTTCCTTGCAGCAATCCGTGCAAATCGTCGACGACGCCCAGCAGTTTGGCCAGGAGTTGGCGACGCGGATCGACCGTATCTATTTCGTCAGTTGCGGCGCGCCCAACCGCATCATGCTCGGCTTGCAGTACTGGCTTGAGCGCTACAGCCACACACTGGAAGTACGCCGCTATTTCCCGGCCGATTTCATGGACATCGATCCGCCGCGCCTGGATGAACGCACTCTGGTGGTCCTCGCGTCCAAATCCGGAACGACCCGGGAAACCATCGCCGCCGCACGCTTTCTGCAAGACAAGCCCTGCCTCACCGTAGGCGTGACACAAACCGCCGAGCTGCCACTGGCCCAGGCCGTGCAACATTGCTTTCTGCTGGGGCGTACCGATGAGGCGTACTTCGGGTGCTTCATGATCCTCCAGGCCTTGATCGGTGGCATCTTGGCCAAGCGCGAAGGCTGGCCACTGCTGGACA
This sequence comes from Pseudomonas viciae, assembly GCF_004786035.1. Classification (NCBI taxonomy): domain Bacteria; kingdom Pseudomonadati; phylum Pseudomonadota; class Gammaproteobacteria; order Pseudomonadales; family Pseudomonadaceae; genus Pseudomonas; species Pseudomonas viciae. The sequence goes on from NZ_CP035088.1 coordinate 3,947,604, forward strand.
AGCTCACGCGCTCGCTCAAAGCATTGCCACAGGCACTGGCCGACGCGGCGATCAATAACGACCAACGGGCAACCGAAGAAGCACGCCTCTACAAAGATGACCGCGTCATGTACTTCCTCGCCTCGGGTCCGATGTTCACCACTGCCTATGTGTTTGGCGTCTGCGTGGTGATGGAAAGCCAATGGCTGCATTGCCTGCCGGTGGAGGCTGCCGAGTTTTTCCATGGTCCGTTCGAAGCCATCGACGCGACCACCCCGCTGCTGTTGCTGGTGGGCGAAGATCCCAGCCGGGCGCAGATGGAGCGGGTCGTGCGCTTCTGCCAGCGGTACACCGAGCGGGTCATGGTCTATGACTCCAAGGACTTCCCGATGGAGGGCATCGATCCGGAAATCCGCGCGATTGTCGCCCCCTACATCGTCGGTATCGCCGCGGAACGCATCGCCGCCCACCTGGCGGTCTGGCACCAGCAGCCGCTGACGACGCGTCGCTACATGTGGAAAACGGAGTACTGAGCATGGCCAGCCTGATCGCAGTCGGCGACAACACCCTGGATGTGTACCTGGACCGAAACCTCGAATACCCCGGCGGAAATGCGCTCAACGTGGCGGTATTCGCGTCCCGGCTGGGCACTCGCAGCGCCTACCTGGGCTGTGTTGGCGATGATCGATACGGCCAGCGCCTGCTCGATTGCCTGCAACAGGAAGCCGTCGATGTTTCACGCTGCCAAACGTTGCCGGGCGCCAACGGCTGGGCATGCGTCAACAGCATCGATAGCGAGCGAGTGTTTCTCGGCAGCGATCCTGGAGTATGTCGTCAACTGCGACTCAATGCCGACGACCTGGCCTATGTCGCGACATTCCCGCTGGCACACAGCAGCCTCTACAGCGGCCTGGAAAGCCAATTGGCGCAGATCCGCCAGGCCTGCGGCTGCCTGTCATTCGACTTCTCGGACAACTGGGTCGAGTTCGATTGGCCGGCCTTGTTGGAGCATGTCGACATTGCGTTTTTCTCGGCGGCCGACCTGTCGTCGAACGAAGCCCATGAGTTGGCGAACTCGATGCGCGCCATGGGCCCGGCGGTTGTGGTCGTCACTCGCGGTGCCCAGGGCGCACTCGCGATCGATGCACAGGGCGTCCATGAGCAACCGGCACTGCCCTGCACGTTCGTCGACAGCATGGGCGCCGGCGACGGCTTCATCGCGGCGTTTTTGCTGGCGTGGCAAGACGGGCACAGCCTCGCCCAATGCCTTTTACGCGGCGTCGATTATGCCGGCCAGGTGTGCGGCTGGGCCGGTGGCTTTGGCCATGGTCACGCGGTGGACGCCGAACGCGCCCGGCAATTGAAACAAGCCTTGAACATTCAAGGCTGATGCGTGCTGCCCCGGGCCATTCCGGGGCGGTTCTACCAACCTGTCGTGGATACCCTGTCGATGAAAAAATGTCTGATCGGTTTGATGCTCGTGGCCAGCCCGTTGATGACCTGGGGCGCCAGTGAAGAGTTGCGTTTCGGGGTCGATCCCACCTACCCGCCCTTCGAGTCCAAGCGACCGGACGGCTCGCTGACAGGTTTCGACATCGAGTTGGGGGAAAGCCTGTGCGCCGAGTTGCAGCGGCGTTGCGTCTGGGTGGAGAACGCCTTCGACGGCATGGTCTCGGCCCTCAAGGGCAGGAAGTTCGACGGGATACTCTCGGCGCTGTCGATTACCGAAGAACGCAAAGCTGAAATCGCTTTTTCCAACACCCTCTACGACACCCCGGCGCGCCTGGTGGCCCCGAAAGGCAGCCCTTTGCAACCCACGGCCGAATCCCTGCGCGGCAAGCGCGTCGGCGTGCAGCAAGGCAGTGTGTTCGAGGTCTATGCCAAGCGGATGTGGGGGCTCAAAGGTGTGGAAGTGGTGCCTTACCAGAGCAGTGACCTGACCTACTCGGACTTGATCAACGGCCGCCTGGATGCCGCGTTCGACGATGCCATCGCAGTTTCCGAAGGCCTGCTGAAAAAGCCGATGGGCAAAGACTTCGGCTACGCCGGAGAAGTGGTGAAATCAGCGGAAATCTTCGGGCCGGGCACCGGGATCGGCTTGCGCAAAAGCGATACGGCCCTTGCCGGTGAAATCAATCAGGCGCTCGAGCGGATCCACCAGAACGGCACCTACGAACGCATTGCCAAAAAATACTTCGACTTCGACATCTCGCCCAAGTAAACCAGCCGCGCGGAGCCTGAAAGCATGTTTCTCGAAGGGTACGGCTATCTCATCTTCCAGGGCGCATGGTTGACCGTCCAGGTGGCCACGTGGGCCGCCTGCGTAGCCCTCGTCCTTGGCCTGTTCGGGGCCTTGGCCAAGCTTTCGTCGCTGGCGCCGCTACGGATAGTGGCGACGGTCTATACCACGCTGGTGCGCAGCGTGCCGGACCTGGTCCTGATGCTGCTCATCTACTACAGCGCGCAAATCGGGCTCAACCAGATGGCGGACGCGCTCAGCCAGGAATCGTTCCAGTTGAACCCTTACGGCACTGCCATCGGCACCCTGGGTTTCATCTACGGTGCCTATTGCACCGAGACCTTTCGCGGCGCCTTCCAGGCCATCCCATCCGGGCAGCTGGAAGCGGCCCGGGCCTATGGCATGAGTCACTGGCAAGTCCTGCGGCGTATCCGTCTCCCGCAGATGATACGGTTCGCACTGCCCGGCATCGGCAATATCTGGCAGGTGTTGTTGAAAAGCGCCGGCCTGATTTCATTGCTGGGCCTCAATGACATGGTTCAGGTCGCCAAACAGGCGGGCAATGCGACCTCCAGGCAGATGTTTTTCTACCTGGTGATCGCCGCGATATTTCTTGCCTTTGCGATCCTTTCAAGCCTTGCACTCAAACACCTTGAGCGGCGCTACAGCATCGAACCGCAGCGGAGCGTGTCATGATCGAGATATTGAAGGAGTTCGGACCGAACTTCCTGTGGTCCGACGGCTACCGCTGGAGCGGCCTGTCCGTGACACTATGGCTGTTGGTGACATCCGCCGTCACCGGTTTGTGTGCGGCGATACCACTGGCACTGATTCGCACCTACGGCAGCCGCTGGGTGGCACTGCCGATCCAGCTCTACACCCTGGTGTTTCGCGGCACGCCATTGTTCGTGCAGTTGCTGATCATCTACAGCGGCCTGGCCAGCCTGAGCCTCATCAGAGCATCACCAGGCCTGTGGTGGTTCTTCCGCGACGGCATGCACTGCGTCATCCTCGCGCTGGCCTTGAACACCTGCGCCTACACCATCGAAATTCTCGCCGGTGTACTGCGCACCACCCCACGCGGCGAGATCGAAGCAGCCCTGGCCCTGGGCATGACTCGCAGCCAATTGATCATGCTGGTGCTGATACCGAGCATGCTGCGCCGGGCACTCCCCGCCTACAGCAACGAAGTGATTTTTGTCTTGCATGCCACGGCCATTGCCTTTACCGCCACCGTGCCCGACGTCCTGAAAATCGCGGCGGATGTTAACGCGGCCACGTTCAAGACTTTTCAAGCCTATGGGATCGCCGCCCTGCTCTATATGTTGGTGGCGTTTGCGCTGGTGGGTGTATTCCGACTGGCAGAGCGTCGGTTGCTGGCCTATGGGCAATTAAGCCGATAAAAACCTGTGGGTCGTGAGGCGTAGCGAAGTTGTCATAAATTGCGAATAGCGTTTGCCGCACCCACGACGCGAGCGCCCACCATGTCAGCCATCCAAGACACCTTGATACAGCGTATCCACCGTGAACTGCTCGATCACAGCGACGAAGAACTGGAGCTGGAATTGGCCGAAGACGGGCACGGCTTGAATGCATTGTTCGATGAACACGACCAGGACGCCAGCGAGAAGGAAATCCGCCGACTGTATTTCAGCGAACTATTTCGCCTGCAAGGCGAATTGGTGAAGCTGCAAAGTTGGGTAGTCAAGACCGGGCACAAGGTCGTGATCCTGTTCGAAGGCCGCGATGCCGCCGGCAAAGGGGGCGTGATCAAGCGCATTACCCAGCGCCTCAATCCCCGGGTATGTCGGGTTGCCGCCCTGCCCGCCCCCAATGACCGCGAACGCACTCAGTGGTACTTCCAGCGCTACGTCTCACACCTGCCGGCGGCGGGTGAAATCGTGCTGTTCGACCGTAGCTGGTACAACCGCGCCGGGGTCGAACAAGTCATGGGGTTTTGCAACGCCGACCAGTACGAAGAGTTCTTCCGCACGGTGCCTGAGTTTGAACGGATGCTCGCCCGTTCCGGCATTCAGCTGATCAAATACTGGTTCTCCATTTCCGACCAGGAACAGCACCTGCGCTTCCTCAGTCGCATTCATGATCCGCTCAAGCAATGGAAACTCAGCCCCATGGACCTGGAGTCCCGGCGGCGCTGGGAGGCCTACACCAAGGCCAAGGAAATCATGCTCGAGCGCACCCACATCGCCGAAGCCCCCTGGTGGGTGGTGCAAGCCGACGACAAGAAAAAAGCCCGCCTCAATTGCATCCATCACCTGCTCGGGCAGATGCCCTATGAAGAGGTGGAGCTACCGGTGATTGAACTGCCACAGCGCGTGCGTCAGGAGGACTACTCCCGCAGCCCGACGCCACCGGAGCTCATCGTGCCTCAGGTCTATTAAGGCAGACCCGGCTCGAACCGATCCCCCTGCCCGCCCGGGTCAAAACTCTCCAGATAGGTTCGAGTACCGACCCAATACCTCCTGTTGCCCGCCACCGGTAAGCAGGTCCTCATTGGCGCCATGGCCACTGCGGACCTGCGCAACAACAGCAGCCGTTTGCTCGAAGTTCGCCGGCGTCGTTCGACGGGCGATGCTCAAGCTGACGCTCGCCCGGTCGATAACCATTAAGTCAATGGCTCGTAGACCCGCCAGGTTCTGCTGGTTGCACAGGATAATTTCGATGGCTCTGGCGCTTAACCGCTTTCTAATATTCGGCATTCTGGTGCTTCTGGCTGCCTGCGGATCCCCGCCAAGCGTTGCAGCAGAGACCGCGCTGCGTATCGTTACGGAGGAATTGCCGCCCTACAACATGACGCAGAATGGGCGGGTGACCGGCATGGCCACCGAGGTGGTGCAGGCCGTATTCAAGGAAGCCGGCGTCGAATCGCCTCCTATCCAGCCCATGCCTTGGGCCCGTGCGTATGAACTGGCACTCAATGAAAGTAATGTGCTGATCTATTCAATCGTCCGCACACCTGCCCGCGAATCGCTTTTCCAATGGATCGGCGCCATTGCCCCTACGCAGTGGTACATATATTCGCTGGCCGTCCGCCCGGTAAAACTCAACTCGCTGGCCGATGCCCATGGTCACCAGATCGCCACGGTCAATCAGGATGTGGGGGAGCAGTATCTGATCTCAAAGGGCTTCCGCATCGGTGAAGAGTTGCAGTCGAGCACCAAGTACGAGCACAACTACCGCAAGCTCAAGGTCGACCATGTGGAGCTATGGATTTCCAATGAACTCAACGCGCTGTACCTGACTCGCCAGAATGGCGAGGACCCGGAAAAAGTGCTGATCCGCTCGCTGCCGCTTCCCGAGTTGAGCAACGCAGAGGGCTTCTACATGGCGTTCAGCCGCAAGACGCCGACCGAAACGGTCGACAAATTCCGTACAGGCCTCGAGGCCATCCGTCGCAATGGTGTTTTCGATGCCATCGTGCGCAAATGGTTATGACATGGGAGACCACTTGCCGGCGCCGTCCTCCCCACAGCCGAAGACCAGGACGTTCAGTTCATTGGGTCGGCGCCTGGTGCTCGCAACATTGGTGTTCTGTCTGCTCTTTACCCTGGCCATGGTCACTCTCCGGACCTGGATGGCTTGGGAGAGCAACCTGACGGAGATGAACTCGGAGCTTGCCCTGATCGATCAAGTGTTCCAGAACACCTTGGCTCACGCCATCTGGGAAATGGACCGCGAATCGCTGGACAAGCAGCTCAGCAGCGTCGCGAAGGCTGCGCCGGTGGGGCGCGTGGCGCTGAATATTTTACGACCAGGCCAGTCGCCTGAAACTATCGAATTCAATCGATATCCCCTCGGCCCCTCAGGTGTGGTGCCAGTGCTGCATCGCCAGCTCGTCGCGCAACCCTACATCGGCGCCAACGAAAAAGTCGGCGAGCTGACCATTGAAGGCGACAATCACCTGCTTTGGGAGCGTCTCTGGAAGGAAGCCCGCAGCATCGTCATCACTCAGATTATCCAATCGTTGCTGCTGGCCGGCTTGGTCATGACCATGTTCAACCGCCTGGTGACCGTGCACGTGGTACAGATCGCCCGACATCTGAGCGGTCTCGCCCCGCAGACACTCAAGCATCACCTCAAGCTGCAACGCTCGGTGCACGGCCAAGATGAGCTGAGTCTGCTCGAATTCCAAGTCAATGCTCTTCAAGACAATCTCCACGCCCACTTGGAGCGCCAGCATTCGGATGAACTGGCGATTGCCGCCAGCCGCGATCAACTGGCCGAACTGGTCGAGGCGCGTACCGCCGAACTCAAGGCGGCCAACCAGTCCCTGGAAGCCCTGTCACGTCACGATGCCTTGACCGGCCTGGCCAACCGTCGCTATTTCGACGAACTGAAGGAAGTCGAATTTCGCCGCGCGATCCGCCACAGGACCCCGCTGGCCGTGCTCATGTGCGATGTCGATTTTTTCAAGATCTACAACGACACCTACGGCCACATACAGGGGGATCAGTGCTTGAAGCAGATCGCTGAAACCCTGAGCAGCGTTTTCGGGCGCTCTGGCGAACTGACCGCCCGCGTCGGGGGTGAGGAGTTCGTCGTGGTGCTGCCCAACATCGATGCAAACCAGGCTTACGACGCTGCCCAGCGACTTCGTGCAAGCCTGGCCGAACGTGAGCTTCCCCACAGCGGCTCAGCGGTCTCCTCCTTCGTCACCCTGAGCATCGGCGTCGCCGAGCTGGACCCGGAGACCATGGATCATTTCGATCAACTGTTGCAACGCGCCGACCAGGCGCTGTACCGGGCCAAACACCAAGGGCGCGACCGCGTCGTTATATAAACCATCGCATGTAATGAGGTCTGTATGCATTCTCGTCTGACGCTCTGTTCATGTTTGCTCCTGGCCTTGATCAGCTTCAAAAGCCATGCCGAGGCGATTGAAGTCGTGACCGAAGACTCCTTGTACGCTTACGCCCGTGAAGGCCAGCTCGTCGGGCCAGGCACTCGCATAGCCGAAGAAACATTGAAACGCGCAGAACTCACTGACTTTCGGATGGGGCTGTATCCGTGGGCACGGGCTTACGAAAAGGCCTTGCATGAGCCTAATGTGCTGATCTTCCCATTGGATCGTACGCCGGCCCGCGAAGAGCTATTCAAGTGGGTGGGTGAAATACATCAGTCGACCACCAAGCTCTACAAAATGCGCGGGGGCGAGGCCATCACCATAAACAGCCTTGAAGAGGCCAAGCAGTACGACATAGGCGTGGTTCGCAATGACGCCAAGCAAGTTTACCTGCAGCAGCAAGGCTTTACCCGGCTGGTGGTGTCGGTCGATAACCACGATAACTTTCAGAAGCTGCTGAATCATCAGATCCAGTTGCTACCGATGCCCGAAAATACGGCGCGCCTGATGAGCAAGGATGCCGCTGTGGATTTCACTTCACTGGAGGAAGTCTACTCCCTTGATGAGCGGCCCCATCGGGTACACCTGGCCTTCAGTCTGAGCACTTCGAACGAAGTCGTCGCCAAGGCCCAGCGGGCTTTCGAGCAGCTCAAGGCATCAGGCGAAGTAGCGCGGATCATGCGCGAAGAGCCGTAGGTAACGGTCGCCTGCCAGTCCCCCCCTGAAACGGGCAAGGCAATAGCGGGTACGGTTTGTGGTCTATAGTTCTTTCAGGTCCGATTTTTTTGCTCGGGCAATCAGGAGCGTCCCCCCCTCCTCGAGCGATTATCGCGCCGCATAACCGCAAGCCTTCAGTATTGAAACGATGCAGGGAGCACATCATGCTGATCCAACAGCCGAATACCGCGAGGTCGGCCCCTGGCATCGAGAATTCCCCGGGCGCCATTTCTGTTACCACGGATAAACTGTTTCGGCGCGTCTTCGACCAGACTAAAGAAGCCTACATTTTATTCCCGCTATTAGCCGTGCTCCTGTTACTGGCCATCTGGACGGCCACCCTGTACCTGATCAAGGTCGAACAGATTCGCGCCCAGCAGGGAGCAGCGACAGCGAGCATGGAAATCGGCGCCACGTACGAAGCACAAATGTTGCGCGCCATTCATGAGATTGATCAGACCCTCAAGCTGGTCAAATACACCTACGAGACTGAGGGTGAGCGCAATCCCCTGCCCCGACTCAAGGAACGCGCATTGTTGCCGCCGGCCCTGGTGTTTGACGTCAGTGTGGTCAATCCGCGCGGAGAGCTGGTGGCGAGCACACGGGGGCACGAGAGTGAAAAAAACGCCGACCCGGACGAGCAGCAGGCACTGCAGAACAACGATTCACTGTTGATCAGTCGTCCTTGGAAAAGCCCTGAGACAGGCGAATGGCGATTACGCTTCAGTCGCCGGCTGAATGCAGCGGGTGGCGCGTTTTCCGGAATCGCCAGGGTTGAGGTCGATGCCGCCTATTTCGTCAGCAGCTACGACGCCTCGAAGCTCGGCGACCAGGGCGCACTCGGACTCCTGGGCACTGACGGCATCTTCCGCGTACGACGCACCGGGGAGGCAGTATTGGCCGGTGATGCGGTCGATTACGCGGCGGTGGTGCCAGACACCGAAAATACCGAGGCGGTACTCTCGGTCAATGCATGGGACGGTGTACGGCGCTACACCAGCGCCCGCCAACTCTACGATTTGCCGCTGGCGGTGATTGTCGGTTTGTCCGAGAAGGAACAATTGGCCGCAGTGACTCGACAAGCGCACACCTACCTCTGGCGGGCGGCGGGCGGCAGCCTGGTGCTGGTGTTGTTGGTGGGGCTGCTCGCCCGGATGAGTTGGCAACTGGCGCAAAGCCGCTTGCGCGCCGCCGAAACCCAGACTCAACTCGCCGCGGTAGCCCGCCAGGCCGGCATGGCAGAAATCGCCACCAACGTGCTGCATAACGTCGGCAACGTGCTTAATAGCGTGAATATCTCCGCAGAGCTGGTCACCCGTAAGCTGCGCAACAGCAAGGCCTTGGGGCTTGGCAAGGCGGTGCAATTGATGAACCAGCATGCCGAAGATCTGGGTGATTACATCTCCCATGACGAGAAAGGCAAGCTTCTGCCTGGTTACCTGAACCAACTGGTGGAGGCCCTGGCGGTCGAGCAACAAAGCATGACCAACGAACTTGAGCAACTGAGCAAAAGCGTTGATCACATCAAGGAAATCGTCTCCGCGCAGCAATCCTATGCAGGCGCTTCCAGCATCGCCGAGGCCGTACAAATAAAGGAACTGATCGAGGACGCCCTGCGCATGAACGCCGGAATAATCGCGGCACGCCAGATAACCGTGGTGCGAGACTTCGCAGAAACGCCCTTGCTGCAGCTGGACAAACACCGGGTACTGCTGATCCTGGTCAACCTGATAAAAAATGCCAGCAGTGCGATGGATGACAGACTGGAACGTAGCCCTCAGATCACCCTTCACAGTGAAGTCCAGCAAGAAAACACCTTGGCTATCAAGGTGATCGACAACGGTGAAGGTATTGCGTCAGAGAACCTGACGCGGATTTTTGCCCATGGCTTCACCACGCGCAAAGATGGCCACGGGTTTGGCTTGCACAGCTGCGTCCTGGCAGCCATGGAGATGGGAGGCTCACTGGAGGCGCACAGCGATGGGCCAGGAAAAGGGGCGACCTTTACGCTCAAGCTGGCGATCTAGGCTACTCTTCGGTTCGTGCCTCACGCAGTTTCAGCCAACGTTACAAGGAACAGAACGAATGGCGGCAGACCCGTGGCAAAACTAAATACCCTGGCGCTGGCAGTGGTGACCTTGCAGGCCAGCGCCGTCAACGCCGGCGCCCCAGACACGTCGATGTTTTCGCTAAGCACTTTCGGCACAGTGGGGATAGTCCATTCCAGCGAGAGAAAAGCTGACTTCACCTCCACTATCTTCAAACCCAACGGTGCAGGTCACTCACGCAGTTGGAGCGCCGACGTCGACAGTTTGATGGGTGCCCAGGTGATCGCCACGTTCACTCCCCAGCTTTCCGCCGTGGTACAAGTCATTTCAGAGCAGCGTTACGACAACAGCTATCGGCCCTTCGTCGAGTGGGCCAACATCAAATATCAGTTCACGCCGGATTTCAGCGCACGTGTCGGCCGCACCGTTTTGCCGGTTTTCTTGCTCTCCGACACCCGAAAAGTGGGGTACACCCTGCCCTGGGTGCGTCCACCGATGGAGGTTTACAGCCTGATTCCCATCACCAGCAGCGACGGCGTGGACCTCAGCTACAGATTTCATGTCGATGAACTCACCAATACCGTGCAGGGTAACTACGGCCAGCACGACAGCCGCCAGCCCGACGGTGCCGGCAAGGCGATGGCAAGGAATCTGTGGGGCATTACCAACACCACCGAGTTCGGCGCCCTGACCACGCGCATCACCTATATGAAAACCGACCTGACCGTGGAGCAATTCAATTCACTCTTCGATACGTTCAGGGCGTTCGGTGCAGAAGGCAACGCTATTGCCAAACGTTACGACTCCAATGACACACCCGTCGGTTTTTTCGGGATAGGCGCCAGCTACGATCCGGGCGACTGGTTCGTCATGAGCGAGTGGGGGCGTCTCGATAGTCGCTCCGCGTTAGGCACCACAAGCGCCTGGTATGTCAGCGGTGGCTACCGGGTCGAGGCATTCACCCCCTACATCACTTACGCGCGATCCAGGACGGAATCTGAAACCTCCGCCTCGGGTTTGACGGTGTCGACTTTACCCCCCGCCTTCGCTGAGGCTGCTGTCGGCCTCAACGGCGCCCTCAACACCATCCTGGGATCTGGTGAAGGCCGCCAAACACTTTCCCTTGGCGTGCGCTGGGACTTCACGAAGAACATGGACGCCAAATTGCAGTACGACCACACACGTCTCAAGGGCAACTCTGTCGGTCCGTTGATCAACCCCCAACCAGACTTTGAGCCGGGAGGGTCATTCAGCGTGATCAGCCTAGCTGTCGATTTTGTGTTCTGATGGAGCAGGCCATGAGGTTTGTGAGGCTCATCGGATTTGCTCTAGCGGGGCTTGCCATGTGCACAGCCAGCGCTGCCATCAAGGCCGATGTGGTCGTGGTCGTTGCCACCTCCAATCCGGTAAAAACCCTGGCGCGCAATCAGGTTGCGGATATCTTCCTGGGCAAAACCAGCCGTTTTCCCGACGGCGGACAGGCCGTCCCGATTGATCAGACCGAAGATTCAACGACCCGCGATGAGTTTTACTCAACCTTCACCGGCAAGTCTGCGTCCCAGCTCAAGGCGCACTGGTCGAAAATCATTTTTACCGGCAGAGGACAGCCTCCGCAGGCTGTTTCAAGCAGCGCGGAAGTCAAGAAACGTATCGCGGAGAATCCCGAAACCATTGGCTACATCGACGCACGCGATGTGGACAGCAGCGTCAAGGCGCTACCGCTTGCCCCCCAATGAGTACCCGTTGTTCATCAGCCCGTTGGACCTCTACCTATCGGCCCCCGGATGAGCCGTCTGTGCTTGCAGCAATGCCTTGAACTGGTCGGCAGGCACCGGCCGGTTAAAGTAAAAACCCTGGAATTCGTCGCAGGCATTGTCCCGTAGAAAGTCGGCCTGTTCCTTGGTTTCCACGCCTTGGGCAACCACGGTCAGGCTGAGGGTCCTACCCATCGCAATAATGGCCTCGGTCAAGGCTTTGTCTTCCGAGACATCGCAGATATCACGAATAAACGAACGATCGATCTTGATGACGTCGAGGGGAAATTGCTTGAGTGCCGAGAGCGAAGAATAGCCGATACCGAAGTCATCGATGGCAATCCGGACCTTCAAGTCTTTAAGACCGATCAATACCTTCAATGCTCTTTTGGCATCTTGCATGAGCAGGCTTTCGGCAATTTCGAGTTCCAGCAGACCGGCGTCCATACCAGTTTCTGCCAGTATCGCGGCGAGATCCGTGAGTAAGTTCTCATCGGCAAACTGCCGCGCGGTCAGGTTCACGGCCATCCCCAAATGCGGCAGCCCCTGTTGTTGCCAGGTAACGTTTTGTCGGCAGGCGGTCTTGAGCACCCACTTGCCGATCGACACGATTAAGCCGGTCTCTTCCGCGACCGGAATAAATTGCATGGGCGCCACCACACCCAAATCGGGATGTTCCCAACGCAAGAGCGCTTCCATGCCCGTGATCTGGCCGCTGCGCACATCTCGCTTGGCCTGGTAGTGAAGTTGGAACTCCTCGCGCTCCAGGGCGTGGCGCAAACTCAACTCCAGCGTCAGCCGTTCCAGCGAGTCCGCATTCAGTTTCTCGGAATAGAATTGGAAGTTGTTCTTGCCTTGTTGCTTGGCCTGGTACATCGCAATATCGGCGTTTTTCTTGAGTGTCTGCTCGTCCAGGCCATCGCGAGGATAAACACTGATGCCGACACTGGCGGTGATACGGAACTCCTGACCGTGGAGGTTAAAGGGCCGGGCAATGGTCGACAGGATTTTCTGCGCGGTGACCGCCACGTACGAGTCCTCCGACAGCTCCGGCAGCAAGATCACGAATTCGTCGCCGCCTAATCGAGCTACGGTGTCACTGGCGCGCAGACAGGCCCGAAGGCGCAGTGCAACGGCTTGCAGCAGTTGGTCACCGGCATCATGCCCAAGCGTGTCATTGATTTGCTTGAAACGATCAAGGTCCAGGAAGAGCACCGCCAACTGCCGATCATATCGGCTTGCCTCGCGGATACTCTGAGCCAACATCTTGCTGAACAAACTACGATTAGGCAGCGACGTAAGACCGTCGTGATAGGCGAGATACTCGACACGTTCGGCGTAGGCTACTTTGGCTTCGGCGGCCCGCAAACGGCTTTGCACCAGTTGCCAGCTCATCCGACTCAGCAGACTGACCAACAACACCAGCAACAGGCTACCGCCCGCCGCCCGCCACAGGTAGGTATGCGCCTGCCGCGTCACCGCAGCCAGTTGCTCCTCCTCGGACAAGCCGACAATCACTGCCAATGGATAGTCGTAGAGTTGACGGGCGCTGGTGTAGCGCCGTACCCCGTCCCATCCATTGGTCGAGAGTAGCGCTTCAGTGTTTTCAGTGTCCGGCACCACCGCCGCGTAATCGACCGTATCGCCGGCTATTACCGCCTCCCCGGTACGCCGAACCCGGAAGATGCCATCGGTCCCCAGCAGCCCGAGCGTGCCCTGATCGCCGAGCTTCGAGGCGTCGTAGCTGCTGACGAAATACGCCGCGTCGACCTCGACCATTGCGATCCCAGAGAATGCGCCCCCCGCCGAATTGAGACGCCGGCTGAAGCGCAGCGTCCACTCGCCCGTCGCAGGATTTTTCCAGGGACGACTGATCGACAGGGTATTGTCGCGCCACCGCGTTTGCGCCTCATCCTGGGCGACGACAATGCCCACTTCACTCGCCTGCGTACTGGCGACCACCACACCGCTGGCGTCCACCACGCTGACGTCAAACAGGAAAGGGGGTGGCAATAACGCCCGCTCCTTGAGTTTTGGCAGCGGGTT